>JAXDQV010000076.1:0-4205 GCA_034667645.1 Chthoniobacter sp.
CCTGAATCAGACTGAAGGAGGTCGTGCCATCCGGCCGTACGGCGCAAAGCTCACCGTCGAGATAGGCGCGATCGACAGGCAGCGCGTTCAGCCCTTCGGCGGTCGCCGGGTACTTGCTGGTCCAGTCGAGACCTGATCGAGCGGTGATGAGCTGGACCGATCCGGAAGGCAGCCGGCCTCATCTAGGAGCGCTCCTGCTCGCCTACTACGCCCCTGAGGGGCGTCTCGTGTACGGCCGGCCGCGCTGGCACCGGCATGCGCGTGCGCGAGCTGGCGAGGCTCTCGGCGCGGCGGAAGCCCCTCGCGACCGACCGCATGCCGATTGACGTGCCTCCGCCGCGGACGAGCCGCTTCGGCTCACCGCTCGTGCTATCGCGCGTGCACTGGGTTCGTCCGGAACTCGTCGCGGAAGTCACGTACCTGACCTGGACAGATGACGGCCTGCTCCGGCAGGTCGTTTATCAGGGACTGAGGGAAGACAAGCCGGCCGCGGACGTGCGACGGGAGCGACCTACGATGCGGTGACCGGCCCTCATTCGGGCTTCATCCGGCGTTCCGTTGGGCTCTTCAACAACGCGTGCAGAAGACTTCGTATGTCCTCGGGTTCGAACGAGACGAGCCTCATGCCATCGGGCGCCTACACGAGGGGCTTGTTCAGCGCAGACTTTTGGTTCGCCAATCCGCCACAAGGAGCTTCGGTTATCGGAGTGATTATTCCAAGATGATGCCGTAATTCTCCTAAACATCAACAGCACGCAAGTTGAATATCAAGGTTCCTCGGGCCCAAGCGTTCGGCTCTTGTGGGCCGACTTCAACGATTTGGGAATCTGGTCGAAGAATCCAGGAGATTTCGTTTGCATCGAGCCGTGGCATGGATACGCAGACCCGGAGGGCTCCACGGGCGAATTTACACGCAAGCGGGGACTCATTCTTCTCGAGGCGGGCGAAGCCAGGGAGTTCACATTGCGGATTGAGCCTCGTGATTGAATCTCCAGCACGACCAAGTAGCACGCTTCGCTTCGCACAATTCTATCATACACGAGAGCAGACATACTTGGCGAAAGGTGAGAGATGACCGAGCGAGACGCTATTCAGGCCCATGGATGCCGAGATTCTATTCAAATTGAATCAAAGTGGGCAAAGAAGGCACGAAAACTGGTTGTGAGGCGCGGCATAAAACTCGTTTGCGGATCTGTTGACTTCGTACCTACCAGCGCAGCATCAGATGTGCCCCTCGTCAGTGGAGCCCTACGATTCCTCTGGTTGAGGGCACTAAGCACCATCGGAGTTCGCAACTTTGTTGCAAAAAGTGGCTTGGGATACGACTTCCTGTGTCACGTTGGCGACTTGTCCGAGTATCCGTTCTATCATCGAAGAGCGTATGAGAAAGAGCTTGCGCTCTGTCGCGGCTGGCTGAAGCAGTTTGACTCGGCGGTTGTTTACGACCTGGGAGCAAATATGGGTTTCATCTCGACGCATCTTGCTCAAATGCTTGAGAGCCAGAGGCCTCGAATCTATGCGTTCGAGCCCGTCGCCGTAACCTTTGCAAAGCTCCAGGCCTCAATCGCTCGATTAGGAGTGCACGATACCGTCTATCCTGTCGCATTGGGGCTCAATGACACACCCGGACCGTTGCGGATTGCCTTGTCGAGACGCAATTCTCTGGTTTCGCGCGTCATCACCGATGAAGCCACTCCATTCGGGGACATCGAGCAGATTGTATGCGGTCACGGGACCACCTTGGATCAATTCAGCGCGGAAAAAGGCGTGCAGCCGACGCTTATCAAAATGGATATCGAGGGAAGTGAGGTTGCCGCGCTGCGGGGAGCTCGGGACCTGCTTTCACGCGAAGATCGCCCTAGCATCCTTTTTGAACACAATCCCGTCACCCTAAGCGAGCGAGGGGTCACCCCAAATTGCTTATCTGATCTGTTGTCGGGCTATCGCTTTCATTATGTTGACGATCTTCAAGATCAGATGCTGCCATATGGTAGTCGCATAGTCGATCTGGGCAGAGTTCACTGGATATGCAACATCTTTGCAGTCCCGAAAGACGAGAGAAATGCGGCAAGATGGCAGTCGGCTATCGCATCTGCCCAGCGTGAGCTCGGGATGGTGGGGAATACCGCATGAAATACCAAGGCATATTTTCAGCGCTGGCCCTTCTGGCTGCGACTGAGCTAGCAGCCGCGCCAGAGCCGAAAACTGCATCGCCTGCCGCCGGATCGACCACATCCGTGTATTCGGTTACCAGGAACGGCTCACCGATAGGCACTATGAGCACTAACATCGCCAAAGCAGGAGACACGATTGCTGTCACAACCAAAACAGCTATCGAAGTGAAGGTGATAATCGTCCTCTACAGATTGTCGCAATCAACGACTGAGACCTGGAGGGGCGACCAGCTACTATCGTTCACCTCCGAAACCGATGACAATGGGACGGCTCACACAATTACGGTGAAAGCATCCCCGCGAGATCTGATCATCAATGTCGACGGAAAAACTGTTAGCGCACCCGCGGGTACTATGCCGACGAGCTTTTGGTCGACTCGTTTTCTCAGGGCCAAAGCTCTACTGAATAACGACGATGGTGCCATCATCCACGTTGTGAGCAGAAATCTGGGTGCAGAACAAATCAACGTGCGTGGCGCCTTGCACCAAGCGCAACACTACAAAGTCAGTGGTGGAAAAGAATTTGAACGCGACATATGGTTCGATGGTGACCAGCTCCTGCGGGTTCGTCTCAAGGGATCTGATGGCTCGTTGATCTCGTCTGATTTGCAGTAGAGCGGCCGCAGGCTTGACCTGTTCGTCAGCGAGCGCGGCCAGCACTTTGGCCGGTGGGCAGCGAGGTTCATAGATGCTCAGGGAGGCCGCTGGGCTGCCGTTCCGCGGCACCGACCGACACACCCTGTCCGGCCCCTCGCGGCAAACAGATGGGCACACGACGGCTACCGCACCTCGGCCATGCGAGCATCACGAACACGGTCCGCCATACGGCGATGTCGGCGGGACGTGTCAAGGATATGGCGCTGAGGGGACGGCAGTCATGGCATATTCGAAAGGCTGTCGCTCAGGAATTCCTTCATGTCCCCGGCGGGATGCCAGGAGATCGCCGGTTAGTGCCTTTGCGTGCTGATCGTCTTGCCTTGGCGCCTCGTGAACAGGACATTTTCGTGAGCCGGTACCCGCTTATCTGGATTGGCATGCTCGCCGGATCAGTCCTTGGTGGCTTCGTTCCAGGATTGTGGGGATCGGGAGTGCTGTCACTCGGCTCGGTCGTTTGTAGCGGGATTGGTTGGGACGGCTGGCATCTGGATCGGCTACAGACTGACCTTCTGAGGCTGCAAGCCCATGCCTCAGCTACTCATTATCCACCTGACGCCGGGATGGACCCTGAAAAGCGGTCGGTGCGCTTCGTCTCCAGGCAGAACGATCTGATCTGCACCTTCCGGCTCCCAGATTCGTGCAAACGAAACGATGGTGGCGCGGGATGTGCATCGGGGTCATGTCGTCGGACAGCTTCAGCTCCTCGAATGCGAATTTTTGGGCTTGGCACATAGGAGCCCCGCCGCGCAGTAGACGCGCAGAGATGTCATCGCGTGGCCGCGGTCGTGCGCGACAGCGACAGACCCGGCGGGGCGTAGGCGTCGGCTTCATTCATGGTCCGGAGGGTAAACCGATTCATGTCCGGCCCGGCCGGGAGTAGGGCCCGTTGATAGGGTTCGGCTTTCGGCTAGGCTGGCGAGATGTTCGGAACAGACAATCTCTCCTCGTTGGAAGACTTGGCGCACGTCATCCAGGTGGCTCTCACCCCCGTCTTTCTGCTTTCGGCGATCGCTGCGCTGCTGAACGTGTTCTCGACCCGCCTCGGCCGGGTAGCCGATCAGGTGGACAGGGCCGCCCGAGAGCTTGAGACCGCGGATGCGAAGCGGTCGGCGTTCCTGAACGCGCAGCTTGCTTACCTGCGCCACCGGTCGTGGATTCTGGACATCGCGGTCGTGCTCGGCGCGGCGGGCGGAATTGGCACCTGCGGCGCGACCCTGGTGCTATTCGTGGGAGCGCTCCGTGAACGCCTTGCCGGTCTGTCCTATTTCTCCTATTTGCCGGCGGGCTCCTGTGCACTGTCGGCGCTTTGGCCGCCTTCCTGATCGAGATGCTGATGGCGAGCCGTGGCCTGCGCCTACGTTCTCTGGAAGGGCG
>JAXDQV010000077.1:0-2642 GCA_034667645.1 Chthoniobacter sp.
GGAAAGATCACCGGCTTCGTGGCGAAGATGGGGCAGGGGAAGACCACCTTCTTCAAGCTCGCGCTCCGCTTTTACGATCCGCAACAAGGTGAGGTGATCCTGGGCGGGCGGCCCGTGGGCGATTACGCCGCGGACAATCTCTACGAGCACATCGCGATGATGTCGCAGTTTCCGGCATTCTTTTACGACACGCTGCGCACCAACATGCAGATGGCCAAGGCGGACGCCACCGATGAGGAGATCCGCGCGATCTGCGAGAAGACCGGCGTCTGGAAAATCCTCCAGGCGGGAGTGCAAGGGAATCCGCTCGACGAGGAATTTGCGGGAGGACGCCGCCTCTCCGGGGGCCAGCGAAAACTCCTGGCCCTGACGCGTTGCCTGCTCCGGAATCCGTCGATCCTGTTCCTGGACGAGCCCACGGTGGGCATGGATAACATGGAGAAGTTCGCCATGCTGGAGATGATCCAGAATGCGCTCAAGGGCCACACCGTCATGGTGGTCGACCACGATTTGCGGTGGCTGCTGCCGTTCTGCGATTATTTCATCGTGCTCGACAATGGGAAGATCGCGGAGCGCGGGAGCTCGGAGGAGTTGCTCCAGCGCCACGGCTTATTTTACGAGCTCTATCATGCCGAGGAGGCGGGACCGAAGGCCGCCGGGCCGGACCATTCCGCTGCCCCGCCTCCCGCGATGTCCGGAAGCGGGCTGAGCGGCCGCGCGATTCGCGGCTGAGCCAGGGCGCCGCGAAGAGAAAAGGATTTTGGGTAATGAATTGTCCGCGGAAAAAAATTCGCAAGAAGCGGGAAGCGATCAGTCTAATCAGGGATGGCGCGACAACTGGGAAAAAAGGTTCTTGAAGCGCCGGGAAAGAAAATAGAAATTTGCTGCTGCATCGAGTGATGTGACGGCGAGTCAAAAAACAACAACAGAAACGAAAGGTAAATTAGTTATGGCTGACGAAAAAACAGGTAAGAAGCCCGATGATCAAGGTGGCGGCGGCGCCGAAAAAGGCGCGGATGCCGGCGAGGCGGGCGGTCGTTCGCGACAGCTGCTTTACACATGCTTCAATGACGGCGCCGGGAACTACATCGATCCAAGTTGGAAGTGGTTCACGTGCTGGCGTTGCGGCGCGCTCAATTACACCTAAGCGCGAGCTAAGGTAAGCGGAAGAGCAGGGTTCTATGCCCTGCACTTCCTTGCCTGGACTTGCTGGGCTCCCATTCGGAGCGCGAGTTCAGGCACGGGAGAATATTATGGCTGGCGAACATACGGGTAGAAAACCTGATAAGGAAGGCGGTCTCGGTTTGGAAAACGCCGGGCCTGAAACCGCGGAAGCCGGTCCGCGCTCAAAACGGATGGCCTACACATGTTGGAATGATGGCGCCTCGAATTTCGTCGAAACCGGCTGGGAATGGTTCACCTGCTGGCGTTGCGGCGCCCTCGTTTACACCGCCTAGCTTATCGGCTTCCTTTCGCGGTCTTAGGTTCTGCCTCGGAGCCTGGCAGGCACGATCGGAAGTGTGGTAGTGGCTTTCGGTGAGCGCCGACGCGCTGGAAGTTTCCCTCGACTTTGTCCGAAATAGCCGGAGTTTGCCCACAGTTCAAACCCATTTGGTCGCTCGAAGCTCTCTTTGATTCCCTCGCATGGTTTGGTTCGTAGCGACCGAAACCCAGATTCCAAGACCATGCGCACACGCTTTTTCCTCGTCGCCTTCGTTGCTTTAATCTTTTCGAGCTTTCTGCTTTCTGCGGCCAAAGCTCAGGACGCGGATCTAGCCGTCAGCAAGGCCGGGCCTGATCAGGCGGCAGCGGATACGGACATCACCTATACCATTAACGTGGTTAATAACGGGCCGGACGACTCAGCCCCCGCCACCCTGACCGACGCGCTGCCAGCGGGGACCACCTTTGTCTCACTCTCCAAGCCGGCTAGCTGGTCATGCAGCACCCCATCCACAGCGACTGGCGGGACTGTTACCTGTAGCACTTCCACCCTCTTGGTCGGCACTGACGATACGTTCACGTTGGTGGTCCACATCGACGCAGAGACATCGCCGGGCACATTTATCACTAATGTCGCGAGCGTAAGCAGTGCGACCGATCCCTATGACGAAAACGATAGCGCCAGTGCCACGACTTTTGTTCCGGGCGGAACGAGCGCCGATCTTTCGGTAACCAAAACGGCTGACGCGGATCAAGTGTTGGCTAATTCCGACGTCACCTACACCATTCAAGTTAGTAATGACGGGCCGGACCCGGCGGTTAATGCAGAATGGGACGATCTGCTTCCTTCCGATATGACCTTTGTGTCATTGGCCCAAACCTCCGGGCCTGTCTGGAGCTGCACGACTCCTGGGCAAGGCAGTGGCGGCAACGTGCAATGCACGAAGGCCAGCCTCGCCGCAGGCACTACCAGCACGTTTACTCTCGTCGGCCATATCCCCGGCTCGGCTACCTCAGGCGGGACTTACATTAATGCGGTTTCCGTGACCTCATCGACCGGGGACCCCAATTCCGAAAATAACAACGCCGAAGCCACCACGGCCGTGGTAACAGCCGCACCTTCCCTGACAACACAGGCATCGCCATCTGTCATGCTGGGCGGAAGCATCTCGGATATGGCGACTCTTTCGGGCGGGGCT
>JAXDQV010000078.1:0-3226 GCA_034667645.1 Chthoniobacter sp.
TGCCCTAGACGTGACACTTTCAGACACGCTCGCGAGGCCCGACTCCACCGTCTCGGCGTAGACATCGTCCACCAATTGGGTGCGGGTATGCCCCAGCATGCGACTCACGTTGAAGGCGCTCTCATCGGAGGTCCGCGCCATGCTCGTGAATGTATGCCGCAGCGAGTAGAGATCTAACGTCCTGACACCCGCCCTCTTTTTGAGCGGGATCCAGATGTCCCGCCGCACGTTTGACGGATTCATGGGGTTCCCCTTGGCGTTTGGGAAGACCAGGCCCTCCGAACTGGACCGCTCTCTGTGGGCTTTTAGCTCCGCGACCAGCCATCCCGAGAGAGGCAAATTGCGGTTGCCGGCTTTTGTCTTAGGCTCAACAAACATCTTGCCGCGGTGATCCCAGGATCTTAGGACACGGACGCGGCCGGCCTCGAGATCCAGCGCCGACCAGTCGAGTGCGTAGGCCTCGCCGGGACGCAACCCCGTGAAGCACAGTAGCCCAATGAAGGCGCGCTCCATCGGACGAGCTGCGGTCATAATCGCCTGCACTTCGGCTTCGCTGAAGGACCCGCGGTTCACCTTTCGCTGATTCTTCCCTCCCTCGAAAGGCCGGAATCGCTGCATGACGTTGCGCTCCACGAGTTCGCGTTCGAGCGCGAAGAAGAGGACGGCCTTCATGGTGCGCAACGTTCGGTTGACCGTCGCCACTGTGGCGCCCTTCTCCCGCATCGTGTCGAAGAACTCAGCGATGTCAGTGCGCCGGATTTTGCCGACCTCATGAGGCGCGAATCCGAGCCGTGCGCTGTTCTTGTCCTTCGGGTCCTTCCTCGGCATCAGGTGGCAGTTGAGGACCGTCTCATAGCAGACCAGCGTGCTCGTGCGCCGGTTGCGCGATCGCCGCTCCTTCAGGAACATCTCCGCGACCTCCGCGAAGGTGCGCCGATCGGTCTTGGCGATGTAGACACCGCTCGCCAGCCGGGTCTTCTGTTGCCGCTCGAAAGCTTCCGCCTCGCGGCGGGTACCGTTGACGGTATGCCATTCCTGCTTGTGAGTGGCAGGGTTGTAGAGGATCACACGCCAGCGAGAGCACTTGCTCGCCGCGTCGGTTTTCAATGGTGCTTTCTGGATTGCCATAGATCACATCCTCCGTTTGTTGCTCATTTGTGCTTCCTCGCCGCGCGCTCTGCCCGCAGCGTCGCCCGCCGATCGCGCACTTTCGCCGGCCGGGCGAGATCGCGATGATCGGTACCGGGACAGTATTCGGTTATTGGACGGCCCCGGCGTTGCTCGGGTTGGGCGGCGAAAAAGAACCGTTTACATTTGTCGTAGCCGCATCGGCAGAGGATCGATTCCTGCTCCAGCAACAGCAGCAGCGCGTTTGCAATTACCGGCGATGGCTCGGTTTTCCACGACTCGAATTGCTCCCAGCGGTATCGGTGCTTACCGCCCCGGACGAACACCCGCAGGAATAGCAGCGAGGCGGCCCGCCGGCGCCAGAGTGCTGCGAGCGATTCTGAAACCTTGCCCTTCCCTTTTACGATCAGATCGAGCGAGTCCCTCAATTCCTGCTGCCCTGATTGGATACCGCGAGTCAGTGGCTTATCCCCGTGTTGAGCAAGCTCCTCGAGGCTCACACCCAACTGCAACTGCGCGCGTGCGGCATATGAGCCGGTGTTCGCGAATCGCACTAGCGCCTGCACCACCTGGCTGTTGGTCAGCGCCTGCCCCTCATGCATTTTCAGCTGAAAAACGCTGATCGGCGGCAGTTCTATCGGTTCCTCAATGTCTTTCATAGTGTGCTCATTAATCTTGATTTATGGGACCTATTAATCACGATACGCCCGCGCGAAGATGTTTGCAAGTCAGCAGTACTGACAAGTCAGCAAGTACGGAGTGTTACGGCTATGCAGCAGATTCCGAGATTTTTGGGGCGTGGAAGCCTGGCGCGGTACATGGGGATCAGCGAGGCACGCATTGGGCAGATCAACCCGCAGCCTGATGCCCTGGTTGACGGCCGCTCGGTATGGCTGCCCGAGACGGCGGCGCGGATGAAGCTCGAGCGTGAAACATGGCTGGCCGAGCGCCAGGCCGCCGGCAGCAAGAGAACGCGCCCAGTAGTAGGAGCTTCAGCGTGACCGATCGCGTTCTCATTCCGCTGGCCAGCATCGGCACGCTCGCTCTCAGCCGTGAAGCATTCGAAGCAGCGCTCGCTGAGGGTTCCAAGGCAATCGCAGCGCCCGCAACGTCCACAGCTTCGGACACCGAGCCGCTACTCGACGCGGAGCAGCTCAGCGCGAAGCTCTCAATTCCGACTACCTGGCTTGAGCAAGCCGCACGCGATGGTCGGGTGCCGTGTGTGCGGGCGGGCCGCTGGGTCCGCTTCTCACGAGCTGCCGTCGAGGCGGCGCTGGCTGCGAACGGCAAAGGCGCTCGCGCGTGATTTTCAAGACTCCACATATGGCGAAGGCCGCAAACCCCTGGCAGGGCGCGGCCTTCAATTTCACTCATCACCGGAAATCAACGCATGCGAATCGTACATCGCAATATTGAAAAACGCCAAGGCTTTCAGCAGAGCGCGCAGAGCGCCTTCGACCAAGGGCAATTAGCGCACAAGCCGCCTGCTCCACCGGGCAGGGTATGGCCCGCGTGGGAAACCAACCAGCACAAGAAAACGTTACGGGTAATAGAGCAAACCAAGCAGAGACCTTCTTGCGCGTGCCAAATGTGCGGCGCGCAGTTCGTCCCTAAGAGGAGCGACGCAAAAACCTGCAGCAACCCTTGCCGCCAGCGTGCTTATCGAATTAGAAACCCGGAGCCGCGCCAGTGACGCCACATCCGAACATCGTTCGTGCTGAAGCCGGGTGTGCGCTGTGATTGACGCACTGATCCAAGGCCGACTATTCGGCAATCCGCAGTCGCGTACGGGCAAGAACGGCACTCCCTTCGCAACAGCGAAGCTCCGCACGCCCATGGCAAACGGCGAAAGCGCCTTCGTCAACGTAATCGTGTTCTCGAATGACGCTATGGCAGCGTTGCTGGCTCTGCAGCAGGGCGACTCCGCGACATTCGCGGGCGAGCTCAAAGTCAGCATCTACACGGATAAAAACGGTGAAGCGCGCCCGTCGCTCGACTTGACGGCACACGCGGTGCTCACCGTGTACCACGTCCAGCGCAAACGCAAGGCTGTAGCTGAGGCGGATGAATGAGCGCCGCCATAGTGATCCAGCGCCGT
>JAXDQV010000079.1:0-4401 GCA_034667645.1 Chthoniobacter sp.
CGTAGCGCTCTTTCAATCCGCGCAAAATCGCGATCGTATCCTCGACGCTCGGCTCGCCGACTTGCACTGGCTGGAAGCGCCGTTCCAGCGCCGCGTCCTTCTCGATATATTTGCGATATTCATCGAGCGTCGTCGCGCCAATCGTTCGCAGCTCCCCTCGCGCGAGCTGCGGCTTGAGCATGTTGCCCGCGTCCACCGCACCCTCTGCCGCGCCCGCGCCGACGATGGTGTGCAGCTCGTCGATGAACAGAATCACCTCGCCCGCGCTATCCGTGACTTCCTTTAAAAACGCCTTCAGCCGGTCCTCGAATTCGCCGCGGAATTTCGCGCCCGCGAGCATCGAGCCGATGTCCATCGCGACGATCTTTTTCTCCTTCAAAGACTCCGGCACATCGCCGCTGACGATGCGCCGCGCGAGACCTTCCACGATCGCCGTCTTGCCGACACCCGGCTCGCCGATCAGCACCGGATTGTTTTTCGTGCGCCGCGAAAGCACCTGCATCACGCGCCGGATCTCGCCATCGCGTCCAATCACCGGATCGATCTTTCCTTTGCGCGCCATCGCTGTGAGATCGCGCCCGTATTTTTCCAGCGTCTGATATTTGCCCTCGGGATTCTGGTCCGTCACGCGTTGCGAGCCGCGCACCTGCTGGAGCGCCTGCAAAAGCCGGGCGTGCGTGACGCCGGAATCTTTCAGCAACCTCGCCGCGTCCGTTTTCGACTCGCTCAACGCGAGCAGATAATGCTCCGCGCTCAAAAACTCATCCTTCAGTTTCGCCATCTCCTTCTCCGCCGCGTCGAGCACCGCGCGCAGCTCGCTCCCCATCGAAACCTGCAACCCCGAACCGCTCACGCGCGCCCTTTTTTCCAGCGCCGCGCGCAACCGCTCCTCGAGCGCGGGCACGGCGACTCCGACCTTTTCCAGAATCGGCCGCGCGACGCCCTCGCTCTGCGCGAGGAGCGCGAGCAGGAAATGCTCGTTGTTGATTTCCTGGTGGGAAAACTCGCCGGCCACGTCCTGCGACGCCTGCAGCGCCTCCTGCATTTTTTGGGTAAATCGATCGATCCGCATCGCTAAAATCTATTCGTCTGAGCCCATTCTGCCAGCCGCGCGTTCTTGCCGGAAGGGCGTGCGGAAACGTTGCTCATAGCGCGAAACGCCCACGGCGTTCCCGCCAAACAAAAAGCGGCGCGTCCATTGCTGGAACGCGCCGCCCTCGGTTTCCGACAGTAATCACTTAGATCACCATCAGGCTGCCGTAGTCACTCCAGTCGCTTGTGCCGGCAGAGCCGACAGCATTGAGCGAAACGAGATAGACCTGTCCGGGCGTCAAGCCACTGAAGCTGGCTCGCGCGCCGGTCGTCTGCGCGGTCTGGACATTCACGTCGGGCGTGGATTCCAGGGCGATGCTCCAGTTGTAGCTGGATGCTCCGCGGACCGGCCGGGACGATGCGCTTAGTGAGCCGGACACAGGGCCCTGCGAGACGACTGGCGCATCCGGTGCGGGCAGAGGCCCGATGGGTGTGCGGCTCGGCTTTTGCACCGGGAACCCGCTGCTGAGCAGGATTTCCAGGTCGCCATTCGCCGTCGCGCTCACGTAGTTCGCGAGCTGGCGCAGCAATGACGAAAGCTCAGCGCGCCGCGCATTGCGGATCGCAGTTGCTTCCACACCGCCTTTCACGGCATCGGCCGCCGCCACGGTGTAGGCATCGAACGAGGTTTCCACCACGTTCAAAGCCGGCGTCGGGCTCGGGAAATTCGTGTTTCCCGTCATCTTTTGCACTACCACAGTTACCTTGTCGCCGAATGGAGCTTGTCCATCCTTTGTCAGGAAACCAATAGAAGGTTTATTAAACATAATCTTTATTCTCCTTTCTAAACTGCCCTTGTTTCAGGCAGCGCGCCGATAAGAGCAAAGCGTTTGCCAACCAATGCCAACTAATGAAAAAAAGTGCGGTAATTTGCCTCAAATCGTTCGCGCTGCCAGCGGAGCCGAGTCCGCTGCCTGCGAAGCTCCCGCGCTGGCAGTGAGGCAGATTCCGCAAGCTGCGGAAGCGCAATGCGGATGCTATCGATGTCGGTGCGGGCGGGCGCAATGACCTGGCCGGTGGTCTCCGGCGCTTTGCGGGCGGTTGCGGTCACCCGGCGGGTGGTATTGATCGCTTTATGGGTCGTCGGAATGACTTGCCGGTTGGTATCGGTCGCTTCGCCGTCAGTCTGAACGACTTGATGAGTGGTATCGCCCGGTTGGCGGGTGGTCGGAACGACTCAACGGGCGGTGTCAGCCGCTTCGCGGACGCTCTGAGCGATGAAGCGGCTGGTATCGGTCGCGTCGCGGGTGCTCTGAACGACAACCAGCGTGGTCTTGATCGCATTGCAGGTTGGATCGGTCGCTTCGATTGCCTAGGAAACCGCATTTCGGTTTCGCGCCGCCAGCATCTCGCGGAGTTGCTTTCGGATCTCTACCGCTCGGGGCCTTTTCTCCATCTCGAATTCAAGCTGCGTCCTGTCGTGCTCGTTCGCAATCGTCCGCCACGGCATCAACAACTCCGGTGTCGCCGTCAGCGAACTGACCCGCGCATTCATCCACATCGCTCACCATCAGCGTCTGCTCAGCCGGACAATCCCTGCATTTGCCGAAGAACGGTGCGGATATCAGCGGCGTTCACTCCCGCTACGCCCGACCGTTCTACAACGCTGCCCCACGCTCTCTCGTCAGCGGACTCAACGTATGACTTGAACCGTGTCGTCGTCTCTGGCGTCAACGGGCCGTTCCCCTGCTTATACACGGTGCCCATAGCCTCCGCGAAAGGCCGAGGAACACCAAGAAGCGATGCAATCGCCGCTTCCGGTGAATGAACACCATACTGCATGTAAGCGGGCAGCATCTTGTCTTCGGGAGGTTGTTCAGCAGGCACACCGGTCATCAACCAACCGCGTAAGTAGGCGTGTGTGCCCCAAGACATATTCTGCGACACCGTGCCATAAACGTATCTGGCAGCGTTACGACGTTGAGCAGCGACGTCACCACCGGGAAACAGCGACGCTAACTCATGGACTTCTCGGCCATCGATCCACCCTTGCACTACTTTAGCAACAGCACGCACATTCATGTCTCCGGCACCAAGGCCTAGAGCGAGATTTAATTCCGGTATCCACTGCAGAACCTCGATTAGCCGCTGCAAGCCATTCTCGCCCTGCTTCATAACTTCCCGAGGCCCTATTCTAAGAACAGGATCATCACGAAGCTTGGCGTAAAGCTCGTTGAAATTGAAGGTCGCCAAACCGGTTTGATCGGCGGCCTTCACCATTCCCGCTTGCTGACCAGTAAGTTGTTGCAAGTAGCCCCGCGCGATATTCCGAAGTTTCTGCGAATCAGCAGGAGTTTTTACCTGCTGATTCGCCAAGCTTTGTTGGATCAACTCTTCAAGATTCGCAATTGCTCTTGCCGGGCTGCTAGTTGCCGATGCATGCGCCAAATATTGAATAAACGGCCGCAAAGCAGGCAGATTGCGATACTGCTCCTTCAAAGGCACGTCTGGTCTCAGCCGCGGCAAAATAGCCAGCAGTGCAGAGGTCAGCACATTGCGCAAATCCGAGGCATAGCGTTCGAGATGATCTTGGTGCCGCTCGTCCGCAAAAATTACTAGTCCTTGTTCCACCATCCCGACGCGGCCCGCGCGCCCGGCAATGTTCCAAAACTCAGAACCCGAAAAGTTGCCGCCACCTCTTGGTTTGTGCACTGAATGCACCAAAATAGTTGCGACGGGAAAATTCATCCCCTGTGCAAGCGTCGAGGTAGCTGCCACGAATCTAATCGTCTTCGCCCGCACCTGGTCCTCGATTAGATAACGAAGAATTGTCGAAAGCGCGGAATGATGGTAAGCGACGCCCCGCTCTAAGCACGTCGCGAGTCGTGCGTCTGCTCCGAACTCGTGACGCGCAAGGGCGATCGCTAAGCGCATTTGAGGAGTCTGGCCGTCCCGATGAATCTCATCAGCTGACTGAGAATATTGCCACGCGGCCTCTTCGGCATCTGCCGGCGACGCGCTGAACATTGCAAGCGCAGTTCCGAGGGGCTGAAACTTTCGAGCGAGAAATAAGACCCGCTCCGTATTAGTTCCAATGCCTGCTTTGACTCGCCCAACTGGAATCACGAGTGACTTGGGCCGAGCACGTGCGCTGTATGGATCTGTCCAATCAAGCTGAATCCGCCAATCGCCCCGCTGGCCGATCACTCGCGCAAGACCTAAGACTATTCGCGATGGGCGCCACTGAACGTTAATGGAATGGCCTCGTTCACGGCTTAGCCAAGTAGCGATTTGATCGGCGTTCTCCATGAACGGTGTCAGCAAAAGCAGGCGCGCCTCAGGTTGCTCTCGCCTCAAGTTGGCAAGCAG
>JAXDQV010000080.1:0-3222 GCA_034667645.1 Chthoniobacter sp.
CATACGGCAGCCGCACCCAGTCGGCTGTCATGCCGTCCTGACTCTCGACGATGCGCAGCGCGATCGTGTTTTCATAGGTGCGTTCGTCGCCCATTACGCCGACGCTGCGGACCGGAAGCAGCACGGCAAAACTCTGCCAGACACGGTAATACCAGTCGCTCGCTTTCATCTCGCTGACGACGATGGCGTCCGCGTCGCGCAGGATGCGCAGCCGTTCGCGCGTGACTTCGCCCAGAATCCGCACCGCAAGGCCGGGCCCCGGGAACGGCTGGCGATACACAATTTCCTTGGGCAAACCAAGCTGCAGACCGACCTGGCGGACTTCGTCTTTGAAAAGCTGCCGCAGCGGCTCCACGAGTTTCAGCTTCATCCGCTTCGGCAAACCGCCGACATTGTGGTGGCTCTTGATCAGCGCCGCGGGATTTCCGGAGATGGAAACGCTTTCGATGACATCGGGATAAAGCGTTCCCTGCGCGAGGAATCTGAAACTGGCGTCGCTCTTCGACTTTTTAGTGAGTTCCGTCACGGCGTCATCGAAAACACGAATGAATTCGTTGCCGATGATCTTTCGCTTCCGCTCCGGATCGGTGACGCGGCGAAGCTTCGTCAGGAAGCGCTGCGACGCATCGACGTATTTCAATTTTACGTGAAAGTTTTCGCCGAAGACGCGCTGCACCACCTCGGCTTCTCGGGAGCGCAGCAGGCCGTTGTTCACGAAAATACAGGTGAGCTGATCCCCGATTGCCTTGTGCAAAAGCGCGGCCGCGACGCTGGAATCGACGCCGCCGCTGAGGCCGAGCACGACGTGATCGTCGCCGACCTGCGCACGCACTTCCTCGCACGTCTGGTCGATGAAGGAACCCATCGTCCAGTCCATTTTGCTGCCGCAAATTTCGTAGACGAAATTCTGGATGATCTCCTTTCCACGCGGCGTGTGCGCCACCTCGGGATGAAACTGCAGGCCGTAAAACTTCCGTTTTACATCGGCGATGGCGGCAAAGGGCGAGTTGTCCGTGTGCGCGATCGGCGCAAAACCGCGCGGCAGTTTTGTGAGTTTGTCGCCGTGTGAATTCCAGACATCGAGTGAATCGGGCAAGGCCCGGAAAAGATCCGATGAGGTGTTTCGCGCGACCACGTCCGTGTTGACCGCGAGTGTTCCCGCGCCGTATTCGCGCCGCTCGGAGTGCTCCACTTTTCCGCCGAGATGGAAACCCATGAGCTGCATGCCGTAGCAGATACCGAGGATTGGCCGGCCGAGTTTGAAAATGCCGGGATCGATCTGGGGCGCGTTCTTTCCGTAAACGCTGGCCGGGCCGCCCGAGAGGATGATGCCCCGCGCACTCAGGGCTTTTAGTTCGGACGCGGCGATGTCGAAAGGAACGATTTGCGAAAAGACCTGGCACTCGCGGATGCGGCGGGCGATGACCTGCGTGTATTGCGAACCGAAGTCGAGAATGACGATTTTCGATCCGTGAGACGCTTCGGCTGCAGCCATGCAAAGTGTTCGCAAAAAGGCCGCGGCACGCGCAACGAAATTCGCGAGAGAAATGCGCCGGGCGTCGCTGTGGCGCGCGCTTTTTTGCGCACGGGCGGCACGTTACTTCATGGGAGCTGGTTCACGAGACTCCGGCTTGGATTTTGATATTTGCTCAGCTAAGAAGTGTTCGCGGAGCTTGCGCCTTTCGGGTTCAATTCCCTCACTCGGGTCGGCGGCGATCCCCTTTGACAGAAACCTTATGAACACAAGCGTCCTTCTTTTCCTCGCTGTCTCCATCGCCCTTCGTGCCACTGCGGCGGAGTCGACGCTCATCATTGAAGCGGATAAGCCCGTGGCGAAAGTCAGCCCGTTGCTTTATGGGCTGATGACCGAAGAGATCAATCACTGCTACGATGGCGGGCTGTATGCGGAACTGGTGCAAAACCGCGCGTTTCTCGACGATCAGAAAGCGCCCGCACACTGGTCTGCGGTGCAGGCAAACGGCGCGGCGGCGACGATCACGCTCGATCACAAGCAGTCGCTTAATTCCACGCTGCCCGTGAGCTTGCGGCTCGATGCCACATCCGCTTCCACCAGCACGCCCGCGGGCATCGCCAACGACGGCTACTGGGGCATCCCCGTGCAGCCCGACACGCGTTATCGCGCATCGTTTTACGCGAAAGCCGCACTTGGTTTTTCAGGGCCGGTGACCGTTTCCATACAGAGCGAAGAGGGAGGAACGGTTTACGCGCAGGCTACGACATCCGCATTGACCGCTGAGTGGAAGCCATACGAAGTCATGCTCCAGACCGGCAAAGCCGCTCCGACGACCAAGGCGCGCTATGTCCTCACGATCCAACAACCGGGCACCTTGTGGTTCAGCCTCGTCTCGCTTTTCCCTCCGACTTGGAACGATCGTCCGAACGGTCTGCGTAAAGAGCCCATGCAAATGCTCGTGGATTTAAAGCCGCGCTTCCTGCGCTTTCCCGGAGGCAACTATCTCGAGGGTGACACGATCGAGACGCGGTTCAAATGGAAGGAAACATTGGGTCCGCTGACCCAGCGCCCCGGCCACCCCGGTTGCTGGAATTATCGCTCAACCGACGGCATGGGTCTCACGGAATTCCTGCTTTGGTGCGAAGACATGGGCGCCGAGCCGGTGCTCGCGCTGTATGCGGGCTATTCGCTCAAAGGCTCGTTCGTGAAACCCGGTCCCGATCTTGAGCCTTTGGTGCAGGAAGCGCTGGATGAAATCGAGTATGTCACCGGCCCGCCTGCGACAAAATGGGGCGAGCAACGGGCGAAGAATGGCCATCCCGCGCCCTTCCCGTTGCACTATGTCGAGATTGGCAACGAGGATTGGTTCGATAAGTCCGGCAGCTACGATGGCCGCTTCGCTCAGTTTTACGACGCCATCAAGAAGAAATACCCGCAACTCAAGTGCATCTCAAGTGTCGGGCTGGAGCAGCCGGAAGAGAAGCGCGTGCACAGCCGCAAGCCCGACACGGTGGACGAGCACTATTACCGGCGGGCGGACGAGTTTGTGCGCATGGCGCGGGACCAATACGACCAATACGACCGCAAAGGGCCGGAAATTTTTGTCGGCGAGTGGGCGGCTCATGAAACCGGTTATCCGCCCTGGGATCAACGCGCGAAGGCGGATCCGCCGACGCCGAACATGAAAGCCGCGCTCGGCGACGCGGCTTTCATGACCAATATGGAACGCAACTCGGACATTGTAGTGA
>JAXDQV010000081.1:0-4694 GCA_034667645.1 Chthoniobacter sp.
GGTTACGAACTGTTTGTGATCGCGGCGGCCGTGATCGGAGGTGCGAGTTTGCTCGGCGGCCGCGGCACCATTCTCGGCACGATGATCGGCGCGTTGATCATCACCATTTTACGCAACGGCGGTGTAAAAATGGGGTGGCCTCAATACGTGCAGGAGATCGTCATGGGCGCAGTGATCATCGTCGCGGTCGCGATCGATAACATGCGCAACCGCAAGCAGAACTGAGAACTCCGGGCAGTCTTTTTCAAAGACTAACTCCTCAAGGGAGTAAATTTTCCGCGGCGCTAGCTTCCCGCTGAGTAGCGCTTGTCCACTTCGTCCCAGTTTACCGTGTTCCACCACGCCTTCAGGTAATCGGGGCGGCGGTTTTGATAATTGAGATAGTAGGCGTGCTCCCAGACGTCATTTCCCATGATCGGGGTATGACCATCCATCAACGGATTGTCCTGGTTTGGCGTGGAAATGATCTGCACCTTCCCGCCACCGTCGCGGATCAACCACACCCAGCCGCTGCCGAATCGCTTCACGCCGGCATCTTCAAACTTTGCTTTAAATTCATCGAACGAGCCGAACGCCGTGTTGATTTCGTTTGCGAGTTTTCCCGTCGGCGTCTTGCTCCCGCCGGGGGTCATGATCGTCCAGAACATCGTATGATTCACGTGCCCGCCGCCGTTGTTGCGCACGGCCGTGCGAATGTTTTCGGGAACGGCGTTCAGGTTGCGGATCAGGTCTTCCGCCGACTTGGATTCGAGCTCTTCGTTTCCCTTGATCGCGTTGTTGAGGTTCGTGACATACGCTTGATGGTGCTAGTCGTGGTGAATCTCAATCGAGCGGGCGTCGATGTGAGGTTCGAGCGCATCTTTTGCGTAGGGAAGCGGAGGTAATTCGTGTGCCATAGGGAGCTTTGGTTTGAGCTCTGATGTTTGGGCGTCTTGCAAAAAAAAGCAATGCCCGCGATGGCATTTGACAGCCGCGCGCGAGTTCCCAGCTTAAGCCGCTGCTTTAACTGCCGGAGCTTTTGGCGGCTTTTTCACTCGAGGCGCAAATTCCCAGCCGATTTTCCCCTTCGCATCGAGCGTGAGATGCGCGGCGAAGGATTTGCCTTTGCCTTTTTTTGACACGAATCCACTGATTAAATCCGTCTTGCCGGTCGTCAGCAGTTTTGCCACCTGTGCGGTGGGGAGATGCTTTTGCAAAATCACTTTTCCAATGCGCAGGTCGCAAGTTTTGGCCGCGCCTGCTGCGTTCTCGCATAAAAAGGAGCTCTCCGTTTCGTAAACGGTGCCTTTTTTGCAGACCGGGCATGATGCGACCGGAGTGGCCGCGGTCAGGTCGACGGCCGTGCCGGCTTGGGCGTCGCCTTCAAACTCAAACGACTGCTTGAGCTCGCCGTCCTCATTTTTCTCGAGCTTCACGATGGCGGAAAAGGCGCGGCCCATTTTGCTGCGGAAGCCTTCGAGGGGCCCGATGCGTTTTTCGGTGAGCAGTTTTTCGACTTCCTCGCGCTCGAGTTCGCGTCCCGACATGTTTTTCCAGACGATGAGTTTGCACTCGGGATTGACGCACTCGTAGGCCTTGAAACTCTCCTTGAATGGCCCCCCGCCGCACTTCGGGCAGGTCACTTCGATGGGGCGGAAATTGCCGGTGACTTCCTGGCCCATGCCGCCGCGCACTTTTTCCACGATCTCGGTGGTGAGCGCGCGGATTTGCTGCATGAATTCGTCGCGCGAAAGTTTGCCGCGCTCCATTTCCCGCAGCTTGGATTCCCACTCACCGGTCAGCTCCGGTTTCGTCAGCGCCTCGGCGTGCAGATTGCGCAGCAATGTGATGAGCGAAATGCCCTTCGCCGTGACGATGAGGTCGCGTCCCTGTCGCACGAGATAGCCCTCGAACAAAAGTCCCTCGATGACTTGCGCGCGCGTGGCCGGCGTGCCGAGGCCGCGTTCGCGCATTGCCTCGCGCAGATCCTCGTCGTCCACCAGTTTGCCCGCGCCTTCCATCGCGGAAAGCAGCGTTGCTTCGGTGTAGCGCGCCGGCGGTTTGGTGAGGCTTTCTTTGACCTCGACCTCGCGAGTCGTCGCGCTCTCGCCGGCTTCCACGAGCGCGATGGCTTTGTCGCTGCCTTCATCGGTGCCCGCCTTGCGACCATAAACCGCGAGCCAGCCGGGTTTGACGATGATCTTCGCCTCGGTCTTGAATTTTTCCGTCTCGACCGTGGTGATGCGCGTCGTCGTTTCAAATTCCGCCGGCGGATAAAAAACGGCGATGAACCGGCGCGCGACCAGATCGAAAATCTTCGCTTCCGTTTCGCTCAGGCTTTTCGGGTCGGCGCCCGTCGGAACGATGGCGAAGTGGTCGCTGACTTTTGCGTTATTAAAAATGCGCTTGTTGAAAGCAACCACTCCCTCCTTGAGCGCCTTGCCCGCATGCACGGAGAGACTCGGATCGGAAAAGCTGCCCATGACTTTCCGCGCGGTGGCCAGATGATCCTCCGGCAAATAGCGCGAGTCAGTGCGCGGGTAAGTGAGCGCCTTGTGTTTTTCGTAAAGCGCCTGCGCGACTTGCAGCGTCATCTTCGCGGGAAAACCGTGCCGCGAGTTCGCTTCGCGCTGCAGCGTGGTCAGGTCGTAAAGGAGCGGCGGCGCTTGCGTGGAGGGCTTTTTTTCCTCCTCGATGACCCCCTTTTTCCCTTTGCACTTTGTCTCAATCGCCCTTGCGATCTGCTCGTGCCAAAGCCGGTGGGCGTAGCGGTGCTCGTCATCCAGCGTTCCGTGCCCGGACTGGAGCCGCGCCTGCGCCTCCGGCAATTGCAGTCCAAACCGCCGCATCAATCGTTCGGTTCGCGCCGATTCGGTTTCCTGTTTTTTGAAAACATCGTCAAACCAGCGTCCGGCATATTCGCCGGCCTTCACCTCAAACTGCCCGAAGACTTCAAACATCGCGCGTTCTTTGAAGGCTCGAATTTTTTCCTCGCGCTCCACAAGAATTGCCAGGGTCGGCGTCTGCACGCGGCCCGCGGTCGTTTTCGTAAAGCCGCCGCCTTGCGAGTTGAACGCGGTGAGCGCGCGTGTCGAGTTGATGCCCACGAGCCAGTCCGATTCGCTGCGCGACACGGCCGCATCGGCGAGCGGCAGCATCTCCTCGTCGCTGCGGAGTTGGGTGAAGGCCGTGCGAATCGACTCCGGCGTCATGGATTGAAGCCATAAGCGGCGCACCGTTTTTTTCGCGCCGCTGGCTTTGATGAGATTGCGAAAAATCAACTCGCCCTCGCGCCCGGCGTCGCACGCATTGATGAGCGCGTCCACGTCTTTTCGTTTGATGAGCCTTTTGAGCAAACTCAGGCGGCCCGCGTTTTTTTCGATGGGCGCGAGCGCGAACTCCGGCGGCAGGTGCGGCAGCTTTTCCATCGTCCACTTACCCCGCTTGATCTCGTGCTCCTCAGGCACGGAGAGTTCGAGCAAGTGCCCGACTGCCGACGAAATCACATAGTCAGCGTTTTCAAAAAAATCGTCCGTCTTTTTAACGCCAAGCACGCGCGCAAGATCGGCGGCGACGCTCGGCTTTTCGGCAATGACTAAAGTTTTGCCCATGAGGAAAAAAGAGAATCGGGCGACAAGAGCAGGACATGGGCGAGCGGGGACATTGAATGGCTGTCCTGCGGTCCGGTGTCTGGATTCATCAAGTGAGTTTTACGAAATGTTGCCCCGGCAGTTGTTTAACAAGCCGTTTCATTTCGAGGGCGAGCAAGGTAGAGGACACTTTTCTAGATGGCAAATTGGTTTTTGTGATGATCCGGTCAATCGGCGTTTCGCTTTCATCCAGTGCTTCAAAGATGAGCTTTTCGTCGCCTTCCAGAGCGGCGGCTCGCGATACCGGCGGCATGGGCGCGGCTTTTTCAGGAAAAAGGACCTGCATATCGTCGAGAATGTCCCCCGCGCTCATCACCAGTTTTGCGCCTTGCTGGATGAGTTTGTTCGATCCGGCGGCAGTGGGCCGGTCGATCTGACCTGGCACCGCATAGACGCTCCGTCCTTGTTCGACGGCCTGTGATGCGGTGATCAACGCGCCGCTGTTCAGGCCGGCTTCCACAACCAGGACGCCCGAGCCCCATCCCGCCACGATGCGATTGCGCATCGGAAAAGTCTGCACATCCGCTTTCACCTCCATCGAAAACTCAGTCACCACCGCGCCGGACTCGGCGATCTTTTGCGCCAGCGGTTTGTTTTCTGCCGGATAGATTTTGTTCAAGCCCGAGCCGAGCACTGCGATCGTGCGTCCTTTCGCGGCGAGCGCTCCTTGATGCGCCGCGGTGTCGATGCCGCGCGCGAGGCCGCTCACGATGGTGACGCCCGCGTAGGCGAGTTGGTAAGCCAGCTTTTTCGCCGATTCGAGCCCGTAGTGGCTCCCATGGCGGGAGCCGACTGCGCCGATGGCGTGCCGGTCGCGCGCATCCAGCCTGCCCCAGACATAAAGGACGATGGGCGCGCTATGAATCTCGCGCAGGAGCGGCGGATAATCGGCAGAATCCTGTGTGAGCACGTGTGCGCCAAATTGCTCGATCCGCTCAAGTTCCGCCGCGAGATCCACATGCTTTTCCCAGTGCGCCACCGTCTCTGCGACTTCGCCGCCGATTCCATCCACGCGGCGCAACTCGCCCGAACTCGCTCCCAAAATACGCGCAGGAGTGTCGAATA
>JAXDQV010000082.1:0-5541 GCA_034667645.1 Chthoniobacter sp.
TTTCCCGCGGCCATCGGCGCGAAGGTCGCGCGGCCGGATAAACAAGTGGTGGACATCGACGGCGACGGCTCGTTTTTAATGAACGTGCAGGAGCTGGCCACCGCGCACGAGGAGCACATCGCGGCGAAAGTGATGATCCTGAACAACCAGTATCTCGGCATGGTGGTGCAGTGGGAGGATCGCTTTTATCAGAGCAATCGCGGCCACACATTCCTCGGGAACCCGAAGAAAACCTACGAGGGGAGCCTCGACGATCCGGCGGGGATTTATCCCGACTACGTGAAAATGTGCGCGGGCTTCAACGTCCCGTGCGAGCGCGTGCTGCACAAGCGCGACTTGAAGGCCGCGATGCAGCGGATGCTCGACTCGAAGGAAACCTATGTCCTCGACGTGATGGTGCCCTACACCGAGCACGTGCTGCCGATGATCCCGAGCGGCGCGACCTACAAGGATGTGATCGTCGAAGGCCGCGATGGCCTGGAGGCGCGGGCGGGGCTCTAATTGTTGAAGATGAGCACTCGCGCAATCGGCCTCAGCACCCTTCTTTCAAAAATCACCGCTGGCGTCGCGGATGGCCAAAGCATCACCATCAGCGAGAAAGACCTCGTTCACCTCTGGCCCTATTTGGGCGAGGAAAAAACGAATCTCTGTGGTGCCGTCCATGAACTGGCCGACCTCAACGGCTGGACGGTCGAAATCAGCGATCCGGGACTTTCCGCCACCTTCCAGAAACGATAAAACGCGGGCGGCATCACCGCGGCCAAATTGATAGACCGGCGCGTTTCGTTCTGGCGTAATCGACCTTCAAACTTTCCCTAAAACCCATGGCTTACAAAGACATCACCCCTCCTCTCGGCGAGCGCATCTCCATTCTGGACGGGAAGCTCACCGTCCCCGCCAACCCGATCATTCCCTTCATTCGCGGCGACGGCACCGGCCCGGACATCTGGGCGGCGAGCGAGCGCGTTTTCGACGCGGCGGTAAAGAGGGCCTACGGCGGTTCGCGAAAGATCGCTTGGTTTGAAGTCTTCGCCGGTGAGCTCGCGAAAAACAAATTCGACAACTGGCTGCCCGACGACACCGTCGACGCTTTTCGCGATTATCTCGTCGGGATCAAAGGCCCGCTCACCACGCCGGTCGGCGGCGGCATTCGCTCCTTGAACGTCGCCCTGCGGCAGATGCTCGACCTCTACGTCTGCCTGCGGCCGGTGCAGTATTTCAGCGGAGTGCCTTCGCCGGTGAAGCATCCGGAAAAAGTGGACATGGTGATTTTCCGGGAAAACACGGAGGACATCTACGCCGGAATCGAATTCAAAGCGGGTTCTCCCGAAGCGCAAAAGGTCCTCGATTTTCTCGCCAAGGAGTTCCCAAAAGATTTCACGAAAATCCGTTTCAATTCCTCGGAGAAAACGGCGGAGTTTGCGAAGGCCTCGAAGCAATCCGGCTCTGAAGGTCTGCCCGTTGAAGTCGGAGTCGGCATCAAGCCTGTCAGCAAAATGGGCACGCAGCGGCTCGTTTACGCCGCGCTGGAATATGCGATCGAGCAGGGCCGGAAAAGCGTCACGCTGGTCCACAAGGGCAACATCATGAAATTCACCGAAGGGGCGTTTCGCGACTGGGGCTATGAGCTGGCGAAGGAGGTGTTCGGCGCAGAGGAAATCGACGGCGGTCCGTGGTGCAAAATCCCGGAGGGAAAGCGCGGAGCCGGCATCGTGATCAAGGACGCCATCGCCGACATCACGCTGCAGCAGGTGTTGACCCGGCCCGGCGATTTCGAAGTGATCGCGACGCTGAATTTGAACGGCGACTATCTGAGCGACGCGCTCGCGGCGCAGGTCGGCGGCATCGGCATCGCGCCGGGAGGAAATGTGAACTACATCAGCGGTCACGCGATCTTTGAAGCAACCCACGGCACGGCTCCGAAGTATGCCAACAAAGATGTCGTCAATCCCGGCTCGGTGGTTCTTTCCGGCGAAATGATGCTGCGCTACATGGGATGGACCGAAGCTGCCGATCTCATTCTGAAAGGGCTTAACGGCGCGATTGCCAGCAAGCGCGTGACTTACGATTTCGCGCGGCTCATGGAAGGCGCCACGGAGATCAAGTGCTCGCAGTTCGGTGAAAACATCATCGAACACATGTAAAACATGGCCGCGAGGCCGAATGGAATGATTTTACCTACGCCGTGGCAGCAGCGGATGATGTGGGCGGCGTTGACCGCACTCGCTCTCGCCGTGATCGGAGGGCTCGCAGTCGAGCTCATCGTGCTCGCTTCCAGGGCGCTTTACTACCTGCAGCCCTTGCTCATCCCGGTGGCGGTTGCGGCGATCTTCGCCTACCTGCTCGACCCGGTCGTGGAGCGGATTACCCGGTTCGGCATCACGCGGACCAAGGCGGTCCTCTACGTCTTCGCGATCGTTTTCCTTCCGCTCGTCGCAATCATAACGTGGGTCACGCCGCAAATTTATCATCAGAGCATCGATCTCGGCGAAAAATTCCCGGGACTGATCGACAACGCGCGCACGCACCTGCTTGAGGCCGCGCAGAAGTATCAGGCCAAATACGCGGAGAACGCCTACGTCCAGCAAATGATCCAGGAAGCAATCGCCTGGACGCAGCTGCAATTGCCTACGCTTCCCGGCAAAGTCTGGAACTTTATCACCGGCAGCATTGAGGGATTTCTCGGCGTGTTCGGGTTCCTCATCGGAATGATGGTGGTTCCGATCTACCTCTTCTTTTTCCTGCGCGATGCCGCCACCATTTCGCGCCGGTGGAGCGACTATCTGCCGCTGCGCTCCTCGGACTTCAAAGACGAAGTGGTGGCCTGCCTCACGGAAATCAACCGCTACCTCATCGCATTCTTTCGCGGGCAAATTCTCGTCACGATGATTGACGGCACGCTGATCGGACTGGCGCTCCTTTTCATGGGGCTGAATTTCGCGCTGCTCATCGGTCTGCTCGTGATGGTTTTACAACTCATACCCTATGTCGGCATTTTGCTGTGCTGGGTGCCTGCCGTCCTCATCGCGATCGCGCAATTCGGCGACTGGCAGCATCCGCTCATCGTCACCGCCATTTTCATTTTCATGGTGCAACTCGACGGCTGGTTCATCGCGCCGCGGATCGTGGGCGAAGCCGTCGGTCTGCATCCGATGACGATCATCGTGTCGGTCATTGGCTGGAGCCTGCTCATCGGCGGGTTGCTCGGCGCGCTGCTGGCCGTTCCCCTCACCGCCACGCTGAAGGTGTTGCTCAAGCGCTACGTCTGGGAACGCTCACTCGTGAGGCGAAAAATTACTTTGCCGGTGAACGCAGGCGGCTCGGTGCTCGTCGAGATTCCCGAATAACCTTGGAGAAAAAAGTTTTCGTTGTCCGGAGCACGGCGAAGCGCGACGCGGCCATCGGAGCAGTCGCGGCGGTGCTGGTGCTTGCGCTGCTGGCTTATGCGGTGGTTTCCATGTCCCGCGGTGTTTCGGGGAAAGGCCTCACCGGAAAAATAACCGCCAAGCATTTTACCCCGCAGCCGGAACAACAAATCACCCTCGGTCATGGCGGATTGCGAGAACGCCGCCTCGATGGTGAATACCGGTTCGAGGTTCATGTGGAACCCGGGCACCAGGATTACACCGTCTGGGTGGACAAATCCGTCTATGACTCCCGCAACGTCGGCGACAGCTTTTATTTCCTGCGTCCGCCGAATGCCGCCAGTCCCGCTCGCTGATCCCCTCCTCCGCTGCCGCTTGTCGCGGCCGTTTTTCTAGCCGAAACTCTCGGGCGCATGGATCGCATCGTCGGCATCGAAACGGAATACGGCTGCCTCGTCGAAGGCGAAGGCGGGCGCGCCAACGGCGATTCCTGGCCGGTGCGGGTGAAGAATCACTTGTTTAAAAAAGCGAAAGCCGGCGCGATCGATCTTCACTATCGCGACTACGAGGAACCGCCGGGCAATGGCGGCTTCCTGCGCAATGGCGGGCGCCTTTATCTCGATATGGGCCATCTCGAATACTCGTCGCCCGAATGCCTGAGCCTGCGCGACATGGTGGCTTACGATCTGGCTGGCGATGCGCTGATCCAGTCGGCGCTCGAAAAGATGAACGCGACCGGGGAGGTCTCATTTTTAAAAAACAATATCGATCATCAGACCGGCGCGACCTTTGGCTGCCACGAGAATTATCTGATGCGGCGCGATGTGCAGTTCAACCCGGAGGTGATCGGCACCCTGCTTTCCTTCCTCGCCACGCGCCAGATTTTTACGGGTGCCGGGCGCGTCGGGCAGGCCAACGCGCTTTCGTTCGACTTCGAGACCTCCGCCGACGAGGGCGCGGTTGATTTCCAGCTCTCGCAACGCGCGGACCACATTGTGAACGACATTTATCAATGGGTGCAGTTCAACCGCGCGATCATCAACGCGCGCGACGAGCCGCTGGCCGATTACCGGAAATATCGCCGGCTGCACTTGTTGATCGGGGATTCCAACATGAGCCCTTTTGCGACCGCGCTGAAGGTCGGCACGACCGCACTCGTGCTCACGCTGCTGGAAGAACAAAATCTGCCGCGCGATGTGATCCTGCGCGATGCGGTCGCGACAACCCGGCAGATCTCACGCGAAGGCACCGGCCGTGGCGGGGCGCAGCTCGAGGACGGCCGCACTCGCGACGCGCTGGATCTTCAGCACGAGTTTCTGGCGCACGCGCAGAAGTATTTCGCCGGGCGCGACGAGGAGACCGACTGGGTTTTGGAAAGCTGGGCCTTCACACTCGACGCCCTCGGTCGCAAACCGGAATTGCTGATCGGCGGCGTCGACTGGATTTCCAAAAAGTGGCTTTTGGAGATGTTTCGGGAAAAGGAAAACCTGACGTGGCAGGACTCGTGGCTGCAAAGTCTCGACCTCGAGTATCACAACCTGAACCGGCAGCGCGGCCTCTTCTTTGCCTTGAATCCCGCGAAATCCATCGGGGAATTCAACGACAACGTCTGGCGCGGGGAAACACTCACCGAGCCACCGCAGACGACGCGCGCCCGTGGCCGCGGTCTCGCCGTGGAATTCTTCCAAACGCACGATTCGCCGTATCTGATCAACTGGGACTCCATCGCCTTTGAGAATCATCACTACCTGATGATGTCCGATCCTTTCGAGACCTACGAAGCCGAGGTCACGCAGTTTTTGCGCTGATGGGATGCGACCATGCCTGCATCGAACGCTGGACTGGCGAGTTGGGACTGCTCAGTCTTTGGCAGGAAACAAAAGCATGACCGATACCTCACCGCAGTCCGCCGAATACCGCCGCGCGGGAGCCGGCGGGATAGACTCGCCGCAGGCGAGCCCGGAGGGGGAGGCTGCTGGGAAGCTGTCGAATCAATTCGTGGAAAAAGGCGCGGAGGTTTACGCGAAGGCGTGAGCAATGGCGGTGCTTTATGCCTGCACCAAATGCCAGTTCATTTGGATCGACGCCGTTTCAATCCAGAATGGCGTCAATCTACCGCGAGCAAATCCGGCTACTCGATGAATTGATTGGTTGGCCATTCAAAGAATCCAATAGG
>JAXDQV010000083.1:0-6771 GCA_034667645.1 Chthoniobacter sp.
AAGTATTCCGGCTTCACCAGTTTGCCGATGTCGTGGAAATACGAACACACACGCGACATCGTGGGGTTTGCTCCGATCGCTTCCGCCGCGGCTTCGGCCAGATTGGCGACCACCAGCGAATGGTGATAAGTCCCGGGCGCGTCAATCGTGAGCCGCTTGAGCAAAGGATGATTCAAATCCGCAGCCTCCAGCCAGGAGATGTCGGTGGTGACGCGAAAGAGCGTTTCAAGAACCGGCAATGCGCCGCCGACGATCATCGCCGTCATGACGCCGCTGCCGATCGCTGCGAGACTCTCCAGGGCGATCGGACGCCAGTCAATTCCGGTTCCCCGTTCCCATGGAATCACAATCACGCCGAACGCGATTGCCAACACCCAGGTGGCGAGCCCGACGAAAACGCCCGCACGGATCAAACGGGAGCGGCGACGAACCTCGAGCGTGACGAAAACGGCGGTGAACCCGCAAATAAGACTCATCACGAGATAAACTGCGTCGATGCCCCGAAAGACCGCGACTGAACCCCAGAGACTGACAAATGTCGCTGCGTAGAGACCTTGGTTTTTCCCCAGCAAAACCGAGCAGACGAGGGGCGCAAAGGCATACGGAAGGAGCAACGGGCCAAACTGCGGCGAGATCGCGCCGTCACGGGCGAGGACCAGGATCAGCTTGGCGATGCCGAGATGCGCAAGCATCGAACCGAACATCAGCACGATCCGCGAATTGCTCGCGAAGCTGTTCGGATGGTTGACCCAAAGCTGGGCCAGCGCGGTCAGAAAGATCAACGAAGCGACGAGAAACTTTTCCGTCGGCTGCGGCTGCGTGCCGTAAAAAATCAGGGACGCCAGCCCGGCCATAAACGCGGCGAAGATCAGCACCTTGAACACAACTCCGGTCTCGAAGGCCTGGGCCAGCTCGCTGTGAGAACGGCGCCGGCGCGTCTTCGACGAGGCGAGTCCTTTCCGAATGAGCCGGCGTTTTTCGAAAAAACCGAACATAATCAACTGCGAGGCGTCATCGCCTTTTCGCCGCGATAGCGCTTGTAAGCATGCACAATTCGCTGCACGAGCTCATGCCGAATCACGTCGCGTTCCTCGAAGATGGTAAAAGCCACGCCGTTCACGTTTTTGAGCGCTTGCATGGCTTCGAGCAATCCGGAGCGCTTATTGCTCGGCAGGTCGATCTGGGTGTGGTCGCCGGTGATCACGCACTTTGAGTCTGCGCCGAGCCTCGTCAAAAACATGAACATCTGCTCGGTCGTCGTGTTTTGCGCTTCGTCGAGGACGATGAACGCACGATGCAAAGTGCGGCCGCGCATGTAGGCCAGCGGAGCGATCTCGATCACCCCGCGCTCGACATATTTCTGCACCTCCTCGGGCTCAAGCATGTCGTGGAGCGCATCGTAGAGGGGACGCAGATACGGAAAGATTTTCTCGTTGAGATCGCCGGGAAGGAAACCGAGCGCCTCACCCGCCTCCACGGCTGGACGTGTTAAAATGATGCGGCTGACCTGTTCTCGTTTCAGCGCCGAGATTGCTGCCGCCATCGCGAGGTATGTTTTCCCCGTCCCGGCGGGACCAATGCCAAAAACCATGTCGTTAGCCTGCATCTCGCGGAGGTAAAGACGCTGGCCGTTGGTTTTCGCCACGATCGGCGGCCGCCGCGCGGAGGTGACAATCTTGGTGTCCACGAGCTCGTCGAGACTCCCCTCGCCGTCCGGATTATTAACCGACCGCAGCGCATAGTTGAATTCGTGTCGACGAATCTCCACGCCTTTCTTGCGCGCGTTTTCAAGCTGCTCGAACACACGTTTTGCCCGCTCGATTTGGCCGAGCTCGCCCTCGAGCCGCAGCCAGCCGTCGCGCGTCGTGACCTTGACCGTAAGCGTGTCCTCAAGCTGCTTGAGGAGCTTCAAATCGTTCGCGTAAAGAGCCTGCAACGCGCGCGCGTTCTCGAACTCCAGGGTTTTCGTTTCGGCCATGAAGGCGGGCTGACGCTTCCTAACAGGCGGCGCTAAGGTCAACGAAAACCGTAGGCGAGCGACCAATGAGTGCGCTCGGACGGAGACTTTTCGATCTCAACGATGAGGTAATACGAACCGCTGCTCTTTGGCATCACTCGCGCCGCGGCCATGCGCGGCTTCTGCCAGCGCTCCACTTCCGCGAGGTTTCCTGCGGAATCGTAGATGTGCACCGAAATCTTGGCGGCCGCGACGTCCGTCCCCATCCAGAACCAGTATTCATTTCCCTTGAACAACTGATGCACGATCGCTTTCTGTTGTTTTACCGCGAGATCGCCGCCCCAATAATCTTCACGGACGGTGAAGCCTTCCTTCACGTAGGGATCAGCGGCCTCGAGCGCAAATGAGAGCGCGTCGTCAATCGTCGCTCCCGCGTGAGAATGAATTAAAGCGAGGCAGAGCAGCCCAGCAGCAAATCGAGAAACAGATTTCACAGCTTTATTCCTTTGCGTTAATCGACTTCACCAGCTCGGACACGATCGCGTTGATTTGATCCACCGACTTCTGCGAGATCACGGAACTCGCTTCGCCGATGAGCGGTTTGATCTCTGGCAGGCGCTTCTGCACCTGTGCGACCACTTCATCCTTTTTCAGGCGCGCATTCATGGCGTTGAGACGGCGCTGGAAGAATTCCAGAAGACTCGGCTGGTGCAAAAGTTCCGCGCTGTCCTTCGTGTAATTCTTCTTCACGACCTGCGTCAGGGCCTCCGTGCCGCGCAGCCAGCCGCCGAGACTCACGAGTTGCGCCAGCTCCTCGTCGTGCAACTCGCTCATCGCCTGTTTCACATCCGCGAGCGCACCGTCGAGTTCCTTGCGCACGCGCTGCCAGTCCTTTTTATCTGCAAATTCAATGATTGCCTTGCTCCGCGCGACAACCGCTTTTTCCACGCCGATCGCCTTCGACAGATTCAGCACGCCGCGACCGATTTTTTTTACTTCTTCACTTTCCTGCGCCTCGACCGCGATAAACCCCTCCGCAATTACGCTCCCTAGCATCAAGGCCGTCTGCGGGCGCGCACCGGGCGGTTCGGCTTTTACGGAACGCAGCACCTCGTGCCAGTTGGGCGAGCCGAGTTTGTCCAGCACCCCGAAGACTTCGCTCGGCACGGGGACGATCACATCCTCGACCAGCGTGGCCTGCTGAGGGAGTTTGCCGACATCGATGTGCTGGGCGGGCTCCGCCGCGGAGAGCGCGGAGGCGGCGACGAAAACGGAAGCGAGATATTTCATAGGAACGTGCCGGGAAGGCGCTGACTGAACTAGGTTAGAAGCGATGCGCACAAGTTACAATCCGAGTTTCGCACTGAAACAAAGTGCCCGTTTTCTCCGCAAGCATTCTTTTCGCCGCGCCGCTGAGGCAATTTGGTTTGACACGATTTGTGGTTTGATTCGCAATCCGCGCACGCGCCGGCGGTATTTTCAGGCTGTTCGGGCCAGTATTCGCATGAGATTCGAGCCGCTCGATTTTTCCAAAATCACCACCTATCCGCTGGCCGAACGCGCCAATAAAGTCGCGATCGAAGACTTCGCCCGCGTGCATGAAAAGGGCGGCAGCTTTGCGGCATTTGCCGAAAAGCTGCCGCGGTTTTTAGCTGCGAATGACTTTCGCAAGCTCGTCGCCGCCATTGCCGCCGCGGTTCAAAATGGACGGCCGCTTCTCTTCATGATGGGCGCGCATCCAATCAAGTGCGGACTGAATCCGCTGATCGTGGACATGATGCGGCGCGCGGTGATTTCAGCCGTCGCGTTCAACGGTGCGGGTGCAATTCACGATTTCGAAACGGCTTTCCAAGGCGAGACCAGCGAGGACGTGCAGCGCGGACTCGATGACGGCAGCTTCGGCATGGTCGAGGAAACGCCGCGCCTGATGAATGCTGCGCTTGCCGCCGGCGTGGCGCGGGGCGAAGGTGCGGGACAGGCGCTCGGACGCGCGATTGCCGAGGCAAACTATCCGAACCGCGAGCTGAGCATTCTGCATTCCGGCTTTGTGGAGGAAATCCCCGTCACCGCTCACATCGCGATCGGCACCGACATCATTCATCAACACCCGACGACCGATGGCGCGGTGCTCGGCGACGCGAGCTATCGCGATTTCCAACGGTTCGCGAGCGTCGTGGCGCAGCTCGAGGGCGGCGTGGTCTTGAACATCGGGAGCGCCGTCATCATGCCGGAAGTGTTTCTGAAAGCGCTCACCGTCGCGCGCAATCTCGGCCATCGTGTCGAGCACTTCACCACCGCCACGTTCGACATGATCCGCCATTACCGCCCGACTGAAAACGTGGTGCGCCGCCCGACGCATCTCGGCGGCGAAGGATTTTATTTCATCGGGCATCACGAGATCATGGTTCCCCTGCTCTTCGCGGCTGTCATCGAGGCGCTTTGAGAAATTTTTCCTGAAACATGAAACCCGCCCGTTATCAGGAAATCATCAGCACCTTCGCGGAGAAACGGATCCTAGTGATCGGCGATCTCATTCTCGATGAATTCGTCTGGGGAAAAGTCAGCCGCATTTCGCCCGAAGCTCCTGTGCCGGTCGTCGAAGTTGACCGCGAAACTTCCTATCCGGGCGGCGCGGCGAATGTCGCGCGCAACCTCCGCGAGTTCACGTCGCATGTGGCGGTGCTCGGCATAATCGGCCAGGACGCCAACGCCGAACGCTTGAAACACCTGCTCGCCGAGGAAGGAATCGATCTCACCGCGGTGCAACAGGACAGCGCGCATCGCACTATTGTCAAAACGCGAATCATCGCGCGGCATCAGCAGGTGGTGCGGGTGGACCGCGAATCAAAGAAGTGTCTCACGCCTGCGCAGATGGACCGCTCATTACTCCAGCTCGAGGCAATGCTTCCGCAGCTCGATGCCATCATCATCGAGGATTACGCGAAAGGATTGCTCCAGCAGGAATTCACCGATCGGATCAGCGACGTCGCAAAGCGCGCCGGCAAGCTGGTGGCCGTTGATCCGAATCCCACAAACATGCTGGAATGGCGTGACGTTTCGGTGATGAAACCGAATCGCCCGGAAGCATTCGCCGCCGCCGGCCGGCCGCTGACCGAGCCGGTTGAGCCGGTCGAACAGGACATGAATCTCCGCGAAGTCGGCACCATTTTGTTAAACAAGTGGAGCACCGAGACATTGCTCATCACGCTCGGCGAACACGGCATGATTCTCTTCCAGCGCGGGCACGAGCCCTACCATACTCCCACGCGCGCACAGGAAGTTTTCGATGTTTCGGGCGCCGGCGACACGGCAATTGCTCTCTTTACCCTCGCCCGTTGCGGCGGCGCGACCGCCCCCGAAGCGGCGGAAATTTCAAACCACGCGAGCGGCATCGTTGTCGGCAAACTCGGCACCGCCACGGTGACCCCTGAGGAGCTGCAGCGGAGTTTTGAGAAGGGTTGATTTCCCAATTCATGTCGCGACGGCCCGCTGTTTTTTTGGATCGCGATGGGACGCTGATGGAGGACGTGGATTACTGCAACGATCCGAGAGATGTTTGTGTTTATGAAGGTGTCACGGAGGCGCTCACAAAACTGAGGGACGCTGGTTTTGAGAACATCATCATAACCAATCAGGCGGGCATCGCACGCGGCAGAATCACGTCGGAACAATACGAGTCGGTCCATGCTGCATTGCTCGACAAGCTCGGGCCGTCGTTGATTCGCGCGGTTTATTTTTGCCCCGATTTCGGCCCGCGCCGCAAGCCGTCGCCCGAGATGGTTTTCGAAGCCGCGCGCGATTTCGACCTCGATCTCGCCCGCTCGTTTTTTGTCGGCGACAAGGCAATCGATGTGGAATGCGGACGCAATGCCGGGGTTCGCGCGATTCTCGTCCAGACCGGCTATGGCGTGACTCAGACCGATTGCGGAGCGGACTTTGTCGCGAAAGACCTTGCCGCCGCCGCGGACTACATTTTAGAGAACGCCCGTGCCTGACATTGTCGCGATTCTGCCTGCCCGCTGGGGTTCGACGCGATTTCCGGGAAAGCCACTGCACACCATCGCAGGCAAGCCGCTGATCCAACATGTCTGGGAGCGGTGCTCAGGCGCACGACGCATCAATCGCGTCATCGTCGCGACCGACGATATGCGGATTGCGGAGGCGGCGTTCGGTTTCGGCGCGGAGGTTTCGCTGACTTCCCCGAAGCATCGCAGCGGCACGGATCGCATCGCGGAGGTCATGCGCAAACTGAAAGGCGTTTCGCACGTTTTGAATGTGCAGGGAGACGAGCCGTTGATTGATCCGAAACTGATCGATCGGCTCGCGAAAACGTTGGTTTCTGAAAAACTCGAGATGATCACAGCGGCGAATGTTTTCGTGCCGGAGGACGATGTTCAAAACCCAAATGCGGTGAAGGTGGTGCTCGATCGCGAATCGGACGCGCTCTATTTTTCGCGGAGCGCAATCCCGTTTTCCCGGGACGGCGCACGGCCCGTGCCGAGTTATCGACACCAGGGGATTTACGGATATTCTGCGAAGCTTTTGTTGAAGCTTGTCCAATGGAAACCGACACCACTCGAGCTCACCGAACAGCTCGAGCAACTCCGCGCGCTCGAGCACGGCGTAAAGATCCGTGTGCTGATCACGAAGCATGCGTCCATCGGAGTGGATGCACCGGAGGACGTGCAGGTGGTTAATGCCTTGCTCAGCGCGCGCGCTGCGAAATGAAATACATTTTCGTCACTGGCGGCGTCGTCAGCTCACTCGGGAAAGGCCTGGCCGCCGCCGCGCTCGGCACGTTGCTCGAACACCGC
>JAXDQV010000084.1:0-16957 GCA_034667645.1 Chthoniobacter sp.
GCGTAGCCGGTTGTTTCCGTTTCGTCAGCAGCCCTTCTTCCTTGCAAAAAGAGTTTCGCCCGAATCCGCTCAATCACAATTCGAGCGCCTAATAGCCGGCACCCTCACAACCACGAACGGATTCTGACGTCTCGGACACGTTCACGTTTGTCTGACGGCCTGCGGATCCTGACCAGCCGGTTCCGAGTCCAAGGCTTACCGAAGACGCGCTACGATGTCTGGATGGCCAACCTAGGACCTTCGGAGCGGCTTTTAAGGCAATGGAGGCCGGCGAGCTTGAATGGAAGGACTATGTAAGCCAATACAAGGCGGAACTTTTCTTGAGTGATGACATTGATGCCGGGAACAGGACGATCAAGAACCACGGTCAGAAATTCACGCTACGTCTGGTCAAGGAACTCGCTCGGCGGCAGCCGGTCACCGTCCTCTGCCAGTGTGCCGAGGAAGAAGAGCGCTGCTACCGGCATGTGCTCCAGAAGCTGATTCTTAGCGGTTCGATTTAGGCCACGGTCCACGAGGAACCCGAGTCGCGCTGATCGCAGGTCGGGGAAATCAGATCCCTGAAACGAGTTCTGACAACGGCAGTTTCAGCGCCTTGGCGATTCTCAGGAGGGCATCGATTGAAATCGTCTTCTGGCCCCGCTCAACCTCGCCGATGTAATTGTGATGGAGATCGGCCTTTTCGGCCAAGGTCCCTGGGTCAGTCCTGTTCGCCTTCGCGCCGCGCGGATCGTCTCTCCCAAAATCCTGCGATGTCTCGGAATGTCGCCCACAGCGTTCGAGACGGAAACAAAGAACAGTGTTGACGAACAGTCTCTAGCTTGTATTTCGCGGCGGTCGATCCTCCTGTCGAACCGGTCCATTCGTATGCGGGGTGACCCTCCGCTTACTAGTCTACATCACGAACAACATGCCTCTTCCTGTAATTGCTCCTTTCTTGATTTCCTCCGCAATCCAATGGTTTCAACCCATCACAAAGACATTTTCGCAATCGCGCATCGCGCGACGGAGTTCATGGATGACGTTCTCGCTCAAGGCGGCCTTGAGAAAACGATTCAACAAGTGGGCAGCACGATCGTGTGGAATCGACCAGATGGCGCTTCCCACGTCATCGGGTTGCTGGATCAACTTGATACCCACATTGATAACATCGACACGGTCCAAAAAGGCATTGTCGCTGGGCTAGTGGGCTAAAAAGCCCCAGTATGATTACGCTTGGTTTTTCAGGCATCTCCGTAGCGTTAGTTGCGTCACAATTCATTGTGCTCAACCGCCGCCTCAATCGAATTGAAACAGAGGTAAAGAAGCTGGGCCACAAAATCGACCAGACGATCGAAGCGGATCTAACCACCGAACTTAGTTTGATGCGGTCTGCCGAGCCTTCCAGCGGAAACAAACGGGACAATGACTACAATAAGGCGCGAGAAAAAGCGTTGACTGCTGGAGCCTACTTTCTCAACCAAGCGCTTGATCCGGCAATCCACGAAAGTAACTTAGCCGTGGTTCGTCTTTATTCCGGTAAGTATTTTTCGGCGTTATCTATCGAAATCGGAAGTTTACTTGGGCTCGAAGAAACTAAGGAAGTCACTGATCGTTTGAATATTGAGTTGCCGAACTTGAAAGCCGTCGTTTCACAGGTGTTTAAACAAACCTCGGCTGATGATGTTGAGTGGTATCTCGCACCTGAACTTCAAGATGAAGCATCCCTGCAAAGTATTTCTGACCTGTTTGAGCAGGCGAAAAAATTCGAGTGTGTTCCGAACGATGCCAAGATGACGCAGGCGGACGTTTTCGAAACAAATCGAAAGGGCATCTATTCAAGTGGCTATTTGCGTACTGTTTCGCCCAAGTTTCATTCGTTTCGCAAGGCCGCTGCGCAAAAGCTTCAGATCGCCCAGGCTAAAAATCACAAACCTTGAGCGCGATAATCAGTTACTAGGACTGCGAAATACTGACTTGCAGGTAACCGTATCGCCTTTGACAGCACGAGCCGCGAAAGAGTTTCCCGGCGAAGAAATCATGGTTCGCTTAAAAAGATCGTAGAGAAGCTTTCTGCGGTCAATCCTCTCAATAACCCTATAGCATCAGCAACCGCCACTATTTTGGTCAATGTGGTAACCGAACATCCGAAGCCATCAACGTTCGGCGTTGGCGGATGGGTTGGCTTCGGACGCGGTAATAATCCCTTGTTGATTGCATCTACAAATTCAACTCAGGCTGCCTCTTTGAGCGATGGAAAAACAAGTTATAGAATCGTCTGCACCGCCCCCGTGGATGTACCCTACATGGGCAAGCCAATCTCAAAGCTGGTGGATTCGGAATATATTCAGACTAAACTTGGATTTGTTAATACCGATACCGTTGTAACCGGAGGGAGCGTAGTGGGGGTAATCAACAACACTATCACCCTTGACTTCATTATTCCGGCACAAACCACAGGGAGTAATGGCATAATGATTCCGAATTTGAGCGACGGACTCAAGCCACTTAGGCGGTCCTTGTGAGTTCCGAGTATGGCAATTTTGCAGCATTCACCAACTTCGTAAGCGTATCCCGAAAGATGAACTCGTCTTTTCGATTGTTAAAGCGGTGCTCCAATTCGTCTAGGTATGCGTCCAGATGCTTAATGCTCACTCTATGGTAAGAACCGATAATCGAGCGTTTAAGCAGGCCCCAGACGCTCTCAATGCCGTTCGTGTGAACATCGCCGCCATGATTTACGGTTTCGTGGCGCGTATCTTCGTCCACAATTCCAAGGTATGCAGGAAGCTGATCGGTATAGATCGCTTCCGTTTTGGGGTCGGTATTGTCCGCGATAAATTGATGAAGCGTTGCGCGGTCGGCGTGTCGGATGACTTGTAGCCGAATCTTGCCCTCGCGTTGCACGGCTCCAATCGCAATCGCCTTGTTCCCTTTGTAGGCGCGTCCCATGCCGCGCACTTTCCCGCTGACGTAGGTTTCATCAACTTCAACGATACCCTTCAAAAGCTCGCAGTTAATGTCCCGCATGGCCGCGCGGATTCGGTGACAGAGATACCACGCCGTTTGATACGCAATGTCCAAGGTGCGCTTCATTTGCAGCGCGGAGATTCCGTTTTTCGATTCAGTGATGAGGTAGATCGCGAGAAACCATTTCGAGAGGGAAAGGTGCGTGTCGTGAAAGATCGTGCCGCTCATCACGGAAAACTGATAGCGGCAAGCGTTGCAGTCGTATTGCGCGCGATCTTCAATCGTGGACACGCTCTTAGACTCGCAGCGAGGGCAACAAACGCCAGTAGGCCAGCGAAGCTCAATCAGTCGCGCACGGCATTTTTCTTCGCTGCCGAGTTGCTCAATCAGTTTGCACAAATTCATCTCTGCCTTGAACGACGGAGTGTGATGTTTTTTCATAAATTATGCCTAAGTTAAAAAAGAAAGCCGACGAGATGACGGACAAGGAACTGCTGCGCGCGTTGTTCGCGAAAGTCATTCGTAACGAACTTAAAAAAGTCGCCCGAAAAGCTCTCAAAAAGCGGGAGCAATAAGATAGTCCCGATTTTTTCCGACACCTAGGAGAGTATTTCCCAAAACTTAAGGGCGTCCTTTCGGAGGACCGCCTTATGATATGGCGCTAAAGCACCTCGTTCGATCTATGGCCAAGGTTTGCCCGGAGCTGATCCACCGAATCATTGACCGCCAGCCAGTTCGAGGCGTAGGTGTGTCGCATTACGTCCTAAACCCAGCAGTTAATTCCAGCCGTCGCGCGCGCAGCGCGTAAGCGACGACGCAAATTTAATGCTGGCGTTACTTTACCGGTCCGAGTGCCACGTTCTAATTTAAGCCACGTGAGCCATTTGGCGAGATTATCCTCACTTCTTACCACACGGCGAGTTCCTGTTTTGGTCACGTCGCTCGTTAGCAGAATGTGTCCTTCATCGACTTCAACGTGATCCCACTCATCCGCGCAAGTTCTTGCGGTCGGATTCCGGCGAACACCCCGAATATATGGTAAGGCAGCAACTCTCGGTCCCGCTTGCAGCATGCGGCGATGAGGTTGGCGGCCTCTTGGTGTGACAATACCTCGACCTCTCCATGTTTGATTTCGGCTGAATCCACGCGTGTCACCGGGTTTGCTACGGCCCAGCCTTTCTTGATGGAGAAATTGAAGGCAGCTTTCAGAATTCGCAGATGCGCATTTCGAGCTGACGCTGGCGCGCCTTCGAGTTTGGCGTCGATGTTCGCCGGATCAATGGAAACGATCTTGGACGTGTCGAGGGCCTCGAGCCTTGAGAAGGCTGCCCGAATTTGGCGATGGTATGCCAGACTCCGGTCGGTTTATGGGCGAGGAAGGAGTTTTTTAATTCGAGGAATGTCACGCTACGGTCCTTGTCCTGCTCTCTGGCAAGATGCTCTCGCACTATGGATAATAGCTGCGCACGCGGATGTTGCTCCAACAGACGAAAACAGGCTGCAGCGACTTCTCGTTGCGTTGAGGTCAGCCCATGTGAGGCAACTCCCTGATTGGTGGCTCGGCGGCGTGTCTGCTCGGCGAAGGTTTTCGCCTCAATCTTGAGTGCGAAGAATCGGCGTTCCCGCCCACCCGTTTCACTAATGCCGGCAGGAATGTTGATGCACCAAGGCAGTTTTCTGCCGGGGGATATGAGTCGGAAGAAGTTTGGTCTGGCGTGACATTGACGCGCAGCCTCGCGCTCAGTGCCCTTTAGTGCCACTAAAAAGCGCTCAAACGAGCTGTTATGGGTTGCCGCGCGTGCTTATTTACTCTGGAAGAACGATTTCGAAAGGCCCGAACCGCTGATTATAATCAGCAGGTCTTCGGTTCGAGCCCGATTGCCGGCTTTCATTGGGAACATTCAGACCGGCTTCTAAAAGGGGGTGATACTGAGCCGCGCTCGGGGAGTTCGCGGAGCAGTGGATCCTGGTGTAAAAAAAAATTCGGCCTCGGCCGTTCCTGTGATACCCTTCGGGCACCCCGGTTATGAGTTCCCTGCGCAGATCCCTCGCCATTCTCTGCTGGTTTGGTTTCAGTTTCTTCGCGGTTCGGGCCGGCGAACTGAAAGTGGACATCAATCGTGACGGCAGCAAGAACCTCGATAGTGCCACCGCTACCGGTTATACAAAGTGGAACCCCGCGATGGTTGGTTACAGCACAAGTGGGACGGCGGTAACGTCGGGGACCTTTACTTCGGTGACTGGGGAAACCGTCACGATCGAATTCTCCCAGACGGCTCTCTCCGCCAGCCGCGGCGGCACGGGATTATTGACGAACTCGTATGGGGTTGGTGTCTCAGGGACTTCTACGGCGAGGCTGATTTCCGACGGCTTCACCGTCGCCCCGGCCACTCTTGCGACTGGCGGCGAAATCCAGATGACCATTACCGGTCTTGCCGCCGGGCATCATACGCTGCTCACCTTTCACAATCACTGGGATGCGCTGGCCCCCGGCTCGCTCGGGCCGATCAATATCTACGTCAACGGCAGCCTTGCAGTGACCGGCTTGCAACCGACCATTCGCGCCGAGACTGATTCGAAAGCGCCCGTCGCATATCTGGAATTCGATGTGGCCAGCTCCGCGACTGTCACCACGATTCTGTTCAGCGCGGAAACCAACACGGCTGCCTCCGTGACTATCAAGGATCCGGTGATCGACGGGTTTGAACTCGATACCCCAAACTCCACACGCGTCGCGAATACGCCCGCGCCTGGGGACGCAGATGAACATGTGGACGCGGACAACGGCACCGCGGCTCTTAGTTGGGTGACAGCCACTGGCGGTTCCGCGGTGTCACACGACGTTTACTTTGGCACCAGTCTCGCCGCGGTGAAGAATGCGACTCACGCCTCCGCGGAATTCAAAGGAAACCAGACGACTCTTAGCTACGCGGTTGGCGGAATAAAGAGTGCACTGACTTATTACTGGCGCATCGACGAGATCGATTCAGCGGGCAATCCTTCCAAGGGCACCGTCTGGTATTTCCGTCCGAGACATCTGGCCTTTCCCGGTGCCGAAGGTTACGGCCGCTTTGCCCGCGGCGGACGCGGCGGCGTGGTGGTGGAAGTAACGAATCTGAATGACACCGGTCTGGGCAGTCTGCGCGATGCGCTCACCGGAAACTATGGACCGCGCACAGTCGTTTTCACCGTCTCGGGTCTGATCCCGCTGGCTTCGGATCTAACGATCAGTCAGCCATATATAACCTTTGCCGGCCAGACCGCGCCGGGCAAAGGCATCTGCACCCGCGATCATCCCCTGGGGATGAGCGGCGGGGTGGACGTGATCATTCGCAACATTCGTTCCCGACCGGGGAAAGTCGCCGGGACATCCTACACGACCAATGGCTCGGGCATGGCGGGCAGCAATCACTGCATCATGGATCATTGCTCAATTAGTTGGGGCGTGGACGAGGAAATGAGCACACGCTCTTCAAAGAACGTCACCCTGCAGCGGGTCCTGATTTCCGAAGCGCTGAACGTGGCCGACCATCAGAATTATCCCGCCGGAACTGCACATGGCTACGCCGCGAGCATCGGCGGCGACATTGGCAGTTTTCACCACAATCTTCTCGCCCACAACGAAGGCCGGAACTGGAGTCTCGCAGGCGGATTGGATGCGGCGGGTTTCTTCGCTGGGCGATTGGATATCTTCAACAACGTCGTCTATAACTGGGACCACCGGACGACCGACGGCGGTGCGAAGGAGGTCAACTTCGTCAACAACTACTACAAGACTGGGCCGTCGACGGAATTCTTCTACGCGCTCAACGCCCAGTATGACAATTTTCCCGGCACCCAGCGCTATTACATCGCGGGCAACGTGATGCCCGGCCACTTCACCGAGTCGCAGAACACGCTCAACGTCGCCTACAAACAAACGGCTTCAACCGGCGCCACCCTGCCGGCCAATCAAACCCCGCCCTATCAGAACTTCATGACTGTGCCGTTCTTTTCGTCCGCAGCGACAATCCACTCCGCCAGTGATGCCTTTAAAAACGTGCTCTCGGATGTCGGTTGCAATCAGCCTTTTCTCGATGACCACGATGTGCGCATGGTCAAGGAGACCTTGAACGGCACTTATACTTATGTGGGCAGTGTCTCCGGGAAGCCCGGCTTGCCTGATAACCAGAACGACGTCGGTGGATGGGAAAACTATTTTCAGCTCGCACGGTCCGCCACATGGGATAGCGATCACGATGGTCTGCCCGATTGGTGGGAAGCTCTATTCAGTCTCAATCCGACCTCCGCGGTGGGTGATTTTTCAGACAGCAACTCCGATCCAGACAACGATGGATATACTGCGCTCGACGCTTATGTGAACTGGATGGCAGAGCCGCATGCGGCAACCGCACCGGGCGTGCCAGTGAGCATTGATCTCGCGCCGCTCGGCGCCGGCTTTAGCCCTGCAACCTATGGTGTCTCTGGCGCCACGGGTGGAACAGTAGCTCTCCTCGCCGACAATCATACGGCACTCTTCACGCCCGCGGCCGGATTCACCGGGCTCGCGGCCTTTAGTGCTACTATCACGGGTGGTGGCACCAGCATGGCGCGTAATGTCGGCATCTGCGTTTCCAATCAGGCGACGGCCGCCTTCGAGCGTAGATGGAAAGGCGGTGCGTCGAGTAACGTCTGGGACAGCAGTGCAGGAAATTGGATCAACGGCAGTATGACGGGCGGATATCAGTCCAGTAATGCCGTCATCTTCGACGACGCCGGCGCGGCAAATCCGAATGTGGTGCTGAGCGGGACGTTGCAGCCGGGAGGCGTCGTGGTGAATGGCTCGACCAACTATACTTTTTCGGGGAGCGGCTCGCTCGCCGGAGCAATGTCACTGGTTAAGTCCGGCTCCGGAGCCCTTACCATTGACGGCAGTCATAACTTTAGCGGCTCTACGCAGGTGCAAGGAGGCAGCTTGATCATCAACGGCGCACTCAATGGAACCACGGTCACCGTGCAAAGCGGCGCTACGCTCAGTGGTATTGGCAGCCTCGGAGGTTCGGTCAACGTTCAGGCCGGCGGCACGGTCTCCCTGACTTCGGGAAACTTTAGCGTCACCGGGAATGTCACTAACAACGGAACAATTCGTCTGACGGGCGGCGCGGGCCTGAATGTCTCCGGCGCATTCGTGAATGAAGGCATTGTGGATATAATGACCGGGAAACAAACACTCCCGGCCGGTTTCATCAATCACGGCACTGTCCTCGACTCGAGCATTGTCCGGATAAGCACCGCGACAAAAACGGGTCCTACTTTAACTCTCACGATCCAAGGTCATAACGGACACAATTATCAGCTTCAGCGCAGCGACAAACCAGGCGGGGCTTGGATTCCCGTGGGCCAGGCGCAGACAGGTAGCGAAAGCGTGCTCACCTTCACCGACACCAACAGCACCGACTCGCAGAAATACTACCGAATCAATCTCGCGCCGTAATGTTCTGCGCGGTTTGCGCGCGCAGTCCATCCAAAGACGGTCGCACTCGCGGTTTGGCAAACCCCGGCGTTTTCTCCACGCTGTCATCCATGCGCTCGCGGTTCCTTCCCCTGCTCGTCTTCCTTTTCGCGTCGTTTTGCCCGGACGCGAAAGCAAATCGCAGCACCCTCGATCTCTCGGGTGATGGCTGGAAAATGTGGCACGACGGGGAGGCGAAATGGGCGGACGACGAGCTCTTTCTCCCGCCCGTCGATTTGAAAAAGCTGCCGGTAAATCCTCCGACCGGCGGATGGGAAATGCTGGTCCGAAACGGGCAGGCGGTCGCGGTGCCGGGCACCGTCGAGGAGTATTTGCAGGACGGTAAAGGGCCCGACAACGACATCAAGGGGGTGAGCTGGTGGTGGCGAACGATCAAAATTCCCAGCGCGGCTCCCAGCCAGCGCGTGCTGCTGCGCTTCGATTCGGTGCGACATCGCGCGGAGGTTTTCGTCAATCGCAAATTGGTTGGCTACGACATGATCGGCAACACGCCGTTTGAGGTGGACATCACCGACGCGGTGAAAGCCGGCGAGGAATGCGAGCTGGCGGTGCGCATCACCGATCCGGGCGGCAACTTCGATTGGAAAGACAGCCAGCCGTTCATGTGGGGCAAATACACGATCCCGATGAGCCACGGCTTCGGCGGGATCACCGGGCGCGTAAAGCTCGTGGCGTGCGAGCCGGTTTATGTCGAGGACATCTACGTGCAGAACACGCCGGAGCCGCGACGGGTGAAAGGAGTCCTCACGATCCGTAACCTGACAGACAAGTCAGTAACGTGCGATTTCAAATGTCGTATCACAACAGTTGGAGCAGAGGTGCGCGAAGTCGCTTCGTGGCTAACGCCGGAATCGGTCGAGGAGATCGCTCCGGGAACACACCGCGTTCCATTTGAGATGCGAGCTGAAGATGCTGAGCTGTGGGATCCAGAGCATCCGAATCTTCACACATGCACGTGGGAGATCAGAAAAAGCGGCAAGGTGATTGACTCGGCTGGCCAGCGCTTCGGCTTCCGTTCCTTCGCACCTGACGGCATTGGCAAAGACGCGGTCTTTCGCCTCAACGGCAAACGTATCTTCCTCCGCACCGCGATCAGTTGGGGCTTCTGGCCGATCAACGGAATTTTTCCGACGCCCGAACTCGCCGAAAAAGAAATCCGCACCGCGAAAGCGCTCGGGCAGAATATGCTCAACTTCCATCGCTGCATCGGCCATCCAATTTCCTTCGAGAAAGCCGATGAGCTCGGACTGCTGATCTATGAAGAACCAGGTGGCTACGGCAGCGCGCGCGGCGACGAATTCGCGCAGGCGCTTGCGCGCGAGAAATTGCTGCGCATGGTGAAGCGCGACCGCAGCCATCCGAGCCTCGTCATTTACAACATGATCAACGAAGCGGGGAATATCGGCATGGGTGATCCGCAGCTCGCGCTCGATGATCCGTTGCTGAAGATTCGCGCGCGCGACATGCGCGACGCGCACGCGCTCGATCCGAGCCGCACCATCACGCACACATCCGCGTGGGCGCGCGCTCCGGAGGATTCGTCAAAGATGCACATGCGGCCGTTCGACGACGAGGTGCACATGCGCGGCTGGTTCGATTTTCATCACGCCGGCGGGCCGGAAGTCTGGAAGCAGGAGCTCTACACGAAACCGGACAAATTCTACGGATGGACGGACGACAAGGAGGAGATTGTTTACATGGGCGAGGAAGGCGCGATCTCGACGCCGCCACGTCTGGAGCTGATCAACGCAGAGCTCGCGAAAGCGCCGCGGCTCGGCTGGGACGGCGCGATTTATCGCGAATGGTTCAAGACCTTCGACGAATTCCTGACGCGCAAAAACTTGCAAGCGGCTTTCCCAAGCGTCGACGCGCTCACCAGCGCACTCGGCGCGATTTCGCTCGAGCATCAGGCGCGAAAGATCGAGCAACATCGCATCTGCAACGCCAACGACGGATACGCGGTGAACGGTTGGGAAGCGCAGATCGTCGAGAACCACTCCGGTATCGTGGATTGCTATCGAAACGCGAAGGCGGATCCCGCGATCATGGGGGCGCGAGCGGGCTCGCAGGAGGTCGTTGTGAAATTGCGGAGCCAGTTCGCGCAGATTCCTGGCGAGATCGTCGCGGATTTTTACGCGATCAACGAGAACGATCTCAAAGGCGCGCGGAAACTGAAAGTGACGGCCACCGACTCCGGCGGACGCGTGAGTTTTTCCAAAGAACTGCCGGTGAAATTGAGCGGTGGAGAGGTTTACGGCGAGTTGCTGGCGGGCGGCGTGACGCTTCCGATCGCGGGCGCGACCGGGATGTTTCGCATCGAAGCGATCCTGCTCGAGAGCGACGGAAAGGAGGACGCACGCGGCGTGGATGAAGTGCTCGCGCTTGATTGGAAAAGTGCGCAGCTCGGCGGCCAGGGGGCGGTGTGGGAAACTGGAACACGTGTCGCGGGTTTTCTGAAAAACGAAAAGCAGCTGGAAGTCCCGGCGTATGGCGATGGCTTGGAAAAACTCGATTGGGTGATTGCCGCGCGACCTCCGGATGAAGGCGCAACGACGAGTCTTCCCGCCGATCGGCTGCGCGATCCGGCAGGCAAAAACGGCGGGCTCACGGCGACCTTTTACCGCGGCGGCAGCTTTGCCGAAAAGCTGCACGAGCGCACCGACCCCGGCATCGATCTGGTCGTGCCGGATGGCGCCACTCCAGATCCCGCCGTGCCGCTCACCGAAGGCTATAGCGTCCGCTGGCGCGGCGAGCTACTGCCGCCGACGGGCGGCCACTACGCATTCACCGTCCGCAGCGATGGCGGCGTGCGGCTCATCGTGAATGGCAAAACCGTCATCGACGCGATCACCGGGCGCGACTCTCAAACGTATCGCGGTGCCATCGAGCTCGAAGCCGACAAACCGGCGCCAATCATTTTCGAGTTCATCCAGCAGCGCCGCACCGCGCGTTGTGTCTTGTCGTGGGCAGTGCCCGAAAAAAATCCGCCGAATCCGCAGCGTCTCATCGATCGCGTGCGTGACGACGGCACCACTTTGCTCGTGCTCGATCGCGCGGACGCGTGGCTTGACCTGATCCAAAAAAACACCGCCGCGAAATTCTCCGGGACATTTAAAATCGGCACGGCATGGCTCGGCGGCGATCACTTTGTGCGGGAGCATCCGCTTTTCAAAGACCTGCCGGTGAACTGCGGAATGAACTGGCCGTATCAGGCGCTCGTGCGCGACGGCCGGACGCGCTTCGGAATCGTCGCTGACGGCGAGGAATTCGTGGCCGGCGCGTGGCATTCATTCCCGATGCAGCTCGGCACCGCCGTCGGCATCGTGCCGTGCGGCAAAGGTCGCATCGTTTTCTCGACGCTCGACATCTGCGACAACCTCTCCAACCGCGCCGCGCCCGCCGAAGTGGCTCGCAAACTCCTCTGCAACTTCATCGAGTTTGCAGGGACGAAGCTGGCTGGGAAGCAGTAACGGAAGCTAAAACGGCTGAGTCCAGACGTTGCGGAATTCGATCGGAAAGCCTTCCATTTGCAGGCCGATGCCGCCCGAAGTCACGGGCAGTTTTTCGACGCGATTCTGGCGCACTCCATTGACGAATACTTCGAGAAAATCGCCATGCGCGTAGAGGTCATACGCGTTCCATTCGCCAAATGGCTTTTCGCTCGGTTCGGCCAGCTTCGGGGCGCGCTTGCGCTTGTTCAGGATCGGAGCGTCGGGAATGTCCAGGTCCAGCCCGCTCACCATGCCCGCCTCGCCGGATTTCAACTGGCACTCGAAGCACTTGGGCCAGATCGCATCGTCGCCGTTGAGATGCACAAAGACTCCGCTGTTGGTGTTCGCGGGCGCGTCCTTCGGCCAGCGCCATTCGACGTGCAGGTGGTAGTTGGAGAATGATTTTTCCGTGCGCAGGTAGCCGCTCGTTTTCGTCGCGAGTCGCAGCACGCCGTCATCTGCCGCGCTCCACACGGTCTGCGGATCGACCGCGGGGTCGCCGAGAAAGATTTTCCATCCAGCCAAATCCCGGCCATTCCAGAGCACGGTGCGCTCGGGCGGCACGGCTTTTTGCAAACCGGCCCCTTGCACATTATCGGTCGTCAACAGCGGGCCCTCGAAGCCGCTGACTTTGATGTCTTCGAGCTCCACGTTCGTCATGTTCGCGAGGGCGAAACCTTTTTTGCAGATGCCGCTGATGTTCGTGAGACGCAAGCCATTCACGGGTTTTGACGGTGAAACTGCGAGAGCGTCCACGAGCGTTCCGCAGTTCACTTTGATGTTGGAAAAACGGTAGTTGCGTGCGGTCGGGATTCCTTCGTCGCCGGGCACGGGCTCGGGATCCTGAATGCCGCTGCCAAGCAGATTGATGCGCAGGAAACCGTTCGGTGCAGTCTGCACGTCGAGATCGTCGGCGGAAATGTCTTCGATGAATGCGCCGCGTCCGGGCCGGCTCTTGATGTAAATCGCGAAGGTCCTGGCGAACGTGAATTTACAGCGCTCGATGCGCACGTTCCGGATGCCGCCGGAAGTTTCGCTGCCAATGCCAATGCAGGCGAAAATGGTGTCGGCCAGCTTGCAATCGCGAATGAGCACGTCCTCCGTCGTCTGCGCTTCGCGGTAACCCTCCATGCCGCGGCCGGACTTGAGCGCGATGCAGTCGTCACCAGTTTCGATATCGCAGCCCTCGATGACCACGTGTTTGCAGGAATCCACGTCCACGCCGTCGCTGTTGCCGCCGGTGCCGCGGATCGTCAGGCCTTTGACCGTGATGTTTTCGCAATACGTCGGGTGAATCGTCCACATCTTCGTTTGCGTGGCAGTGAAGCCTTCGAAGCGCACGTCGGTGCAGCCAATCGGCTCGATGACGCACGGCCGACGCGGCATCTCACGGTTTCCGATCGTCGGATCGCCCGCAAGTGTGCCGGGTCCGACAATCGCGATTTGATGAGCGTCGGTTGCCGAGACAAGCGCGCGGTGCGCAGCGGTCCAACGGCCTTCCCATCGCGCCTGGATGATCGGGTAATCCGACAGATCGGAGCTGCCGCGCAGCGTCGCACCTTGCTCGAGCCGCAGAGTAGTTTTTGATTTTAAATCGAGACTGCCGGTGAGGTATTCGCCGGCGGGCACGACGACTTCCCCGCCGCCCGCCGCCGCGCACGCATCGAGCGCTTTCTGAATCGACACCGTGTCTTTCGTCTTCCCATCGCCCACCGCGCCAGAGTCGCGCACATTGAGCGGCGTCGATTTTGAAGCGGGTTTCGTTGCCGTTGCCGCGGCGACCTGTTCTTCCGAAGGAAACTGATCGAACCGCTGCTCGATTTTCATTCCGCGCAGATGTTTGTCCGCAAAGTCCATGAGCGCCGTCGAGTCGTCCTGCGTGAATGCGTGAGCATGGTTTGCGTAGTGGACGCCGAGGCAATCCGTCGCGCCCAGCAATGCGTAAACAGGCTGAGCGCCGAGCCACGATTGTTTCACCGCATTCATCAATGAGACCGGATCGTTCAAGCCTTCGAGTGCAATGAACGGTCGCGGTGCGCAGAGCGCGAGAAACCAATGTTCGTCAAATGGCAGCTTGTCCACGTGGCCCCAGAACTGATGCAGGCGCGGTGAAAACCAGTTCGGATATTTCTTCATCATCTCGGGGAGTCCTTCTTTTCCGCCGCGACCCGCGCCGCTGAATCGATAAGCGCCAATTCCGCCGCCGCCGGTGATGGCCGGTGCCGCCATGGCGATCCGATCGTCAAAAGCTGCGGCAACCATCGCCGACTTTCCGGTGCGCGAGGCGCCGGTGATGATAATTTTGGTTTTGTCGATCGATGGTTCGGTTTCGAGATAATCCACGATGCGCGATACGCCCCAAGCCCAGCCAGCGAGCACGCCCCAGTCGTAGTCGGGATAAGCCGGATAGAAGCGTGTCGTGCGAAAGGCCCAGCTTCCATCTGCGTTCCGCAGCGTGGTGTCTTCTGCGCAATCGTTGTTGTTGAAAGTCACATAAGCATAACCGCGGCGGAACAACTCGCGATGACGCGAGGCGACCGTCTCTGCATCGGGAGGTGCGGCCTGTTTTGCGTTCGGTGGATCGGGAGGTAGAACAACAGGCAACAGCGCATCCAAGCCTTTGCCTTGAGTCGGCGGATGCGAAAGCGTCGGCAACGGAGTCGCGTGCGGAGGCGTGCCGTCCGGCATGATCACCGCGGGAAACGGGCCGCCTTTGCTCGGCGTAAAAACGCCGACGTTCAACTCGAGCTTCTCCTGCGGGCCGAAGGTCAAATGCACGAGCCGATACTTCACTTTTCCCTCGAGCACGACCTGCGACTTCAACTCGCGCCCCTTCACGTTGCCCGGAGGCGGCGGCATCGCACCGACTGCGTAATACTCGAGAGTGCGTCTTATTTCCTGCCGGCGCTCCTTCCATTGAGCTCCTGTGGTTACCTTGACGCCGTCGTTCATCAGCAGCGGGTCGGGCATCTCGATTTGAACCGGCAGAGCGTCCACGCCCGGCATTGGCTCCCGTGTGGTCTGGATCGCCGGAACAGGGACCTCCCGCGGATCTGGTCCGTCGCCGCCTGGCTGATTTTGGGCGGCGGCGAAGTTGTGCAAGAGGATGACGGCGGCCAGTCCAGCGGCAAGTATCGCAGGGTTCATCAGCGCGCGATTTTCACAGGATACAGAGCATCCAACTCGGGAGCGAGAATCAAGGCTGGAGGCTCGGGCTTTTTTGGATAGCGCCGCACACTCGTGCGCATCGATTCGCGCATGAACTTGCCTTCCGTTGAGAAAATGGCGCTGCGAGATCCTCGAGTTCGAGTATGCGTCCCCCTCTGGCTCGAAGGCTCCGATGAATACGCTGATTAAGCGAATCTGCTTCGGTTCGTCACAGCCTCACATCGAAGAATGATTGGGGCCTCCCCGAGATTTCCGGGCGAGGCATCAGCAACCCAGGCTGCTCCGTTTTACTTTCCGGCTTTCACGGCGAACAGACCAATGAGCGTTGCTAGAAATAACATCCATCCAAGCATCGCCGGGTTAAAGCAGGTGCCATGCCCTTGCGTGCTTTCCCAGAAGATTGCTGGCCCGCCAGACTTTTAATGCGCAAGACGAGCCACTTTTGGCCCGAATCGCTCGATTCAAGCGGATCGAAATTACTTAGAAAAATAAAAGTGGTGGTATTAAGTTGGGTCATGCAAACCAAGCCAGTTACCACAATCGCAGCCGCTCTCTTTGGTGTGGCAGCTATCATCCATCTGCTTCGATTGATTCTTCGGTTTCCGGTGGTGATCGCGGGATTTCTCGTGCCTCTTTGGGTGAATGCCATCGGGTTGGGGGTTGCAGGCTGGCTGGCGTGGAAGTTATCTGAAGAAGCCAGCGAATAGCCTGCTCGCAAGGCATGCGTTCGAACCTGTCAGACGGACGCGATGAGAACTCGCCATCTCGCTTCGACTTCGATAGCTCTCTTCATTCAGTGAAACCTGAAGCGGTCGATACTCATAACAAGGCGCTAAAGATCAACCTTGATCCGCGCTGGTATGGCACCTTTGCGGAGATCGGGGCGGGACAGGAGGTGGTGCGCTGGTTTTTTCGTGTCGGAGGCGCCGCCGGCACCATCGCGAAAAGCATCTCGGCCTATGACATGAAGGTAAGTGACGCGATCTATGGGCAGAGCGAGCGTTATGTCTCTCGCGGACGGCTGCAGGCGATGCTGGATCGTGAGTTTGAGCTTGATGTTGATCGGCTTCGGGATCGCGGCGACACAACGGCATTCTTTGCGTTTGCCGACACCGTGGTGGCGCGAAGTTTCAAGCGCGGCAATGAATGCCACGGGTGGATGGGGGTGAAATTTCAAAGCAGGCCTCACGACGAGCCGAGCCAGATCGTCATGCACGTTCGGATGCAGGATGCCGAAGCCTCGTTGCAACAGGAAGCGCTCGGAATCGTCGGGGTAAACCTCTGCTACGGCGCCTTCTTCCTTCATCACATTCCAGAGGAACTGGTGGAGTCCCTTCTCGACAAGCTGACTACCGGCCGCATCGAGATCGACATGATCGAATTCAGCGGGATCGAGTTTCGAAACGTGGATAATCGAATCATGGCATTGAAGCTGGTGCAGCTCGGCCTGAGCGGAGCAGCTATGTTCGGCGCAAATCGCGAAGTCCTTCAACCCGCTGAAGTTCTTTACAAAAAGGCAGTGCTCGTGGAACGCGGAAGCTTTCGTCCTACGACCCACGTCAATCTCGACATGCTGGAATGCGCTCTGGCAAAGTTCAAGGCCGACCCGGCGGTGGCCGACAAGCCGATCCTCCCCTTGATGGAAATAACCATGCGCAACCTGCTGGCGGGAGGAAACGAGGTGGATCGGCGAGACTTTCTAGCCCGCGCCGAGCTACTGGCGGCCTGCGGCATGACCGTGCTCATTTCCGATTACTTCGAATACTACCGCCTGGCCGCTTACCTTGCCTGGAGGACCAAGGAACGGATTGGTATCGTCATGGGCATCCCAAGCTTA
>JAXDQV010000085.1:0-4805 GCA_034667645.1 Chthoniobacter sp.
AGCGTGAGTATCTGGGGCTGGCGCTGCAGCAGGCGGATCGCGTTTTTCAAAAACGTGCGGAAGCCGAGCTTCGCCAATCCGCGGACTTTCGCCGCGAGCTGATCAAAATGGGGAAGTCGTTTCTCAGCGAAATTCCATTCAGCCACGCGCGCGCAGAACTCGAGTGGATGGAAGGCGTGGTCGATCTCGTCGTGGTTTGCGCGAGCGGCGAACTTTGGATCGTGGACTGGAAAACCGACCGGCGTCTCTTGGGTGAAAACGAGGAAGCTTTTTCAGCGCGACTCCGTGGGGCCTACGAGGCGCAGATTAGGGCTTACGCCGAGGTGCTGGAGCGCGGCCTCAGTCGCGCGGCTTCGCGACTCGTGCTTTTTTCGACCGAACTCGGAACGCCGTTTACGATCGAGCTGGCGCGTTGAATTCCGCCGGGAAGTTTTTCGTCAGCACCACTTCAGTTCCGGTCGCCTGTGGGACGTAATCGACGTGATCGAAGGCGTTGCGGATCAGGTGCAGGCCAAGTCCGCCAGGCCGGACCACGTCGAGCGGCCGGCCCGTCATTTCCTGCTCGGACTGTGGGCCGAAATCGCGCACGCGAAAGCGAACGCCCCCGTCAAATCGCTCGCAGTTCAGCGACATGAGATGCGTCACCTCATGCTTGTAAACATGGCGAATGATATTCGTGCAGGCTTCGTCGACGCCCAGCACGACGAGTTCCGCCTGTTTTTCGGACAGGCCGCTCTCGCGCACGAAATCGCGGACCACATTGCGCACGAGCGCGAGGTTTGCAGGATGGCTGGCGAATTCGATTTCGTGTTTCACAGAACAATCAAAAGTTAACACGTGAGAGGGCGGCCGGAGCTGCTTTTTTCTCCCTCGAGAAATCGGACGACAATCATGCGGGAAAGTTAGAAAAAGCAATGCACACGTGGCGAATCATTTGAACGAATCGCCGCGGTTTCCGTCGGAAGAAACCGCTGGCAAAAGCCATTCGCTGCTCGCATTTTATTTTTATGAAACTCGTTCCGATCCTCAGCGCGCTGCTTTGCGCATCCGTCACGAGCTTCGCGCGAGATACGGCTTATCAGGCGCTGCGGGCGATCGGGAGTGCGCGCGGACAGGAGATTCTCAATCGCGTAATCGAGGTGCATGGACGGGGAGGCGCGCCTCAACCGGCCTCGTGGAAAGTGGTCCTCGACGACCAGACGGCGCGCGGCGGGGTGCGGGAAGTGGAAGTCACCAATGGCAAAATCGTCTCCGAGCGCACGCCGGTGGGAGGAACCACCGCAGCAAGCGGGGCGATGAATTTCCAGAAACTCAATCTCGACTCGGAAGGAGCTTTTACCATCGTCGAGAAAGAAGCGGCCAAGGCGCACCTCGGCTTTGACAGCGTCGATTACATCCTGCGCGCCGGCGATTCCGGCAAGTCACCGGTCTGGGCGATCCAGCTCATGGATTCCGCCGGTCGCCCGGCCGGATCGATGCGACTCGCGGCGGACACCGGGGCGGTTTTGCGCAGCGATTTTTACGGACGTCAAAACACCGGCGTCGCGCAGGATATTCCCGAGGATCGGGCTCCGCCTGCGCGCAGCGACGAACCCGGGACCCGCGACGATGTCGTGGTGCGGGACGACGCGGACTATTTGGATGGGGACGGCGAGCCGGGTCGTCTCCGCGTTGGGCACCGGATCAATAAAGCCCTGCACCAGGCCGGCGCATCGCTGGAGGAATTCTTCACCGGCCGCCGCACGATGGACCGGAAGTATCGCGGCGAGTGACGGGTGTTCGAGCCATGTTTTGTGCGGAAATGCACACGACGTGATGCGTGTGCGCGCACGTTGAGGAGAATTCGCTTTCGCTTTCCGGGGCTCACAGCGCATCGTTTCCGCTCCGCATGGAAACGCTGAAATTTCTCACCCCCGAGCAGGTCGAGGCGTTGCACGCGCAATATGGAACGCCGCTTTATGTCTATGATGAGCGAACGCTGCGGCGGCAGGCGAAGAAGGCGCTGGCGTTTCCAAATGCCTTTGGGCTGACGGTGCGCTACGCGATGAAGGCGAGTCCGAATGCGGCCATCCTTCAGACGCTTTCAAATGCCGGTCTGCACGTGGACGCTAGCTCGGGGAATGAGTGCTGGCGTGCGATGCGCGCGGGGATTCCGGCGGAAAATATTTCACTGAGCACGCAGGAGTTTCCCGCGGGCTTTGCGGAGCTGCACGAGCGGGGGATTCTGTTCAATGCCTGCTCGTTGAGCCAGCTCGCGCGCTTTGGAGAGTTGTTCCCGGGCTGCGAACTCGGCATTCGCTTTAATCCGGGCATTGGTTCCGGCGGCACCGTGAAAACAAATGTCGGCGGTCCGTCGTCGAGCTTTGGCATCTGGCACGAATGGCTCAACGATGTGCAAACCATTGTTAAACAAGCGAAACTCCGGGTCGTCCGTGTGCACACGCACATCGGCTCGGGAAGCGATCCGGCTGTGTGGCAGCGTGTCGCGCGGTTGAGCCTGGAAATGGTGCGCGACTTTCCCGACGTCACGACCCTAAATCTCGGCGGCGGTTTCAAAGTTGGTCGGATGGATTATGAGCAGACGACGGACTTGCAGGAAATCGGCGAGCCCGTGCGCGAGGCGATCGAAACGCTGCACGCAGAGACAGGACGCAAGCTGCGCCTCGAGATCGAGCCGGGCACGTTTTTGCTCGCGAACTCCGGCGCGATCGTGGCGACGATTCAGGACATCGTGCACACCGGCGCTGACGGGTTTCACTTTCTGAAACTCGACACCGGCATGACGGAAATCCTGCGCCCGTCGCTTTACGCTTCCCAGCATCCGATCATCGTGCTGCCGCGCCGCGCCCCGGGCCGCTTGATGCCGTATGTGCTCGTCGGCCATTGCTGCGAATCCGGCGACTTGCTCACGCCGGCACCGGAGCATCATGAAGTGCTGCGAACCCGCGAGCTGCCCGAGGCGGAGATCGGCGATTTATGCGTGATCGAAGGGGCGGGGGCGTATTGCGCGGCGATGCCGGCAAAAAACTACAATTCGTTTCCGGAAGCGCCCGAAGTGTTGCTGCGCGAAAACGGGGAGTTCGCGCTGATCCGCCGTCGTCAGACCCTCGAGCAAATCGTGCAGAACGAGCTGCCGCTTTCGTAGAGTCTCAAAACGTGACCTAGGCGATTGCCGGTTGTCACCGCGCCAAAACTGCGCATCGTATGCCCCGCATGAAAAACAATCTCACGCTCCTCGTCGCGCTCCTCGTGGTTTTTTGCGCGCAGGCGCAGGCGATCGAGAAGGAATACGTCATCGTCACCGGCGGCGTGTCGCTTTACCAGTGGGAGAAATTCAAGGCGCAGCCGCACGATCATTGGTGGGCAAATTTCGTCCACGCCAGCCGCGTCCGTTTTGACCAGATCCGGGCGCAGGATCCCGGCGCGAAAATCACGTGGCTGGTTTACAAGGAAAGCTACCTCAAGCGTGGCAAGCAGGAAGGCCGCGACCTCATCCCGCTCATCGAATCGGTGCGCGATGCGACGCACGTCAAGCTGGTTTGGTTCAACAAGACGCAGGAACTGCTGGACTACTTGAACTTCGGGCAGGACCGCAGCCAGGTGAAAATCGGCGACTTTGAATTTTTCGGCCACAGCAACAAGGCCTGCTTCATGTTCGACTACAGTGCGGAGTTAGATAGCGGGTCAAAGTGCTGGCTCCATGAAGCGGACCTCAATCAGATCAAGCGCGGCATTTTCGCGAAAGACGCGTTCGTCAAAAGCTGGGGCTGCCACACCGGGGAAGAAATGAGCAGCTGCTGGCGTAAAGCCACCGGCACGCACATGTGGGGCGCGATCGGCCGGACGGATTATTCGAACGAAGAGCAGGTGATGCTTTCCGATCCGAAGGGGAAGTGGGTTAACTAATGTCTGAGGCCGCCGGAGGCGGTTTCGGCAACTGCGGCGCGGACCCTCCCTCGGTATTCACGTCGCCACTTGCCTGCCGTGAGCCGGCGAGATAACCGGCGATCGTCCCAAGCAATCCGATGACCGTGGCGATTTGCCGGTCGCTGAATCCGCCGACCACCAGCACGGCGGCGATGACCATGATGAGGATGATTCCGACCAGCCGAATGACCGCCAGCCGGTTGGTTTCTTTTTTTGCCACAATGGCAATGGCGATGACGGCTGCCGCACCGATGAAAACGAGGCAGCCCGTGAGCGACAGCACCAGATTCGGGCTCCACGGCTGACTGTTGCCGTAGATCCAGACCGGCTTTCCGCTCGCCGTGTAGAGCACGAAGCTCTCGCCGCGTGCTGGCTTTGTGGACCAAGAATCTTCCTGCGAACTGCGCGTCGGAAGCTGCGATTGCGGCGCGGCCGAGGAGCGGTCTTTAAAAAGTGCATCCGCTTCTGCCATCGCCGCGTCCAACTGGGCGTCGGTCGGCGAAGCGGTCGGAGCGGGGGCTGCGTCGGGCATCTTATTACTGCGCCGGTTTTTCGAGGTCGGTCACGCGACGTTCCAGGTTCGCGATGGCTTCGCGCTGCGCGCGTAATTCCGCCCGCTGCGCCTTGATCACGTCCCAGAGTTTTTCGACGGCATCAGGACTTGGAGTGCCGTCCGAGGTCGCGTCGGGGGCGACCTGCCGCCGCTTCGGAGCCTGGCCGCTGCCAGTGTCCGTCGTTGAGCTTTGTGAGCCGCCATGTGCAGCGTCTGGAGCCTGCTGGCCAAATCGCGTGCGGGCACTGCCTGGCGGTGGAGTTGGAATCGAGCGTTCCGACGTTACGGCATCCGGAGCTTGTTGCGCTTTGAAATGGACACCCGG
>JAXDQV010000086.1:0-6364 GCA_034667645.1 Chthoniobacter sp.
TTCGGACTTCCCGCAAGATGTTCCGCGCAAAAAAAGGTGAGACCTCTTGATGTCTGGCCCTGCCGAGCAAATTCCAAAGCTGGTCGTGGTCGTCCGCGTTCATCAATCAGTCAAACACGAGACCGACAGCAAAGTTGCGCGAAACTTTATGCGGCTAAACTTCCGCCGCTTCGAGGAAGCCTTCGAGCTGTCGAATGCGCGTCGGGTGCCGCATCTTGCGCAGGGCTTTCGCCTCGATCTGCCGGATGCGCTCACGCGTCACCTTGAACTGCCGGCCCACTTCCTCCAAAGTGCGGCTGTAGCCGTCCACGAGCCCGAAACGCTGTTCAAGAACCTGTCTCTCGCGCTCGGTAAGAGTCTCGAGCACATCCTTGATTTTTTCCTTCAACAGCACCGCCGCGGTCATGTCGCTCGGATTCTCCGCGCCCTTGTCTTCAATGAAATCACCGAAGCTGGTGTCGTCGCTTTCGCCGACTGGTGACTGCAGCGAAATCGGCTGCTGCGCCATCTTCAGCACGGCTCGGACGCGATCGACGGGGAGCTGGATTTCGTCCGCGACTTCCTCCGGCGAGGGTTCCCGGCCGTATTCCTGCACGAGCTGTTTCTGCACGCGCATCAGCTTGTTGATCGTCTCGATCATGTGGACCGGGATGCGGATCGTGCGTGCCTGATCGGCGATGGAACGCGTGATCGCCTGCCGTATCCACCACGTCGCGTAGGTCGAGAATTTGTAGCCGCGGCGATACTCAAATTTCTCGACCGCTTTCATCAGGCCCATGTTGCCTTCCTGGATCAGGTCGAGGAACGACAGGCCGCGATTGGTGTATTTTTTGGCAATGGAAATGACGAGCCGCAGGTTCGCTTCCACCATCTCGGTCTTCGCCTTCAGCGCTTTCTTGAACCACGTTTTCAGCTCGTTGTATTCCGCCACGTATTCATCGGGACTGAGCCAGATTCGCGTCTGCTCGTCGCGCAGTCGCGCGGCGTAGTCGATCTTCGAGCCGTCCACTCCTTTGGCTGCCTTTTTCTTTTGGGCGAGCTCGTGCTGCATGTTCGTGATCCGGCGAAAAGTCTCGTCCGCCTGATTCACGAATTCCTCGGTAATTTTCTGTTTGAAGTAAAACTTCGGATACAGCTTCTGCAGTCCTTCGTGCGCTTTCTTGAAATCCTTGAAGGTCTTGGTGTCCTGATTCTTCGTGCCATTCGCGACCAGATGCTTGTAGGCGCGTAGGACTCGGTCGGTGTGCTTTTCGACGCTGTCGCAAAGCCGCGGCAGGAGCTTCATGTAACGCTCCCGGCTCTCAATTTTTTTATCCAGGATCACGCGATCAAACCGCTCGCGGCCTTCCACGAGTTTTTGTGCGAGATCGAGATGGGCGCGTGCCGTGAAGCCGAACCGATTGATCCGTTTCTGCACCATTAACTCCGCGTCTTCGATCCGCTTTGAAATTTCCACTTCCTGCTCTCGGGTCAGCAACGGCACCTGGCCCATCTGCTTGAGATACATACGCACCGGGTCGTCGAGCACGTCGAGTTTCGTATCGGCCTTGTCCTCTTCCTCTTCGTCCTTCGGAGGATGACCATCCTTGTAACGGTCGACTTCCGAGGCATCGATGATGTCGATTTCCATGGAACGAAGGCGCCCCATGATGGCCTCCATGTCATCCGGTTCGTTGATGTTGTCCGGCAGCGCTTCGTTAAGATCGTCAAAGGTGACGTATCCTTGTTCCTTCGCCAGCTTGACGAGTTCGCGCAGTTTTTCCTGCACCTCAGGAGCGTCGAGATTAAGCGGAGCACGGGGCACCGCGACGTGGGCTTGAGCAGGAGCGGCCACTCGTTTTTTCGAGGGCTTCTCGGCAGAGTGACCGTTTAAAGCGGGCGCGGTGGCGGGCGTTTTGGCCGCCGCCTGTTTCTTTTCTTTCACCGCAAGAGGCTTTTTCGCGCTCCTGACTTTTTTTTCTTTTTTTACCGCAACTCCGCGCTTTTCCGCGGGTTCCACTTTGACTTCCTTCACTTTGCTCTTCGAGAGCGGGGGGGCGTTTTTCTTGGCTAGTTTAAGCATACCTTTCCGAGTGTTGCAGCGCGCTTCCCTGCCTCTGCGCCGGAGGACGCTAGGCTAGGCGAAAGGCCGCGCAATATCAGTGAGGCGTTTTTGAAGGTCAAGGATTTGTTTTTGCAGATTGATAATCTCGGCCGGGGCGAGACTTGGAGCACGCTGCCGAGCCGTCAGGGCGTGCAGCCTTCGGGTCAGATCGCGTCGTTGCAGGTCCCGCCAGCAATCCTGTGCTACCACGAGGGGATTCTCTGGAAGCTTCTCCTCCAGCAGCGCGGCGACCGCCCGTTCCTCCTCCGGCGCCAGTTCCGCGATAAAGGCGCTCACCGATGCAGGAATTCCAGGGCGGATACCGGCGCTCAGGATTTTCCCGAGCAGCTCCGTCTCCTCCAGTTGCGGCAGAAGCTCCCGCCAGTCCTGCGACTGAATCCAACTCCGCGCCGTCTGGTCGCGCAACGCGAGGAGCGACAATGAGCCCGCGGTGCTTTGCGATAAAAGCGCGCGTGCCTGCGATGTCTGCCCTCCGGTTTCTCGTTTGGCCGCTTTTCCGAGCAGACCCCAAAAATCATCGAGCGAGATCTCCAGCCGGGTCGCCACTTTTCGCGCCACGCTTTCGCGCAGCACCGCGTCCGTGATCAAGCCCACCGATTCCGCCATCTTCCGCGAGAATTGGAGCTTCCCGCGCGGCGTGGCGAAATCCGGTCTCGTCGCGTAGTGATCGATTTGAAAATCAAAGAAATCGCGCGCGGCGGCGATCTGTTCCACGAAGGCTTCCGGACCTTCCTTTCGGATAAGCGAATCCGGATCATGCCCAGCGGGCATCGTCGCGACGCGCACGATCAAATTCGCGTCGAGCAGTGCGGCGAGCGACCGCTCCGTCGCCTTGGCGCCCGCGCTGTCGGCATCGAAACAGAGCACCGCTTCGTCCGCGAAGCGCTTCAACATCCGCGCCTGCTTTTCCGTAAATGCGGTCCCCTGCGGCGCGACGACATTTTGCACGCCAGCCTCGAAGGCGGTGATCAAATCGAGCTGTCCCTCCAGCACAATCGCCGTCCCTTTGTCCGCGATTGCCCGTTTCGATTTGTGCATTCCGAAAAGCACATTGCCTTTCGTAAAAAGCATGGTTTCCGGGGAGTTTACATACTTCGCGCCCTGCGCGTCGGCCTGCAAGACACGCCCGCTAAAAGCGATGACCTCGCCGAGGTCGTTGCAGATCGGAAACATCACGCGCTCGCGAAACCGATCGTAAAACTTCGGATGATGGGTTCGCGAGTCTTGACTCGGCGACTCCTCGTCCTCTTTGGTTTTGACGAGCCCGCTGGCGATCAATTCCTCATCAGAAAACTTTTCGCCGCGCGCAAATTCGCGCATCGAGTCCCACTCGTCCGGCGCGTAACCGATCTTCCACGCCTTCGCGATCTCGCCGCCAATGCCGCGACCTTTTAGATAAGTGCGCGCCGACTTTGCACCCTCGCGCGTCAGGAGATTCTGATGAAACCACTCCGCCGCGTGCTGGTGCAGGGAGAGCAGCCGCTTCCGCATCGAAAACCGCCGATCATCCTCCGCGCTTAATTGTTCCTCCACGATCGGAATCCCTGCGCGCTCAGCGAGGCGTCGAACCGCCGATGGAAAATCGAGGTTCTCGTAATTCATCACGAACCGAAAGACGCTTCCCCCCGCGCCACACCCAAAGCAGTGGAACGATTGCCGCGCGGGATTCACGTGAAACGATGGCGTCTTTTCCTGGTGGAATGGACAAAGTGCGCGGAAATTTGAGCCAGCGCGCTTGAGCGGAAAGTAACTGCCGACGACATCGACGATGTCATTCGCCACCGCGATCTGCTCGATGGTTTCGGGAGCGATTTTGCCCACGCGCTTTGTGTAACTGCTGGGGTTACAGATCAGCCGGACGTCGCCCAGAACTGCGCAAAGGCCGCCGACCAGTCGCGATCCTGCACTGCGCGCAGCGCGTTCCCGCTCATCTTTTCGCGCAACGATTTGTCGGCGATCAAGCGCTCGGTCGCGTTGGTAAAATCCTCCACATCGAGGCTGCGGGTGACGAATCCGGTCGCGCCGTTTTCGATCAGTTCGCGCGGACCGCCCTGGTCCGAAACAACCGTCGGCAGACCGGAAGCGAGCGCTTCGAGGACGACATTGCCAAACGTGTCAGTCGTGCTCGGAAAGACGAAAATATCCGCTGACGCGAAGGCCTTGGCGAGATCAAGTCCTGCGAGGTAGCCGGTGAAAGTCGCCTCGGGCAAAGCTGCGCGCAGCTCTTTCAAATAAGGGCCGTCGCCGACGAGAACCAGCCGCGAGTGGGAATCGCGCGCGCGCAATTTTCGGTAAGACGCGGCGAGCACGTCGAGGTCTTTTTCCTTCGAGACCCGGCCGACGTAGAGAAGGAGCACCTCGCCATTCTTCGCGCCGAATTTGCGCCGCAAATCCTCATCCCGCCGCGAGGGGTGGAAGAGTGACGAGTCGAGGCCGCGCGGCAGGATTTTGATGCGTTCAGCAGGAATGCCGCGGTCGATCCAGCAGCGGCGGTAGTGCTCGGAATTGACGTAAAGCAAATCGAGCTGCGCGTAGAACCACTTCATGTAATTCCAGGTCAGCGTTTCGAGGAAACTGTCGTCGGTCAGGATGCGGACGTATTGCGGGAAATCGGTGTGGTAAATTCCGCTCGTGCGCAGTCCCAGCATCTTTGCCGCAAACAAAGCTGTGAGGCCGATCGGGCCGGGCGTGCTGATGATCAGCTCGGTGAATTTTTCGCGCTGGATATAATCGAGGATCGGCAGGATCGGAGGAAAGCTCAGCTTCTGCAGTTCGTATTCCGGCAGTTCGAATTCACCGACCGGCGGGAAGTTTTTGATCGGGATGTCGTTGATGTGAATCGCGGACCGCGAGGTCACGACGACGAGATCCTTTCCCGCGGCGACGCCGGCCGCGGTCATTTTGCGGATCGTATTTGCCACGCCGTTCACATCCTCGAGCGTGTCGGTGAACCACGCGCGTTTGTTGTTTTGCAAGGCCGGCGGCAGCGTTCCCGCGAAGTCGTCGCAGATTTCACGCAGCCATTTCCGCGACGGCGACTGGCTCTGAAACGCGTAAATATAGGGCGTCAGAATCAGCAGGATCGGTGCGAGCGTGCTCAGTTCCTGGATGCTTTCGATCACGTTTCCCGACGAGATTTCCTTCACGAACTTCGTGAAAAAACGATAGGCGAGCTGGTTGGAAAAAGCGTTGGCCCGGATGAACGCCCGCCGCTCGGGCTCGGTCACGCCTTCCATTTCCCTGGCGAGCGCGTCCTTGATGTCGGCCCGCGAAAAAAGTGCCGAAAGTTGCTTCCAGAGCGAAACGTTCGACGGCTTCACCATCTCGAAAATTTTTCCCGACGCGATTCCCTGCGCGAGGAATCCGATTTTCTCCCCGAGCGTGAATTCCGTCGGATCGCGCCCCTCCATGAATCGTGAAAAGACCTTCTCCACGAGCCGGTAGTTTTGCGCCGTCGTCTTGAAGAGTTTGTCGCTGACAAAACGGTAAATCGACTGGTAAAGGCCGTGCGAGAGGGCGAGGGGAGTGCCGCCGGCTCCGGCCGGAGAACAGCCTCCAGCCTTGATCTGCGCGAGAAACTCGGTCGCGCCTTCGCAGTCGGCCGCTTCCGTCCATGCGCTCCCCGCGTAAATCCCGCTGTGATCGTCCGACCCGCCGACGAATGTCTTTCGCCACGCTTCGGCATGGGTTGGTTCAATCCCGTGTTCATTCGCAAACCGTTCGATCGTTTCCCTGGTTAAACAACCGAAAGCAAACTGCGAGACCTCGCTCAACAGTGCGTCACGCAGCCCGTTGATTCCCTCGAAGCAGCGAAAGAGCAGCGCCAGCTTCTGCACGTGCTTGAGCCCGAAATGCTCGTCGAGCCGGTGCAGCGGATGTGCGACGGCGTGCGCCAGATCCTGGGCAGCGAGAAATCTCTGCAGGTCGTAGATGTTTTCACGCAAAGCCTGCAGTTGTCGGTGCTGTCCTTCATTGATGCCCCAGACGAGCAATTGCACCGGCACGCGATCTTCGGGGAAGAGCGTGGTGACTTGCTCACTGATGAACGCGCCCGGCAGCTCCGCGATTTCCAGGCAGCCTTCAATGCGGTTGTGGTCGGTGATGGTGACAAAATCCATCCCGCGCCGCCGGAGCTGCGTGTAGAGATCGCGCGGCTCCGAGTAGCTGTCGGGAAAATCAAACCGTCGCAGCAGCCACTCTGCCGAGCGGTCGCTGTATCGCGAATGGAGGTGAAGGTCAGCTTTGCGCACGGCGGGAGGT
>JAXDQV010000087.1:0-3177 GCA_034667645.1 Chthoniobacter sp.
GATGAAATTCTATGTCGTTCATATTCGCATCCAGTCGTTAGGCTCTGGCGGAATGATCGGCGAGCGCCGCTCGGACGGTGAAGAATTCGAGCTCAATCGCGTTGATGATCTCGCGAGCGTCGCGACCGATTCCCCGACGGCCGCGCTGCTCGAGCTCCAGGCAGAGAGCCGCCATCGGATGCGCCCCGAAGGTAAAGCAGCTTCCTTTGAGCGTATGAGCGATCATCGCCAATTGCGTTGGATCGTCTAAAGCATTACACGCCTGGGAGAGAAGCTGGGGCGTGGATTGCGCGAACAATTCGGCCAGCTCCGAAAAAATCCCCGGCGCCCCGCCCTTTTCCAGCTTACGGAGCGCGGCCAGCGCCTTCGCGCTAACCGGCTCCGCCGGGACCGGATGCGCTTTCCGCAAGGCTGCCTTCAGTTCTGCGGTGCGCACTGGCTTGGAGACATAATTGTCCATTCCGGCAGCCAAACAAACTTCCTTGTCGCCCTGCATCGCATTGGCGGTGATCGCGATGATATAAGGTTGATGGCCTCCAGCCGCGCGGATGCGCCTGGTTGTTTCATAGCCATCCAGCTGGGGCATGTGGCAATCCATCAATATGACCGCGTACGGAATGCGGCTCAGAGCCTCGAGCACTTCGCAACCATCGGCCACCGTATCGGCCGAATAACCGAGCTGGCGCACTTCGTGCGCGGCGACCCTCTGATTCACGACGTTGTCATCCGCAATCAGGATCCGCAGCCCTTGGATAGGCTGGTTCTCCTCGGGTGATGGTTCTTCGACTGTGACGGTGGCCGACTGACTGCGCTTTGCCAGTTCGACAGTGAACCAAAATGTGGAGCCGTTCCCGGGCGAACTCTCCACTCCGATGTCGCCATGCATTTTCGAAACAAGTTGTTTGCAAATAGCGAGACCGAGACCGGTGCCGCCGTACTTCCGCGTGGTCGAGGCGTCGCCCTGCGCAAACGCGTGAAACAGGCGCTCCTGCACTTCCGGCGCGATGCCGATCCCCGTATCGGAAACACGAAAACGCAGCACCGCGATTTCCTCCGACTGCTGATCGAGTGAAATCTGTAATCTGATCTCGCCTTGCGCCGTGAACTTGATCGCGTTGTTGATCAAGTTGACGAGCACCTGGCGCAGCCTGCCGGCGTCGCCGCGCAAAAATACGGGCACGTCTGGATCGACGGTGGAATGAATCTGGAGACCTTTGGCCGCCGCCTGACATTGCATCAGGCCGAGCGTCCCGCTGAGCACATGCGGCAAATCGATGTCGACGGTTTCGAATTCCAGCTTGCCGGCTTCGATCTTCGAAAAATCGAGAATGTCGTTGATGATTGTCAGCAGAGCCTCGGCGCTGCCTTGAATCGTCTCCGCGATTTCGTGCTGGGCCTTCGTCAGGGGTGTATCGCGCAGCATGCTGGTCATGCCGATGATGCCATTCATGGGCGTGCGAATTTCGTGGCTCATGTTCGCGACAAAATCGCTCTTTGCAGCGTTCGCCCGCTCGGCTTCGATGCGGGCTGCTTCCGCCTGCTGTTCGGTTTCGACGAGGTCGGTCATCGTCTTGCGCAGACGCGCCTCTTTTTCCCGGCTCTCGCTGATGTCGGTGGCGACCAGACAAATCGCCGCGGCGGAATCAGCGGGAAGAGGACCCAGGGCCAGTTGCAGCGGCACGGCGCTCTCATCGGAAGCGCGGAGGGTGATTTCGCCGGCGCTGCCGATGGTGCGGCCTGTCTCCAGCAAATTGGTAAACGCCGCGGTATCCGAGGGCGCGACGAAGGCATCAAATGCGCGGCCGACGATTCCCTCCATTGGCGTTTTCACCAAGTCCGCAAACCGGCGATTGCAATAGAGAATCGCGCCTTCGGCTGAGAGCGTGACCGCGCCTTGATTCATCTCTTCGATGAGGACCCGATACGGTTCATCAGCGCCTTTGAGCGTGAACAGTTGGTCACCCCGGGGCCCTTTTACGAGCACGGCGTCCACGTCACCAATCCGAATAGCGCGCATGACCTCGGTGGCCTCGACCAGACTGATGCGCAAGGCGGCCACCTCTTCCCTGAGTTGCTTATGGGTTCTGGTCGCCGGATTCATGCAGCCTGATGTGACGCGGGTGTTAAATTCAGAGCCTCGAGAACATGCTGAGTTTGCGACAAGCCGCCGACCAGTCGGCGGACTGGCAGCGGCCATTGTCGAATTAGCGTCGGCGTAACATCGATTTGATCGTCCGCGGCGCGTTCCATGTCTTCATAAAGGTCCACGACCGTGAGATCGTAGCGGTCTTTCAAATGGGTCTCGCAGATCGCCTTGAGATTGGTGATGGCGCGGCTCGATTGCGGCGTACTGCCGGTAACGTAGAGGCGCAAGACCTGTTTGCTATCCTCGAACGCGGCGAGTTCGGCGAGGGCGTCATCCGACATGTTTCTCTCCGTTCCGCGCGGGGGATGGTTCCGCATCGTGAGGGCGAATATCGAGGGCCCCAAGGACTCGCTCGGTATTGGAGAGCGTGCCGATGATCTTGCGGGTCGGCGACGGCCGGTTCCGCACCAGCGTGGGGACGGCGACGATCTGGTCGGTCTGTGCGAGCTGCGGATTTTTCATCAAATCGATGACTTCGATGTGGTAGAGGCCGGCGAGGTGTTGTTCGCAAAGCAGCTCGATGTTACGAAAGGCGGCGACCGATTTGGGAGTCGCGCCGGCGACATAGAGCCGCAGCTCCCAAGCCCAAGGCGCCGTTGCGGCTGGTTTCGCTTTGTGGGGTGCGGTTGATATTTTTTTCATGGTTAAACTCCTGCCGCGACGGTGCGGCGGATCCGGCTTCCGTTCACTTTAATGGCATCGCCCTTGCGACTGCGGCCCATCGCCGCTTCGTCCAGGGCGAGCACCGCCCCGCGCAGTTTGTCCTTGCTGACGGTGCGCGTGATTATGGCTTCCTCGCCCGAAAACTCGGCGCGCAACGCGGCGATCTGCGCTTCAAGCGCGGCCCGTTTGCATTCGAGCGCCAATTGTTGCCGCTCGGCTTCTTCGCTCAGGGTCACCAACTCCGCCCGCTCGCGTCCTTCCTGCTGCACTCGCGCCGAACCGGTGAGCATTCCGCTCGGGCCGATATAGACATCGGTGAGCTGAATGCCGTTGTTTGTCACCATGAATTCGCGCACCTGATTCGAGCT
>JAXDQV010000088.1:0-7855 GCA_034667645.1 Chthoniobacter sp.
TTCAGGAGAAGCTGGCGGCGTGCGTCAATCTTCTGCCGGAGATCGAATCAATTTACCGCTGGAAAGGGAAAATCGAGGCTGCCACCGAGACACTGGCCTTGATCAAAACGACGATCGGCAAATATCAGCAGCTCGAGCAGCGCATCCGCGCGCTGCACCCTTACGAAGTGCCGGAGATCATCGCGCTCCGGCCGCACGATGGCCTGCCCGACTACCTCAACTGGATCGAGCAGTCCGTTCAATAAACGTCGCGCTTGTAACGCTTCGTTTTCTTCAAGTCCTCAACGTAAGCCGCGGCTTCCTCGACCGTTTTTCCGCCCTCCGTTTCGATGATCCTGTGCAGGGCGGCGTCCACATCCTTGGCCATGCGCGAGGCGTCGCCGCAGACGAAAATCTGCGCGCCATCGGCCTCGATCCATTTCCAGATTTCCGCCCCGTTTTCGAGCATTCGATTTTGCACGTAAATCTTATGCTCCTGATCGCGCGAAAATGCTGTGTCGAAGCGGGTCAGAATGCCGTCCGACTGAAACTGCCGGAACTCTTCGCCGTAAAGAAAGTCGGATTTCTCCCGCTGCTCGCCGAAGAATAGCCAGTTGCGCCCCTTGGCGCCTGTCGCTTTTCTTTCCTGTAAATAAGCGCGAAACGGCGCGATGCCGGTTCCGGGTCCGATCATGATGATCGGTGTGTTGCCATCTTCCGGCGGACGAAAACCCTTCGCGGTATGGACAAACACCGGCACGCGGCCTTCATCGCCGATGCGCTCGGCTAAAAACGTCGAGGCGATGCCTTTGCGCTTCCGCCCATGTGACTCGTAGCGAACCACCGCGATCGTGAGGTGGACTGCTTCCGCGTGGACCTTTTGGCTGGAAGCAATGGAGTAAAGGCGCGGCTGCAGTTTGCGCAGCAGTTTTGCGAACTCCTCCGGCGTGAAATGGATCGACGGATGATCGACGAGAAAGTCGATGTATTCCATGCCCCAAAGGTATTCTTCGAGATCGCCTTTGCGGAGGGGATCGAGCAGTTCACGCAGCAGCGATGTCGCTTCTCCGCCGCGTTCAGCCAGCGCCTGGATGAACTGCTTGGAAGGCTGGGTGATCTGGAAATCCGAGAGCAAGGCCTCGCGCAGCGGCTTCGGGACAGCGTCGGAGCCGGGGACAGTTTCATCGCCGCTCGCGTGCAAGGCTCGTAAAATGTCGCTCACGAGTTCGGGATCATTTTTCGGAAAGACTCCCAGCGAATCGCCGACTTCGTAGGCGAGACTGGAACCTGCCAGCGACAGCTCGAAATGCCGCGTGTCCTTCTCCGAGCCATCGCCGGTCAACCTGCGGTTGACGAGCATCGGCGCTGGAAACGGATTCTTTCGCGAATACGCAGTGGCGGTTGCGGGTTCCATAGGGCGGAGATAGAAGCAGACAACCTTCAACCGCGCAAGAAGCGCTGGTTCGGCAGACTCTGGATGAGCCGGTCCAGCAGCAGGCATTGGGCTGCGTTAATTTTCGCTCGTGCGGCTTCCACGTTGAAGAATTCCGCGCGATCGATTTCCGGAAAGCTCTGGAGCCGTCCGGACCGCGGCGGCCATTCCAGTTCGAAGGTGTTGCTGCGCGGCTCGCCCGTGAAATCCCCCTCCACCGCCCATGCGTGCACTACCTTTCCGCCCTTTTGTTGGATGGAACCAAGCTCGAGGAAAGAGCCGTCGACGGAAACGCCTAACTCTTCTGCAAACTCCAGCCGTGCGCGTTCCAGCAACTCTTCCTCCGGCAAAGCTTCTCCTTTCGGAATAGTCCAGGCGCCTTCGTCCTTTAGCTTAAAGAAAGGTCCGCCTGGATGGACAAGCAGGACTTCAAGCTCTTGGCGCGTGCGCCGAAACAGCAGAATCCCGGCACTTACCTTACCCGGCATTACTCTTCGACAGTAACTCGGGTTCCCACAGAGCTACTATCAAAGTAATGATGCGCCATCTCCAATGGCATTCGGATACACCCATGGGAAGCCCGATAGCCCGGAAGATAGCCGGCGTGCAGGCCATAGCCATGCGAGAAGCGCATGAAGAAAGGCATCTTTGCACCCCGGAAGGTGGTGCCGGACGGACGATGATCTTTGTTTACATCCACGTTGGCCTTTACCACCTCGCCATCCGCATCCACGTAATCCCCATAAAGATTCGAGGCGTGGTTCCTATCCTTCTGCGTGATTTTGTAGTGGCCGGGCGGCGTCTCGAACCCCTTGCGCCCGCTCGAGATGGTGGAGTCACCGACGAGCCTTCGTCCTTTGTAAAGGTAGGCTCTTTGATCGGTAAGCGCGATGACGATGGAAGGCTTTCCCTCTGTGACGGTGTCGTCCCAGAACAGTGGCGGCGGTTGCGGCCGCGCCGGAGGGAGCGGCTTCTTTTTTATCGCGAGCTGCAAGCTCTGGCAACCTGAGCCCGTCACGAGGCAAAACAGGATCGCAACAAGCTGCACGTGCTTCATGATGGGCGGTGACTCTAGCTTTCTACTTTCTCACTGCAACTCAATATGCATCCCGCCCGAGAGCTAGAGAATGTAACGGCTGGGGAGCTGGAACGCATCCTTGATCAAGGTGGGAATCAGGATCCCGTCTTCCTTCACGACCTCGACGATATCGAATCGAAAAATGACGTCGCGCCGGTCCAGCATTCGCAGCCACGCCAGCGCGCCGCGCGCGATCAACTCCTGCTTGTCGCGATTAACGGCTTCAGCAGGACGGCCGAACAACTCCGAGCTCCTGGTTTTGACCTCCACAAAAACGAGGCTCTCTCCGTCCCGGCAGACAATATCCACCTCGCCGCCGCGCCGGGACCGGAAGTTCCGATAGAGAACTTTGTAACGCTGTTTGCGCAGGAAACGCGCTGCCACTTTCTCGCCCTGCCGACCGAGCGCATGATGAATGTTTTCAGCCGGCGGCGAGGAGCCGCTGCGCCACCGGGAGAAAAGATTTTCGATGTATCGAACAAGGGCCATGGGCGCGGAGACGATCGAGATGCAGCTCGGTCGCGTAGCCCTTGTGTTTAGCAAAACCGTAGCCGGGATAAAGCGCTTCCATCTGCACCATGATCCGATCGCGCGTGACTTTCGCGATCACGCTCGCTGCCGCGATCGTGAGACTCCGCGCGTCGCCATCCACGATCGCCGTGTGCGGATACGGGAACGGCCGCACCGGCAGGCCATCGATCAGCACATGCTCCGGCGCACACGTGAGAGCCACGACCGCGCGGCGCATCGCCTCGTGCGTCGCGCGCAGGATGTTTAAACAATCGATCTCCTCGCACTCCACGACACTTGCGGCCCAGCACACATCCGGGCGATTCATCAGCTCGCCGCAGATCTCCTCGCGCAACGCCGCGCACAACTGCTTCGAGTCGTTGAGTTTCTTGTGCCGGAATTTCTCCGGCAAAATAACAGCGGCCGCGACGACTGGCCCCGCGAGTGGTCCGCGCCCGGCTTCGTCAATGCCGGCGATGATTGCGATGCCGCTTTTGCGCAGCGCGCGCTCGTGCCGGAAATTGCAACGCATCGCGGAAAGCTGCCGCGGGAGTCGTAGGTCCGTTATTCGCGAACCGCCATCGCCTGCTTGCCCTTGCGGTCGCGCAGATAGTTGAGCTTCGCGCGGCGCGCCGTTCCGGCGGTCTCGACTTCGACTTTCGCGATACGCGGCGAGTGCACCGGAAATACACGCTCGACGCCTTCGCCGTAGGAAATGCGGCGCACGGTAAAGTTTGCATTCACGCCAGTGCCTTTGCGTCCGATCACGATGCCGGTAAAAATCTGGATACGCTCCTTGTCGCCTTCGATGACGCGAGTATGAACGCGCACGCTGTCCCCCACTTTGAACTTGGTGACGCTCTGCTTGAGCTGTTCTTTTTCAATGGTATCGATGATGTTCATGGTCTTCTGCTCCCGGGTAAAAACGAGCCCTGCTTCTTAACTGATAATTGCGACGACGCAAAACATTTTCCCGTGACGGAGGAAATCATCGATCTCAGTAGCGACCAATATTTCATGGGCGAAGCGCTGCGGCAGGCACAGAAAGCGGCGCGGCTCGATGAGGTGCCGATTGGGGCGGTCGTGGTGTTTCAAAACGAGGTCATCGGGCGCGCATTCAATCAGGTCGAGACGCTCAAGGACGCGACCGCGCACGCCGAGATGCTCGCGATCACCCAGGCCGAGAGCGTGATCGGCGACTGGCGGCTCGGCGATTGCGATCTCTACGTCACCAAGGAGCCGTGTCCCATGTGCGCGGGCGCGCTCGTCCACGCCCGCGTGCGGCGGGTCATTTTCGGGGCACCGGATCTGCGCGGCGGCGGAGCCGGCGGCTTGTTAAACATCGTGCAGCATCCGTCGCTGAATCATCGCTGCGAGATCACCTCGGGCGTCCGGCTTGAGGAATGCCGGGATTTGCTGCGCAGTTTCTTTTTGGGAAAGCGAAAGGCGCGCGGCCCGGACGATCAGACGATCAGCATGCAGTCGCCATAGGAGTAAAACCGATAGCGCTGCGCGATCGCCTCCGCATAGGCGCGCAGCACAAACTCGCGCCCGGCCAAAGCGCTCACGAGCATGAGCAGCGTGCTCCGTGGCAGATGGAAATTCGTGAGCAGCGCCCCGACGGCGCGAAACTGGAAGGGCGGATAAATGAAAATGTCCGTTTCGTTTTCCTGCGCTCGCACTTCGCCGTCGCGTTGCATGCAGCTTTCGAGCACCCGTGCAGCCGTGGTCCCGACTGCCACGATGCGTTTTGACCGCCCGATCTCTGCCGCCGCCGATTCGCCCACGACGAAATGCTCCGCGTGCATGGTGTGTTCGCGCACGTCCTCGGTTTTTACTCCGCTGAACGTGCCCGCCCCGACATGCAGTGTGATGAACGCGTGCGGGATTTTTTCGAGAATCTCTGAGGTGAAATGAAGGCCTGCGGTCGGAGCCGCCACCGCCCCGGGGTTTTCCGCGAACACGGTCTGGTAGCGATCCTTGTCCTGGGCTTCGTCGGCGCGATCGAAGTAGGGAGGAATCGGCATGTGCCCGACTTTTTCCAGATCAACGGGCCCGTCGAACTCAATCACCCGCTCACCCCGCTCCACAATCGCCGCGACCCGCCCGCGCACTCCGCCGACGAAAATTTCGCGGCCCACGCGCATCTTGCGCCCCGGCTTCACCATGCACTTCCACGCCGTCGTTCCGGTCGATTCGAGAAACAGCAGCTCGATTTTTCCATCATCCGAAAACGCGCGCGCCGGAATGACTTTCGTGTCATTGAGCACCACCAGATCGTCCTCTCGCAAAAACGTGGGGAATTCCCAAAACACCCGGTGCTCGATGCGCTGCTCCGCCCGATGCAGCACCATCATCCGCGAACTTTCCCGCCGTGCGAGCGGATGCCGCGCGATCAGCTCATCGGGCAGCTCGTAATCGTAATCTTGGGTCAGAAAGCTCATCGGCAGAAGACAAGAAAAGCAGGAAGACAAACCAGGCAATCAAGAATTCTGACCGTGATCAAACGCGGGCCGCGGAGCGCCAAAACTGACGACATAGAATAACCCTTGCCGAGACGGATATTATAATTACTATAACCGCTCCTCGGCCGCGGTTCGGTTGACTTTTACTATGACCCTTACCTTGCGGCTGATCACATGCCTGCTTTTCGGCTGGATTACCGGAGCTCACGGCGCCCCGCAGGTCAAAAAAGTCTGTGATCTTCCCGCTGGCTCAGACTGTGAGGCGCGGCTGCTCATTGCCGCAGACGGCACGATGTATGGCACCACGCGTGCAGGAGGTGATTTTGCGAAAGGGAGCATTGTCAAAGCGACGAGCAGCGGAACGTTCAACAACTTGCACTCCTTTAATGGCATCGATGGGAGTGATCTTCGCGCCGGGCTCGTGCAGGATGACGCTGGAAATCTGTATGGAACCACCAGCACTGGCGGGCTTTTCGGCAAAGGGACCGTTTTTAAATGGGACGGCGAAAACCTGACGACGCTGCATTCCTTTAACGGAGCTGACGGAGATGGTCCACGGGGTGGGCTCACGCAACGTGGAGAGGGAATCTTTTACGGAACCACCTACAGCGGAGGCGAGTTCCGGGCCGGGACGGTTTTCAAACTCACTGGAAGTGGTGACTTCGGTCTGGTTTACAGCTTCGGCCCAACCTTCATCTACGATTACAATTACATCGGAGGACTTCGCGGCGACTTGCTGCTGGGCTCCGATGGGAACCTGTATGGCGCCGTTGAATATGGCGAAGCCCTCGTCCGCGGAGGGCTGTTTAGCATTGATTTGGCAGATCAATACAAATTGCTGACCAAGTTCTATTACCACGATGGCGGGGAGCGTCCAAATGGCAGCTTGATGCAGACGAGCGACGGTAAGATTTTCGGGACGAGCCAATGGGGCAGCCCGAACGGACGGGGCGGATTCGGCGATCTCTTCACCTTCGATCCCGCGACGGGAAAATACAGGATTATTCGCGGCTTCGGAACGGGAACCAGCCCGGTGAATGCGTTTCCCGGGCTCTTCGTCCCGAAGGATGGAGTTCGGCCGATGGACGGCTTATCAGATGGAGGCGACGGCGATCTCTATGGGACGACTGCCTTCGGAGGAGAGAACGGTATGGGAACCTTGTTTCAATACGACTATCAGCTTGGCAACGACGTGGACGGAAGGAGCCCCTTTGCAGCGCATTCCTACACGAGAAGCTATTCCTTCGACGGGACTATCGGCAGCGTTCCGATGGCGGCACTGGCAAAGGGACCCACTGGCGATCTTTTTGGCAGCACGTCGGTAGGTGGCGAAAACAATGGCGGAACAATTTTCCGTCTGCGTCCAAACCGCCGTCCTGTTCTAAAACCAGACGTAATTTACGTGGTTCCCGGTGAACCTTTTTCCGCGGATGTGCTGGCGAACGATTTCGATCCGGACGGTGACGAGTTGCAGGCATACGACCCATGGGGACGTCTATCCAGCTCGCCTGGCGGCATTTCCGGTCTCGGACCCCAAGCGACACGAGCTTATGATTATCTCGTCACGGATGGCTACGATTCTGTGATCGGTTCTCTGGAAGTCCGCCCGAGGTCGCCGACTTTTACGCCAGTCGCGGGAAATTTTGTTGCGACGATAAGCAACACAGGCGGCACGCTCCGGTTTTTTGAGCGCGCTGATGGCACTATTCACGGAATGTTTTCGCTGGCCACCGCGCATGTGAACTTCCATGGCACGTTCGACTCCACCGGCAACTTTTTGACCTCCTTCACCGCGGGAGGGGAGGTTTGGTCTCTTCACCTCCAAGCACACGACCGCCCCGGTCCGCAAAGTATTACCGTCATTATGATTCACGGCTCCATCGGGGAGCTTGTGCCCGCGACGGAAGTCGAGGTCATGTGGCCGGCGACTTACACGTTCCTGGTGCAAAGCCCTGACGCAACCTCGCCACGAATGAACGGAGACGGATTCATGCTGCTGCATATTGATGAATTTGGAATTGGTCGACTGCGCGGGCGCATGCCTGACGGCACTCCCTTTATTCAAAGCGTTGAAGTTCCCATGAATGCGCCGCTGTCGATTTACTTCTCGCACAAGCATTGGAATGTGGTGGGAACCATCTCCTTTTCTACGGATGCGAGCTCCGGCACGCTAAATTGGCAGCAGATAACGCCGTCCAGTGATACGACGACCGAGTTGCACGTCACAGGTTCGCGTTACTTCGCGCCTCGGGAAAACGACCTGCCGTTGAAACTTGCAAAGTTTGGAAGAGCAACGTTTGAGTTTGACGGTGGCGGCCTCATCGGTGCGCTGGTCGAGCCATTGTTGCTGCGTCCGAGGGGCGCACTCGCTTCTGGCAACGGCGTCATGGT
>JAXDQV010000089.1:0-7632 GCA_034667645.1 Chthoniobacter sp.
GTGCATGATGCCGCGGAGATTCAGCGGGCGCATGGCTGCAAAGTGGGATTTCATCGCGAAACCGCGCCGATGTTAAGCGATCGGAACTTCTTTCGAAAGTTCGGATTCGGCATTGAGGTCGAGCCGCTGACGGCCGATTTCCTCATCGCCGAAACGCCTGCTGTCACGCTCGGCGGGACCGAGTTTCAGGTGCTTCTCGTTCCGGGGCATTGTCCGGGTAGTCTCTGTTTCTTGGCGAAAAAAGAACGGGTCCTCTTTGGCGGCGATGTCCTGTTCGCCGGCGGGGTTGGACGCTGGGACTTGCCCGGCGGAGACGGAGAGTTGCTGTTTCAGGGCATTCGGGAAAAACTTTTCCCGCTCGGCGACGACATCAAAGTTATGCCCGGACACGGGCCCGCCACCACCATCGGCGTGGAGCGCGAAACAAACCCCTATTTGCGCTAGACAGCGCGGAATGGCTTGCCGCGTTATTTCGACGCGGAATCCCACTCGAGCACCAGCAGTGATACCGCCTGCCGCGGGAGCGTAAACTTCAGGGTCGCCGCGCCATCGACAACTGGGACCGTCTTCGGCGCATCGGCCATCGCCATCAGCTTTCCCGCTTTCTCGAGTTGTGCGTATTGCTCCGGACTGGGTTGAGCTGGGGAGCCGAGCTGCTTCCACGCTGTGAAGGCGTTGCTGTGATCCTCGTCGATCCGCAGATGAGTGAGCCGCGCCTCACCCTGTGCGAGTGGCAGATGCGCTAGCGCGAGTTCGATCGCTGCATCGGGACCTTGCACATCGTCGTCGTGGTAATGCCAGAGCAGCACACAAAGCTTTTTGCCTTCAAGACTGGAGAGCGCCGCGACATCCGGCTGGCCGCGCACTCCATCGCGCTTCATCGCTTCCAGCGAAATTTCGCCCGAGCTCTTCGTCTCGACGCGGTCGCCTCCCATCCGGCTGAACATGCGGAAAACATTGAGCACCGGCAGATCGAGTCCGTTGGTCGCAAGCACCCGCTGTCCGGCGAAATAGGGTTGATCCTCAAACTCAAAGGCCCACGTCAGCGCGCCGTCGAGATTGACGCCGTGTTTGTCGGCGAGCGTGTATTCCCGGGCAAAACTGGCCGCGGTGTAGGAGGAATACATCGTGCCGGCCCGGTAGCCGAGTTGCGGTCCCTGACAGGCGGCGCATCCGTCCGGATCGGACTCGCCGATGACGATCGGCTTTGCTTTCAGTTCGGGGATCGCCGCGATCATGGCGAAGCCTCTGTCGATGGCTTCGAGTTGCGATGAAATTCCCATGCGCACGTGTCCGTCCACGAACTTGGGCGAACCTTTGGCGTGAAAAGCGAGAAAGTCGGTTGGCGTGCCCGTTTGGCCCGTCGCGTAGTTGGTGCCGCTCACGCAATGCGTCATGAAATTCTGCATGAATTTCCCGCCGCTGCCGGCGACATCCGGACCGCCCACACGCGCCGTCGGCAGCGCGCGACGGATGCCGTCGATCGCATAATCATGAAGTTTGTAAAACTCCTCGGGCGTTGCCTTCCAATAACTGCCGTTTGGCTCGTTCCACACTTCCCAATACCACTGCTCCACCTCGTCGCGTCCGTAGCGCTCAATACAATGTTTCGCCCATTGGTAGCTCAGCTCGCGCCACTTGTCATAATCTCTGGGCGGATAAGCCCAGCCGGTGATGATCGCATCGTAGGGCACGTCCGGGGTCCAATGATGCTGATACGGCTCGGGATGAACCGAGAGCGCCTTGGGCATGAACCCGATCTGCGCGTAGGGACGCACTCCGCGTGCGAGATATGTGTCAAAGATTTCATCGACGATCCTCCAGTCGTAAACTGGCCGCCCCTCCGCGTCCTCGGTGTAAACATTTGTGCTGCCCCACTTGAGCGCCGGAGTTCCATCGCCCGTGCAAAGCAGATTGTGCGCGCGAAAAAAAGTCTGCCCCGGTCGCAGCTTGCCAAGCTCCCCGATGAGCTGTTTGCCATATTTCATTGTCGCGTAGTTCGACTCGTCCGCTCCGAAAAATCGCCAGATCGGTTTCATCGCACCGATCGTTTTTGCGGCGTCCACGCTGACCGACACCGGAAAAGATGAGGCAGGACTCTCAGCAGGCACGGGGCTCGACTGCGAGAAGGCACGCACGCCCAAAACGCAAACGAGGAGCCGGAGGAATTTTCTCACTGAATCAATCATGGGACAAGGGACGGCGGAGTGTCAGGACACATCGGAAACAACGATGAATGCGGCGCGAACACGGGTGCAAGGCGGATTTCTCGGCCCAGCCCGCCTAGCTCTGTGGCACGGGCGGCTGCGGGTTGACCGGATGGAAACCATGCCTCTTCAGTAGTTCCGCTCCACGCGGACTGAGCAGGAAATCCACCATCGTTTTCACATCCAATGTCGGCTTTTCGTCCACGACCACCAGGAGCGGCCGAGCCATCGGATATTTGCCGGCTGCGGCATTTTCCAGTGTCGGCTCGACGACCGTGCCGTCCTCACCGCGCACCGCCAGCGCGAAACTTCGTTTACCATCCACAGCCAGCGGCGGAATGAGCGTAATCGCGCCCGGTTTGAACTCCAGCGTGTCCCGCGCTTCCTGGTCGCTCGTCAACGCCACGGCCTTGGACGGGGCCGGCCTTTTGCCCGCGCCGTAGAGCCATTGCAGGAAAACGTCGAGAATCCCGCGGGCTTCGTCTGCGTTGTAAAATGCGAGCTTTTGGTCGCGGCCCCCCACCTCCTGCCAATTCGTCACCTTTTCCTGGTAGATGCCCCGGGCCTGCTCGCGACTCAGGCTCCGCACGCCGCCGTCCCACACGTCTTGCGATACACCGAGAGCGACAATTTGTTGACCAATCTGGATCTCGACGAAATTCACGTCGGCGTGTTCCGCGCGTTCCCCTGCCGTGACCGGGCGCGAAGTCATTGCGATTTTCGCCAATCCATCTCCGAGCGCCGCAATCCCGGCGACGCTCCCACCGGCGGTCGAGACTTCGATTTCCATCCCGCGCTCCGCGCGCAAAATCCTGGCAGCCTCCGCGACCGCGCTGCCCACGGTCGGCGAGCCGACGATGCGGAGAATCTCGGCGCGCGCGGAATCAGCGCTCAACGCCGCAGCCAGGATCAGAAAATACGCAAGGCTTCGGCTCACACCTGCGGGCTAGCAACAGCCCCCGCTGCCGCCATCGCAGCATTGGCTCGCTTCAGTCGTCGCGTTGTAGTCCTGCCCCTTCGTCTCCTTTGCGTGCCGCAACACCGTGCGCGAGCAGTCAAATGGCTTCGCCTCCGCCAGTGTGATTTCCGAAAGCGGATCGACCGTTTCAAAATGCGAGGCGTAGGGCTCCTTCTTGTAGAGCTGGTAGGTTTTGTCACAAACGGCGTAGCGCTTTCCGCGCTGCATGCGGTGATTGTCATCGTCGAGCACTTCCCGGAAAGGGCCTTTGTAAATCACCGCCTGATTGCGCTCGAAGCACGGTCCCTGTTTGCCCTTGAAAGCCTCCACCGTCACGGACCGGAACTCAATTCCCTCCACTGTGCGCCACGGCTTCGCGTCGCGTTTCAAAATGTGGATTCCGTAAAAGCCGGCACGTTCGAAGGCATCGAGAAACCCCTCCTCGGTCAAAGCTCCGGAAATGCAGCCGCTCCACAGTTCCGGATCGTTTTGCATGCCTTCCGGCACCTCCTCGTCGCTGACAATATCCGAGATAACCGCGCGCCCGCCCTTTTTCAAAACGCGGAAAATCTCCTCGAACAATTGCCGTTTTGACTTCCCCTCGACCAGGTTCAGCACGCAATTCGAAACCACCACGTCCACGGAATCGCTCGCGATCAGCGGATGCCTCACGCGCATTTCGTCCGCAAGTTCATCGGCGGCTAAAAACGACGCTGCGTTCGTGATCGGGCGCTGCTGGAGTTCGGCGTCGAGCTTTTCCAAATCGAGCGCAAGATCCTGAATGCGGCCTTTGCGAAATTCGACGTTGGCGTATCCAACGCGCTCCGCAACCAGCGGCGCGTTACGGCGGGCCACCTCGAGCATTTCATCCGTCATATCCACCCCGATGACGCGGCCTTCCGGGCCGACGACTTGCGACGCGATGAAGCAGATTTTTCCGGTGCCGCTGCCGAGATCGAGCACCGTCTCGCCGCGCCGCAAGTGCTTGCTCGGGTCGCCGCAGCCGTAATCCCGCTCGATCACCTCCGTCGGGATGATTTTTAAATACTCGGGATCGTAATCAACCGGGCAGCAGAGCTCGGCTTCGCGGGCGCCAGCGCCAGCGGCGTAACGTTGTTTGACAGTGGATTCGGTGCTCATTTCGTTTCGTTCAAGTTCCAATTGTATTCCTGAAAGGTGATTTTCACTTTCGTCGCGAGCGGTTGCTTGCGGCGCTGATTGATGAACCGGATCACGCCGTTTGATCCGCCAAAATCCTCCTTATACCAATCGAAAATCTTTGAGAGCGCGACGCCCTCCCCGTCCATCCGCATGCCGCGTTCGCTGTTCACAAATTCAGTCGCGAGTTTGTCGAGCACTGCCTCCAGGTCGCTCCCGCGAAACGGCTCCGAATTCAACGGCGGACAGCTTTGGCTCGCGCAGTTCAGCGCAAAATGCACACGCGGTTCCTTGAATCCGCCGCGGATGACTTCCTTCTCGAGCGCGTTGAAACTCATTTTCCGTCCGCCGACCACGATCCGGTCTTTCAGGAAAAACGTGAAGAGCGGATCCTTCACGCTTTTGGTCGGATACTTGGCCAGAGCTTCGTGCAAAATCCATGCGTTGTAAGCGTTCAGGTAAAACGCGAGATCGGTTTGTTTCGATGCCGCAATCCCGTCGGTCACGCGTTGGATTGCCTCCATATCCCCGGTGTTCTTTTTCCACGCGCCGTAGCGAACGCCATCCGCCCCGACGTATTTTTTTAACACCGCTGCGTATTCCTGCTGCCAGTCCGCACGGCCAGTCAGCGCGCAGCCGAAAAGCAACACCAGGGCGAGCATGCGCGTTTTCATGAGAGGAATTATCCGCGAGTGCTGAGCCAAAGCAATTCCGGAGAGAGCGCAAACATGCGCATCATCACAGCAGCCCATTTGCCCGCAACCACGTGTGCGCTATGAGCATGTGACCACTCGATGACGGATGCACGCCATCCGGCGCCCAGTCGATGTCCGGTCGCACGCGTTTTGCCTCCTCGAATGCGCCGTGAATTGGAACCACGCAGCTGATGCCATGTTTCAGCGCCAGCGCACGCACCGCGAAGATGTAGGGCTGCAACTTCGCGGTGCCGTCCGCCGGCTGCGGCGGCCAGATCGCACTCGGCTCGCAGAGGATGATCTCGCACCGAGGCAACAACGTCCGGGTTTGGGCGAGGAGATTGTCATAAACGCGGGTGTAACGCTCGAGTTCCACGCCCTCGCCTTTCCCCGCCAGGTTGTGCCACACGTCATTGATCCCAATCTTGATCGAAAGCACGTCCGGCGCGAGATCGAGCACGTCGGCCTGCCATCGATCCGCCAGCCGCGTGACGCGGTCGCCGCTGACGCCGGCGTTGACGATGTTCGGAGCACTCGCCGGATGACTGGCGCGCAAAAAATCGCGGATGATACGCACATAACCGGAACCGATTTTCTCGGGATCTTCGCGACGCCCGCAGTCCGTGATGCTGTCTCCGATGAAAAGCAGGTTCGTGGTCGCAGTGAGATGGAGAGCCATACAGGTGAATCGTGCCAAACAAAAAAGGCGATGCCGGAGCATCGCCTTAATTTGCGAAAAACGCGCTTAGCGTTTCGAAAACTGGAACCGTTTGCGCGCGCCCGGCTGGCCGGACTTCTTGCGCTCTTTCATGCGCGGATCGCGCGTCAGGAGGCCTTCCTGCTTGAGCGGGAGGCGCAGAGTTTCGTCGGTGAGCAAGAGCGCACGGGCAATCGCGAGACGCACCGCGCCGGCCTGGCCGTTGGGCCCTCCGCCGTGCGCGTTGACGGAAAGATCAAAAGCATTGGCGCCCTTGGCGATCTGCAGCGGAGCAAGGACGACGTTTTGCAGCGACTGTGTGGGAAAGTAGTCCTCGAAGTTTTTGCCGTTCACCTCGATTTTGCCGGTGCCGGCGGTCATGCGGATGCGTGCGACGGCGGTTTTGCGGCGTCCTGTTGCGATGAATTCCTGGGCCATAACGTTGTTTTGAAAACTAGCTGACCGCGATCGATTGCGGATTCTGCGCCGCGTGGGGATGGGCTTCTCCCGGATAAACTTTGAGCTTCGTGTAAATCGCCCGGCCAAGCCGGTTGTGTGGAATCATTCCGCGCACCGCGCGCTCGATCAGCAGTTCGGGACGACGCTCGAGGCGCGCCTTGAAAGTCTCCGTTTTGTGCCCGCCGACGAAGCCGGAAAAACTCATGTAAGTCTTTGCCACTTCCTTTTTCCCGCTGACCCGCACTTGCCCCGCGTTGATCACCACGACAAAATCCCCGGTGTCGACGTGAGGTGTGACGATCGCCTTGTGCTTCCCACGCAGCAGGGTCGCGGCGCGTTCGGCAACCCGGCCGAGCACCTGATCTTTCGCGTCGATCACCCACCAGTTGCGGACGACTTCGTTGGCTTTTGCGGAAAATGTTTTCATGTCTGCTCCCTGCGGAAAAGGGTGGGCAAGCTATGAGCCCCCCGGCAGGGTGTCAAACCGTTTTTACCAATGACTGATAGAGAGCAGCCGTCTGCTGCGCGATGGACTGCCAGCTGAATTTTTCTTCCGCCCGCTTACGGCCGGCTTCTCCAAAACGCCCCTGCATCTGCGGGTCCGACATCAGTTGGTTGATCTTTGCGGCCAGATCCCGCGCAAACTGATCGGGATTTGTCGGCTCGAACGGACTTTCTTTCATCTGTTCGACTGGAACGAGGAAGCCGGTTTCGCCATCCACAACCACTTCCTTGATTCCGCCGACAGCGCTGGCGACGACCGCCGTTTCGCAGGCCATTGCTTCTAAATTGATGATGCCGAATGGCTCGTAAATGGAGGGGCAGCAAAAAACGGCCGCCTGTGAATACAATTCGTAAACGGTGGCTTTGTTCACCATCTCCTCGATCCAGATGATGTCACCGCGCTGTTGTTTGGCGACGTCGACTGCCGCTTTCATTTCCGCCGCGATCTCCGGCGTGTCGGGAGCCCCGGCGCAGAGGACGATTTGAAAACCGGGCGTCATGTATTTGATCGCATTCACCAGATGCACGATCCCCTTTTGGCGAGTGATGCGGCCGACAAAGAGCACGAACGGCACGTCGGGATTGATGCCGTATTTCTGCAGAGCGACAGTCGTGGTGACCGGCTTGTATTCGGCGAGGTCAATGCCGTTGTAGATGATGTGGATGCGGTCCTCCGGGACATGAAAGAAACGCAAAATATCCGCTTTGGTTTCCTGCGACACGGCGATCACCGCGTCCGCCATCTCGATCGCCGTTTTTTCCACCCAGCAGGAAAAATCGTAGCCGCCGCCGAGCTGCTCCCGTTTCCACGGCCGCAGCGGCTCGAGAGAATGCACGGTCAGCACCATCGGGATGCCGTAATTCATCTTCGCGAGGATGCCGCCAAAATGGGAATACCACGTGTGACAATGGACGATGTCGGCATCGATGTTCGTCGTGTTCCAGTCCACACAG
>JAXDQV010000090.1:0-3324 GCA_034667645.1 Chthoniobacter sp.
TTGCAGCATCATCAGCTCGGGTGCGTGCGTGTTCTCCACGCCGATGACCGAAGCGGAGATCGACACGCTGGTGGGGGCGTTCAAGTCCGGCTTTGCAAAGCTGGCTTCGATGGGCTGAGCGAGCGGATGATGCCAGAGATGATTAGCCAGGCGTTAGTCTTCGTGCCGATTGCCTTCGCTGCGACAGACGTGCTGCAGATGGCGATCACGAGGCCCACTGCGAAGGGGAATCTGATCGAACTGCCGCGCAACGATCTCGCCATCGATCACAAATGACTTCGGGCCAACTTTGCGAAACGCTCCCATCCCCCCGCGTCGCGATCGCGCGATACCCATCCAGCTTCAACTCGTATTGCCACTTTGCGCCTGCCGGAAGCGAGTTCGTCTCCCTACACTCCATCGGCGAGATGAATTCGAGCGATGCTGCGACCTTCTACATCGCAACCAAATCGGGCGACGGCAGGCGGGCAGGCCTGTCGGCCACGTCGCTGCCACCGGCGTTGACTAAGCGCTTGCCGATTCGCTAGCTTCACCCCTACCCGTGAAGCCCTCCCCTGTCATCGATACGCCTATCCTCTACTGCGGCAATACAGATCGCTCCGCAGCGTATGTTGCGATGCAGCTCCGGCGGAATATGAGCGCGCTCAGATACCCTGGCGGCAAGCGAACGTTCACTCCATTCCTGGCGAAAGTAATAATAGCTAATAACCTGCAAGGCTGTCGCTACCTCGAGCCGTACGCCGGCGGAGCTGGCGCCGCACTCGAACTTCTTCGGCTCGGTGTGGTTTCGTCGGTCGTGATAAATGACAAAGATCCTGCGGTATACTGGTTTTGGAAGGCAGCATTGACGCAGGGCGAGCGCTTCATCGAACGCATCGAGAACGTCGACCTTACTGTTGATGAATGGCGCTCGCAACGACAGGTGCTTCGTTCAAGAGCGCGGGGCTTCGAACTTGGCTTCGCTGCGTTTTATCTAAACCGCACGTGCATGTCCGGTGTCATCAAGCACTGTGGAGGTCCAATCGGCGGCTATGACCAGTCGGGCAATTACAAGATAGGTTGCCGGTTCCACAGGGACGTATTAGCGGCAAAGATCCGGTTTTTGCACGAGAAGAGGAATTGCATATCCATCAGCAACATGGATGCACTGCGCTTTTTGAAGAAGCACAGCCCGGACAAGGATTCGTCGATCACGTACCTGGACCCGCCATACTATCACAAGGCATCTGAGCTGTACCTGAATGCCTACACGCACACCGATCACGAGAGACTGCGCGATTTCCTCCTGCGCGAATATCACGATCATTGCTGGATCTTGAGCTACGATCTGTGCTCGGAGGTGCTAGAGCTCTATAGGCACCACCAGTATACGACGGTCCATCGCCATCACGCGCTCGCGAATAATGGCCGGCGGCGAGAGTTCGTTACGGTTTCGGATCGCCTGCGACTGCCAACATGAGGAAAGATTTGTGAAAACATTCGTCGATCCCAAACCGCGTGAATATTCCGTAGGCCGTTTGCGCCTCGACCCTAACAATCCTCGACTTAAACTCTATCCGGGTGGGACAAGCGAAAAGGAAATCATTGAGCGCCTCTGTAGGCTTGGTTCGCAATCGCCGAGTCAGGTTGTGAAGCATATTCTGACCGACCGAGGCTTCTTGCATAACGAGATTCCGGTCGTTCTAAAAGAGTCCGGTAGCTCGCAACTGGTAGTCATCGACGGGAATCGGCGCGTTGCAGCATTGAAGATGATACTTAACGCCGCGCTTATTCCGAGCACGCGGCACGGTTTGAAACTCGATTGCGAAAAGCTGAAGGGCTTGGTGCCTGATAAGATCCGCTGCTGGATAACGCATACCAAAAGCGACGCGCGCCGGATTGTGTACCGAGCGCACAACGAAGGGACACGCGAATGGGAAGCGTTGTCAAAGTACGCCACTCACTACGACTATTACAAAGAGGGAGCGGCAATTTCAGAGATCGTCGAAGTCACCGGGCTCCCGCACGCCAACATCGTAAAGCAGATCAACATGTGGCTCCTCGTCGAGGCAATGATCGAGCACATTCCGGGATTTGTTATTGAATCTTCCGGCGTTACATCGTTTGAGCGCGTGACGACGCATCACTCAGGGTTTCCAAAAAGGGTCGGAATACCAGTTTCGTCCGAAGCGATCTACCAGATCCCGAGCAGCCCAAACCTAATCAACCTGATTCATGAGATCTACAGGAAGTCAGCGAAGGCCAGCGGATTCTCTCGCGAGGTCGAGAACAATCCTGCTGCGAGGGACGCGTTTTTGGATGGGATCATTCCGCCGGGCTTCAAGCCGTCCTCTGGTCCGCAGCCGTCGCCCGATGCGGGGAACCGGCTGAATGTAACGTTGCCCGCGCGGGACAGCGGACCAGCCGTTGGCAGTTCGGGAGGCCCCATGCCGTCGCCGCAGCCCGGAGCACCAACTGGCCCGACATTGCCAACAGAAAAGCAGGTGCTGTCAGTGAGGAAGAACGTCGGCACCAAAGCCCACGCCATCTTTAAAGAATACATGGAGATCACGCAGCATCCCGTCGATCTGCCGATCGCCAGCGCCGCGCTTACCCGGGCAATGATCGAGGCGACGCTCAAATTTCATGCAAAACGACTGAAATGCTATGAGGAGACGCCGGCGCAACAAAGCAGTCAGCAAAGCGATGCGCTCGATTCAGTCGCTACCAAGTTGCGCCGCAAGGTGATGAGCTTGCATCTCCCATACTCCGCCGATCTCGCGAGTTCGATCAACAACAGCTGTAAAGCGGTGTCGGAGCTTAATGATGTGATGCACAAAGATGGAAGTTTCGCTGCCCGTCCCGCTGTTCGCACGTCTCTTAAGGCGTTGGCAGCAGCGGTTGAGAGCCTCATGCAAATTCCCATTCGGTGACGTCCGAGGGTCGATCTGACAGTCAGGCCCACTTCCAAACTCACTCCCGTTCGAAGACCGTCGCCAAGCCTTGTCCTACCCCGACGCAGAGCGACGCGACTCCACCGGATTAAGGCGCTCGCCCCGGACCGACAAACCCCTAACGAGACCAGCTCAGCGATTACCCTTAGCCCGATTGTGGGTGGTACAGAGCATTTCGCAATTGTTGACCGAGCTTGCCCCGCCCTTGCTCCACGCGGACACATGGTCCGCGTCCATCTCGTCAAAATCGTAAATCCTGGTGTTGTTCGCGTTGTCGCTGATTGCACATAGCGGGCAGTTGGACTTGCCCTTAGCCTGGGCCGCCTGCGTCTGCTTGGTGTACGCGGCCCGCGTCACCTTCTTGTCGAACATGCGCACGTTGAGAAGCTTC
>JAXDQV010000091.1:0-9978 GCA_034667645.1 Chthoniobacter sp.
GGAAATGATCCAGACAAACTGACGAAAGGCGGGGAAATTCATCGCTCCCCTACCTACTGCATGCCGCTACGTTTGGCAAGCGACAGAATACATTTTCCAAAACCACTCAAAACGGAATGGCCGGAAGAACTGCGCGATCATACCAACTGAAGCCGATTCCGGAAAACCCAGGTCAACGCTTTCACGCCGAGTTCGAGGACGTTGAACGGTTTCGCGATGAAATCGTTCCCGCCGCTCAATGCAGATTTTGCGCGATTCTGGAACGTGGTCAGACCGGTTAAAAAAACGATGGGAGTCGTTTTATGGTCTTCCAGTTGCCGCACTTGAGTGCAGATGTCGAATCCGGAGGTTTGCGGCAGATTGATGTCGAGGAAAACGAGGTCGAAAGGGTTGTCCTCGAGGATGCTCATGGCCATCTCGGACTCCGCGGCGCAGGTGATTTTCAAGTTTACCATTTCCATCGCGGATGCGATCAGCTTCCGCGTTTCGCTCTCATCCTCGACGACGAGGACATCAGACGTGGAAGGATCCTTGACCAGACGGGCCGTTTTTTCATCCAGCAGCGTCGCCAGAAAGTCGATCGACTGGCTCATCGTCCGAATCACCGAGGGGTTCACCTGCTCGGGCATTGCGTAGAGATCGTAAAGGAATGTCTCAATCGCTACGGTCATTTTGTAAACCGCGTTCAGGCCGACCAGCGAAGTGCGTTCGGAGAGATGGTGCACCTGACGGAACAGGTCGAAAAGAAGATCGCAGTTCTGTGGCTCCTTGATGAAGGCATGCATCGAGACGCGCGCCTCGTTGATGGCTTCGGGTGCGCCTTCCAGCATTGCGCTCACCCAGGCCTCCCGGTCTTCATCGCTGAAATTGGCCAATGAGCCTCCCAGCCCAAGCAGCGCCTGCACCTCGCTGACCACGGCTTCCCCGTGATTCTCCGACCGCGGAACGATTCGGGTGACACCCGCCTGTTTGACGAGGCGGGCGACGGGATCCGGCGCATGGGTAAAGACGACCACTGGCTTTCCTTGCATCGCCTCACGGAGCTGCGTCACCAAATCAATGCCAGTGCCCGGGGGCAGGACGGGATCAATCAGTGCAAGGTCCGGTGAGCGGTTCGTCGCGAGCTGCACTGCAGCATCGGCAGTGCGGGCGAAATCCACTGCGATGCCGAGCGCCTGAAATTTCTCGCGGTAAAAATTCGCGATGAGTTGGTCGTCGACGAGGATGAGGAGGCGTTTCATGAAAGTATTCCCAAAGTTGCGTGTCCTAGTTTAGCAAGATGCGTTCCCAAGCGAAAATTTCCCGCTGCGGGAATGCCGGTTGCTAGTGCTCAGAGCCATGAAACCAGCACGCGATAAACAAACTGCAGGACGCCGCCGACGCTCGAGCACGATGCCCAACACGCGCCTGATGCTTGCCGCCCTTCGACTGTGGGAACTTAAGCGCCGTTCGCCAAACGGACCGTCGAACTAACGCATCCGCAGAAGCGTTGGACGAATCGAGCGCGCCCCGCATAAGGTCGCGCGATGCGCCGCGGCCGACTCGTCGAAACTCTCATCTTCGTCGCTGCATTTTTCGCCTTCGGCTACTTCAACCAGGGCGGCGGCTGGAATCAAAATGCGCGGTTTGCCGAAGTCCGCGCCATCGCGGAGCAGGGGACTTTCAACCTCGACTCCTTTCTCGTTTATCAGCGCACCAATTCGGCCACTCTGAAACGACTGCCGGTGACGGACGGCGACCTCACACGGCGCGGCAAAACATATCGGCTCTCCTGGCTGAATGAGCACGGCGGCTTGGTGCCGATCAACGGCAAGACACCCGCCGGTGCGACTGTCAGTGCGGCCCTTACAGAATTCTCTGCGTCGGGCGACGTCGCCTTCGCGCGTGGGCATTTTTACCCGAACAAACCGCCGGGGTCCTCGTTTGCCGCCGTGCCCGCATATTTTCTTTTGCAAAAAATCGAGCGCGTCTGCGGTCATGATCCCGACGACTGGCGGTTGCTCGTGGTGAACGCATGGCTGGTCTCGGCGTTCAGCGTCGGACTTGTATCTGCACTCGGATGCGTGCTGTTTTTCCGCTGCGCAAAAATCTTTGCGGCTGGAAATGCGACAATAGCTCTCGTTGTGACCTTCGCCTTCGCGTTCGGGACGCTCTTTTTCCCGTTCGCCACCCTGCTGTTTGACCACGATCTGACCTCCGTTTTTCTCCTCGCTTCCTTTTATTGGATTCTCAGCAGCGATCCGCAAAAACGCTTCCCGCGGCTGCTCATTCTCAGCGGATTCGCAGCGGGCCTGGCGGCGATCACGAACTACGTCGCGGCGGTCGCAGTCGCGATCCTTGGAGTCTACCTCCTAGCCAAGTCTCGCGGTCACTCCGGCCTGGCGCACCGCCTCTTCGCATTCTTGCTCGGCGTGCTGGGCCCGCTGCTCGCGATCTGCGCCTATAACCAGAATTGCTACGGCTCGCCGTTCGCGCTCAGTAACACGTTTCAGAATCCGGTATTCACCGATAGCGGCCCGACCTTTCTCGGCATGTTCGGTGTGCCGCGGCCCGACTTCGCGGTTGCACTTTTGGTTTCGCCTTTTCGCGGGCTCTTTTACAGCGCGCCGATCCTGACGATGGGCGTTTACGGATTGTTCCGGATGCGAAAACAGTTTCGTGCCGAGCTGTGGCTGTTCGTCGCGATGTTCGCGCTGTTCTTCCTGATCAACATCAGTTTTTTTGGCTGGCATGGAGGCTTCGCCAGCGGGCCGCGGTATCTCATTCCCGCGCTTCCATTCCTTGCGCTGCCGATGGTCTATGGCTTCGCCCGATTTCCAAAAACCTGCGCCGCGCTCGCGTCACTTTCCGTCGTCTTCCAGCTCGCTTTGACGGCCGTGGACGCCGAGTCGCCGGTCGGCGTCGGCAGCCTTGCCATGGTGGGCGACCGCCCTATGTGGAGTTACAGCCCCTTGATGGACTACGCACTGCCGCTTTTCGCAACCGGCCATGCATGGCCTTTGCTTCACGCGCTGGTGGAGGAGCAATTAACCGCCGATGCGCTGGAGCTCGATGCGAGCGGCGTCGGCGAGGAGGAGCGCGCGCGCGAGCTGGCCGGGAGGCGCGCGGAGCTGCTCGCGGCGATCCTTCGTGGCTCTCCCTCGCCGTTCCTCCTCGCCACATTTTCCAGTCCGGTTTCGGTCAATCCAATCGGGATCTACGAAGGCGGATATTACCGGCTCTTCCATTCGCATTCCATCGCCACGCAATGGGCCTCGTTCAACGTGGGGGAATTCCTGTTTCCCGAAAGCCAGTGGAGCCTCGCGCCTTTGCTAATTATCGAGGCGGCATTGATCGCGATGGCGTTCCGGGTTTCGCGCCTTGCGCAAAAAACTTAGCGCAGCGCCTGCTTCTGCGCTTCCTGAGCCTCGACGATCGCGAGGAACACTTTTTCCAAAGCGCCTGACTCGGCGGATTGCCGCCGCAGGTCGTCCACGGTTCCCAGCGCCACGAGTTTTCCATGATGGATGATGCCGATCCGATCCGCCATTTCCTCCGCCACCGAGAGGGTGTGGGTGGAGAGAAAAATCGTCGTCCCGGCGCGGCTGCGCTCCTTTAACTCTTGTTTAACAATCCGTGCATGGTGGGGATCAAGACCGACCATCGGCTCGTCGATGATCAGCACCTTCGGATCGTGAAGGAGGGCCGACGCGATCACCAGCCTTTGCCGGGTCCCGTGGCTGAGATTTTCCGTCAGCTCCTGGCGGAAATCCTCGAGCGCGAATTTTTCGAAAAGATCGGCCGTGCGGGTCTCGGCGGCGGTCCGTTCCACTTCGAACAGTTCCGCGACGAAGCGCATGAACTCGATGCACGTCAGCTTGTCGTAAAGGAAGGGAAAATCCGGCACATACGCCAGGAGTCGCTTGGCCGCCTCCGGAAATTTTTGCACATCGAATCCACCGATTTCACAGCGGCCCGAACTCGGCCGCAACAGTCCGGCGAGCACTTTGATCGTCGTCGTTTTGCCGGCGGCATTCGGCCCGAGAAACGCGAAGAATTCCCCCTGCGCGATTTCCAAATTCAAGTGATCGACGGCGTGGAGATCGCCGAACGATTTGCAGAGGTCGAAAATGCCGATCATCAGTCCTGTGAGAGCAGCGTGTAACCGAACGGCGTTCGGGCCTCCAGCACCTGGCCGAGCTGGCTGAAATAAATTTCGGCGAGCGCAGAGCCGGGTGGTCCGATCGTTATCTGAAACACGCTGATCTTCTCGCCATGAAAAAGATGCTCGGTTTGGCGCGACACGATTTGCGGAGCAGAAACGTTTTTTTGCGCCGCGAGAAATGGCGAAACATCGAAGCCGAGTTCCTTTTGCGCTCGTGCAAGCCCGGCCGCATCGACCGTGATCTCCGTGTCGAGAATCCGCGCGTTGCCTTGCGTCAGCTCGCAATGCAGCGACTCGCCGGCCTTCGGCATGGTGAGGACCAAGTGCGAACGCGACTCCACGACATTCAGCTCAAATTGGCCGCCGGTGAGGCGTAGCGCCCGGTCAAGTTTTACCAACCCCTCCCAAGACATGCGCTGTTTCACCATGCCGGGAACCCGGAGCCAGAGCGTTCCAGAAAAACCGAGTGAACGCTCGTCGGCCTCGGCCTTCGGCGTCAGCACGAGGCTCCCCACCGGCAAACCGTTCTCGGTGATATCGAGCAGCGACTGCTGGCCGTGGGCGAACATCGTTCTGAAAATGTGTGCGACGGGCACGTCGAGCACCGCGGATTTCTCCGGCGCGATTTCCAGCCGGACGAGCAGCCCGGTCATTACGAGCCAAAACCCAACGATCAACACCGCGAAGATTCGGTAAACCACCGGCGCGCGCTAGCCTTTCTCGATCAGCGCGTAAGCGTTGTGGTTGTGAATCGATTCAAAGTTTTCCGCCTCGATGCGATACCACGTGATGTTCGGGTCGAGGTTCGACCGGGCCGCGATGTTGCGCACGAGATCCTCGACGAAGACCGGATTCGCGTAGGCGCGCTCGGTCACCGCTTTTTCGTCCGGCCGTTTCAGCAGGCTGTAAAGCTCCGAACTGGCGCAGCTTTCAACGATCCGGATCAGGTCCTCGATCCAGATCGGCTTTTCAAAACGAACGGCGAACGTCACCTGCCCGCGCTGGTTGTGCGCGCTCGCGGAGCTGATCGCCTTTGAGCACGGACAGAGCGTGGTGACCGGCACGATGACGGTGAGGACGAAATCGAACTCGCCCTTTTGCAACGTGGCGTTGAAGCAAACGTTGTAGTCCATCAGCCCGACTGCGCCCGTCACCGGCGCTGCTTTTTGCATGAAAAACGGAAACTCGAAATCGATGTGCGCCTTTTGCGAATCGAGCTTCTCCAAAAGCTCCTGCGCCATCGTCTTGATGTTTTCCACATGCACCACCGGACCGCGGCCATTGAGCACCTCGACGAAGCGGCTCATGTGCGTGCCCTTGTAATGATGCGGCAAATCCACCGTGAGCGCGACGGTGGCAATCGTGCTCTGCGTCTCGTTCGCCTGGTCGAGAATCTGGATCGGATAGCGCAGGTTTTTCACGCCGACGCGATCAATGGCGAGCTCGCGGAAGTCGCGTTCGCTCTGCGTGTCCTTCAGCGCGGGAGTGGATTGCGGCTGCATCAGCGCCACGATAACGCCCGGCAGTTTCGATTCAAGCGCCGGCCCATCAACGGCCGGGCGCGAGCTCGAGCAGAAAGCCTTTCAAATACTCGGTCTCCGGCAACGTCGCGAGGATCGGATGATCCGGCGCTTGCTGCAACGTCCGGAGTTGGCGCGCCGAGCGCTTCGCGTCCACGAGCGCATCCACGATCATCTCTTTGAAAAGCTCCGCGCTGACATGATGCGAGCACGAAAAAGTCGCGAGCAAGCCATCGGGCGCCAGCAATTTCAACGCACGCAGATGGATCTCCTTGTAGCCGCGCATCGCGTCGTGGAGCTTGCCCTTGGATTTGGTGAACGAGGGCGGATCGAGGATGATCAAGTCGTATTGCGCGCCAGCCGCTTCCTCGCGTTTGAGGAAATCGAAAACGTTCTCGGCGATCGCGTTGACGGCGAGCCCGTTGCGCGTCGCATTGGCGCGGATCTGCTCGACGGCTTCCGCGCTGATTTCGACCGCCGTCGTTTCCGCCGCGCTAGCTCGTGCGCACGCGAGCGCGAACGCGCCCTGGTTTGAAAATGCATCAAGCACGCGTCGGCCTTTGGCCCACGCCGCGACCTCGCGGTAGTTCTCGATCTGGTCGAGGTAAAAGCCGGTTTTCTGTCCGTGCAGCGAGTCGATTTGAAAACGAAGCCCGAGCAGTTCCATTTCGATCTGCGCGGGTTCTCCGAGCAAAACGCCGGTCCGCAATTCCATTCCTTCCGCGCGTCGGATCGGCGCATCGTTGCGCTCGACAATTGCGGCCGGCGCGAAGGTTTTCACCAAAGCCTCAACGATGAGCGGGAGCCGCCGGTCCATGGCAAGCGTCAGCGTTTGTAAAACAAGCGTGGAGCCGTAGCGATCGACGATCACGCCCGGCAGTCCGTCGCTTTCGCTCCAGACGAGGCGGCAGGCGTTGAGGTTCACACCACGGCGCCGGCGATAATCGAGCGCCTGCGACAAACGCCGCGTGAAGAAATCGAGATCAAGATCCTGCCGCTGCCGCGAAAAACGCCGCGCCACGATTTGCGACTGGCTGTTATAAATAGCGGAGCCGAGCAGATGATCGCGTCCATCCTTGAGCGAGACGATCTCGCCATCCGCCGGGCCGCCGAACGCCTTCAGCACATCGCTCGCATACACCCAGTCGTGCCCGTGCAGGATGCGCGCGCGCGGTTTGATGACGAGGCCAGCCATGGAGCGTCACAACGTGAACTCTCCACGTCGCCAGTAAATCAAATTGTCAGGCTTTGCCGGAGCCGGAGGACCGAAGATTGGCGACGAAATCCCGCGTCTTTTGCAGCCAGCGGCGTGCCCAGGCAAACTCGACGGCGAGGATCGCGAGCCCTGCTGGAATCACGATGAACGCCGGCCCGGGCAGGACGATCAGCGCAATTCCAATCAGCACAACGGTGCCGCCGACCACGGCGATCATAATTCGCTTCACTGTCTTGAGGGCCGTGGCCATCTCCGATCAGGAATAGAGGTAATCGAGATCCACTTTCGGCGCGGGTTTTACCGGGCCGACCCCGTTCTCTGGATACTCGAAAACTTTGCCTTCGTAGTTTCGGATCACGACTTTTTCTTCGTCGTGGAAAAGCGTGTAACCGGGATTGATCGGAACTTTTCCGCCGCCGCCTGGAGCGTCGATCACGTATTGCGGAATGGCATAGCCGGTCGTGTGACCGCGCAGCGATTCGATGATTTCGATGCCTTTGCTGACCGGCACTTTCAGGTGCGAGGAGCCCGTGATCAGGTCGAGCTGGTAGAGATAGTAAGGCCGGACGCGGCAGCGCAGGAGTTTCTGCACGAGATCGCGCATCGTTTCCGGATCGTCGTTGACGCCACGCAGCAGCACGCTCTGGTTGCCGAGCGGAATACCCGCGTTGGCGAGGCGCTCCAGCGCTTGTTTGACTTCCGTTGTCAGCTCGCGCGGGTGATTCGCGTGCACGCTCATCCAGAGCGGGTGATATTTCTGCAGCATTGCGCACAACTCGGGCGTGATCCTCTGCGGCAGGAAAATCGGCACCCGCGACCCGATGCGCAGGAACTCGATGTGCTCGATCGCCCGCAGCCGTTTTAAAATCGCCTCGAGCTTGTCGTCGGAAAAAAGCAGCGCGTCGCCGCCACTCAAGAGCACGTCGCGCACTTCCGTATGCTTTTCCAAATACCGAAACGCCTGCTCGAAATCGGTGTGCAGCTCCTGCTCGCCCGCACCGCTCACGACGCGGCTCCGCGTGCAATACCGGCAATAGCTCGCGCAACGATCCGTGACCAAAAACAGCACGCGGTCGGGATAACGATGGACCAATCCCGGCACCGGCATGTGCGAATCTTCACCGCATGGATCCGCCATTTCGTAGGGCGACGTCCACGTCTCCTCGATCCGCGGGATCACCTGGCGGCGGATCGGGCAGTCGGGATTCTCGCGCTCGATCAGATTGAAAAAATGCGGCGTCACCGCGAGCGAAAGTTTTTGCCCGGAGAGCAGCACTCCGGCTCGCTCCTCCTGCGAGAGCACGAGATGTTTCTCCAGTTGTGCCAGCGACGTGACGCGGTTTTTGAGCTGCCATTTCCAGTCGTTCCATTGCGCCGCACCGGCCTCGGGCCAGTAACCGGGAGCGTGGGAGACGAACGACTTTTCCGAGCGGACGGAAGTGAGTTCCATGGGTATTTAGTGCGCAGAGCTAATGCGGGCGCCGGATAATGTCAAACGGCGGACTTGCAGTGGAGCATCCACTTTGAACGAACAAGAGAAGGGGCGTGTCAAAGCGTCCACTTGAGTATGATCTTGAATCGTTTCACCGCCTCCGCTGGTTGCCTCTTTATTTCCAGTATCGCGGCATTTTCCGCCGCCGACCAGCCGCCCGTCGCCAGGGACGTGATCCATCAACTCGACGATGCGTTCGTCGGCGTGTTTGAAAAAGTGGCCTCGGCGGTTGTCGTCATCGAGGCCGACAAAAAAGCGGGTGCGGACAATCCGGACGAAAACTTCGACTTTTTCTTTGGCAATCCACGCGGCCGCGGCGGACAAGGCGGGCAGGGACGCCGCCAGCCGCAGATGCCGGCCCCGCTGACGCGCAGCGAAGGCTCCGGCTTCATCGTGCGGCCGGACGGTTTTATTTTTACCAATTCCCACGTGATCGAGGATGCCGCCAAAGTTGAGGTGAAGCTCAAGGACGGCCGGCGTTTTACCGCAAAGGTCGTCGGCTCGGACGACAAAACGGACATCGCCGTATTGAAAATTGAGGCGGCGAATCTTCCAGTCGCGAAGCTTGGCGACAGCGATGCGGTCCGTGTCGGCCAGCTCTGCTTCGCTATCGGCGTTCCCTACACGCTCGATTATTCCTTCAGCGGCGGATTCGTCAGCGCGAAAGGCCGCAGCAACCTCACCGCGGACCCGACGCATCCGAAATACGAGGACTACATCCAGACCGACGCTTTCATCAATCCCGGCAACAGCGGCGGGCCGCTCTTCGACATCGACGGCCGCATCATCGGCATGAACACGCTGATCAATGGCATAGGTCGCGGACTCGCCTTCGCCATTCCCTCAAACATGCTCACCGATGTCGGCGATCAACTCATGGCGAACGGGAAAATCACGCGTCCGTGGCTCGGCATTCGCATTGAAACACTCGGCGATAACCCGTCGCTCGCCGAGCACATCACCGGCGTGGAAAAAGGCGTCGTGGTGGACACGATCGAACCGGACGCGCCTGCTTACAAAAGCGATCTCCGGCCCGCCGACGTCATCACGCGGGTGGACGGCATACCGGTGGCGAGCGCGCGGGATTTGCAGAAGGAAGTGTTGAAGAAAAAAGTCGGCCAGTCCGTGGAGCTCGCCATCTGGCGCAACGGCAAGCCGATGAAGGTCGCTGTCACCACGGGTGAGCTGCCGAGCGATTTCGCGAAAGTCGCCAATACGACCGCCCCGAAAAAAGCGCCTGAGACGAGCGTGGATGCGCTTTACGGTTTAAAGGTCCAGGATCTCGGCAAGGAGTTGGCGGAAAAAATGAAGACGAAATCCGGTGGCGGTGTCGTCGTTACGGAGGTCGAGGCGGGCAGTGTCGCCGACGAGGCCGGCATCGAGCGCGGCGACGTGATTACGGAAGTGGATGAGAAACCCGTCCAGAACAGCGCTGCCTTTCACACTGCGCTCAAGACTCGCGACTCGAGCAAAGGCGTGCTACTTTTTATCGAGCGAAGCGGCCAGAAAACCTACGCCGTTTTAAAAGTCGTCGAAGTCGGCAAAACGAAATAACATTTCCCTTGGTTGGGCGGCCGATGCCTTCACAGGCATCGGCCGTTTTTCG
>JAXDQV010000092.1:0-6669 GCA_034667645.1 Chthoniobacter sp.
GTAAATCGGGCAGAAGCTCGCGATCCTCCAGCATCAGGTCGTGCAGTTTCCCTCCGCGTTTGACGTCGGAGAATTGATCCCGCTCGAGCGCCGCCAGAATTGCGCTGAAAACCTGTGGTGTCACGAGGTCCCCGAAGGCGCCCGTGTTGCGCTCCTTGCAGAGCCAGTAAAGCACTTCGGTCGTGATGGAGTGCTCGCTGATCCAGCGGTCGAGCGAGCGCCGCAGCTCCTCGTGTTTGCCTTGTTCCTGCAAAAGACGCGCGATTTCCGCGACCACCCGCACATTGCTCTTGAGCATCAGCGCGAGCGCCTTGGCGCTCCAGCTTTCGCCGAACGCACCCGGAAATTCCGCAATCAGGCGGCGCTGTTTCGCCGCGGGAATCTCGAGGAGCACGTCACCGAGCCGGCGGTCTTCCTCGCGCAGCAAATGCGCGACGGTCATGGCCGTGGCCCCAGGCGCCACGTTGGTTTTTTCACAAATCTCATCGCGTGCGAGCAACAGCTCGAATGCCTGCGCGGTGTGCAGCCGCTGGCTTTTGCGGGCCGCTTCCTCGATCGCCGTGATTACCGGCTGCAACTGCACGGGATTCGCGAAGGCTTCCGGGTTTTTGATGATTTGATCAAGAGCTGAAAGCTGATCCTTCAACTGCCGCGCCGCGCTGAACCGCGCTACCAGTTCGTCACTGCGCGAGACCGCTTCAGCGCGCAATTCGATCGGTTCTCCTTTTTTCGCGGGCACCGCAAAATGCCCGTCATTTTTGAGCGCCTTTTTCGTCGCGTCCCACCAGCGTTTGAATTCCGCGGCGCTGAGCACTTCCGGCGTCAACGCCTGCTCGATCACGTCTTGTGTCGCCCTGCCACCGTAGCTTTCCACCACCACTTTCACGAGGCCCACGGGATCCGATTTTGCCTTCTTCTTCAGCGCGTCGGGATCCGTGGCTTTCAGCGCCAGAACGTGATCGGTGGAGACGGGCTGCAGGGATTCCGCCGCGTATTGCAGCTGCATCGTGTGCCCTTTTTTTCCTTTGAAATCGATCGTGATTTGGTTCACGAGAAAGTTCACCGAATCGATCCGTCCGAAGCCCCAGCTTTTGTGGAGGCAATGGGTTCCCGGTTTCAGCTGGTCGAGTATTTTGCCGGCTTGCGGCGTGAGCTTGCCGGCATCGACAGCTTTTTGAATTTCGGAATCCATAGGGGCTGTCACCATACGAGAGGAGATGGGTGAAACCAAGGACTTAATGGTCAAGCCGGCGCCGACGACTGGATCGTCAGTGACCGCCGGAAACATCCGCCGCCGACTGCGCCGCAACCGCCATTTCGAGCGACGTAACGCCGTTTGTCTCAGTGATCCGCCGTTGATGCGAGGAGTTGCGAATCACTGAGATTTGGTCGCTCATCAGCGCCCGCAGCATCTCTCCATACAGATCCATTTTTTCAAATCCTGCATGGGTCGAAATGGAAAAATGTCCGTCCACTTCACGCGCCTGATGCCGGCTCGTGCAATGCCGGGCCGCTCCCTGGTAACGCTCCAAGGTTGTCACCTCGGCCATCGGCAGGAGCTTGCCCAGAGCCGCGATCGTGGTGTCGCGAGCGAGCAGATCAATGCGCAGCGTCGTCGGCACCCATTCCCGCATCTCGATGCTGCCCATCTCGAAAACCAGCTTCCATTCCTGGTGATCCATCCGGCTGGCCTGATGGAACCCGTGGTAAAACTCTGCGAGGATTGAGTCCCCGTAGCGCGCGGTGCAGTGCACGTGCTCGACGAGGGCGGTGCCGGGCCGCGTCGTTTGTGCTGCCGCGAGGATTTGCCCCGGTCCAAACCACCACTCGAAGAGGTCGAAAAAATGCACGCCGTGCTCGATGAAAATCCCACCGCTTTGCGCCCGAACCCAGAACCAATGTCCGGGCGTAAGCTGCTCGTCTTTCGCGTCATTAATAAAGTGCGCGTGCAGTGGCTCACCGAGAAAACCACCCTCGATGATCGCCTTCACCGCCGCGCAAAGCGGGTTGTAACGCATGATCAGGTTGACGGCGAGCAGCCGCTGTTTTTCGCGGGCAAGCGCAACCATCGCGTTCGCGTCTTCGCGCGTGATGGCAAGCGGCTTCTCGCACAACACGTGTTTGCCCGCTTCGAGCGCCGCGAGGCAGAGAGGCGCATGCGTCCACGGCGGCGTCGCGATGTGGACAAGGTCAACGTCGTCTCGTGCCAGCAGCGCTTCCGGCGAGTCGCAGGCGACGATCGCGAACTGCCCGGCAAGCGTTTGCGCCAGCGCAGGGTCAGCATCCGCCACCGCCACGCACCGCACTTCCGGCATCGCGCGGTATTGCTCCAGGCAAAAGCGACCGAAGCCGCCGCAGCCGATGAGTCCATACCGGAGCCGCTCGCTCATGGATTCGTCTTTTTGGAAATCTCGTGCGCCTGCCCGGCCTGCCGCAACGCGGCAAGTCCGTCGCGCGCGCAGACTCGTGGAACGTGCGCGGGATCACGAATCGTTGTCACAAAGTCCGTCACCAAGTCACGAATCGCGGTCGCATAAAGCTTTTGGCCGTCGCGCGGATCACACCAGGAAAGCTGGAGGGCCTCGTCAATCATCTCGTCGCGACCGCGATGATGGCTCGGGCCGGATGCATCGCTAAAACGAGTGATCTCCGCCGCGGGAAAAAGCGCTTTGACTCGATCGCACTCCGCGACCGGAAGCGCAGCGCGCAATTCGAACTTCCGCGCGACCCATCCCGACAGCACGAGCTCACCCCGCTCAAAAATCAGGCGCACCTGCTGGCGATCGAGACAATCGAATTGATGAAAGCCGTGATAAAATCCGGCGCTCGTTTCCGCGCCATAACGCACGTTACAGCTCACCTGTTCAATCGCCGACGTGCCCGGCCGTCGCAGCCGATCCGCGCCGGTGACGATGCCACCTTCGCCAAGCCACGAAGCAATCAAATCGAAAAAGTGCACGCCGTGTTCGATAAAAATTCCGCCACTTTGGTTTTCATCCCAGAACCAATGGTCCGCGGGCAAACCGCTGTCGCCCGCGCAGTTGACGACTTCCGCTCGCAGTGGCGCACCGAGCAGCCGCTCACGCACCAAAGCTTCGACCGGCTGCCACAGCGGACTGTAACGCATCACAAAATTGATCCCGAGTTGCACCTGCCGCTCCTCGGCGAGGGCGAGGATGGCTTCCGCGTCGGCCGAGCGTGTGGCGAGCGGCTTCTCACACAGCACATGCTTTCCTGCGCGCAGAGCCACTGTCGCATGAGCGGCGTGCAGGGCGGGAATGGTCGCCACATGCACGAGCTGCACCTCCGGGTCGGCCACGAGCGCCTCAAGCGACTCGTGGTGCCGCAGCCGGTATTTTGCCGCAAGGGCCGCAGCCTTTTCCGGCGTTCGATTCCAAACTGCGACCGGTTTTAATCCATCGATCTCCGCATACTGCTCGAGACAGAATTCCCCGAACTTGCTGACGCCTGCCAGTGCATAACCGATCTTCGTTTTTATCAAAATGTGCGGCTCGGGAAAATACCTGGAGCGCCTTTCGATCGGGATGGCGATGGTGCCGCGCAGAGACCGCCTCGCGACATTGCAACGGCCAAAGCCGTCACGGAATCGTCGTCTCGAAGTTCTTGATCTTCTGCACTGCGGGCAGTAGCGACGCGCCGTTCAGCGTGTCGGCGTCCTTGCCGCCATCGAGAAACACGCTGGCGAGCGCGCCGCCCTGATAGGTGAAGGTGTCGGCTCCCGAGCCCATCTTCGCCGTGAGTTTGGCGGAAGCACTGTCGAAGCCGACGTTCATCGTGTCCGTCCCCGTGCCGCCCTTGATGGAAATTGTTTTACCGAGAATGCGCGCCGTGCCGCTGACGTCGTTGATCCCATTGCTGAGGACAATCGAGAGTTTTCCCGCGAGAGTATTGGCAAGCTGGACGGTGTCAGCGTCTGCGCCTCCGGTGTATTTCAGCATGCCGCTGACCACGTGCTGACCACCGTTATCTTTCACGAGATTCGTGCCGGACCCGACATTCAACGTGAGGTTCTTCGCGATGGAAAAATCGGCGAAGCTCATCGTGTCCGCGCCCTTGCCGGCCTTGAGCGAGAGCGAGCCGAGGAACTGACTGTTGGAGTCGAGCGTCAGCGTATTTCCGCCATCGCCGAGGCTGAGGCTGACATTTTTGGAAAGCGTCGCGCCCGGTGTGCTGGCGGCTGGTTGCGTAAAAGTCACCTGATCGTCGCCCGCGCCTGCGGTCACGCCGAGTGAGCCCGCAATGGCTCCAGCAATGGTCACCGAATTTCCGCCGCCGACCAGCATCAGTTTCACGTTGCCGGAGACATGACCGGCGATGTTCACGTTATCCGGCCCGGCGTCGGTGCCGCAGTATTTGATGGATCCGGTAATGCCGGCGATTTTGGTGATAATAAACGTGACGGCGCCCAGCACTTCATCGTTATCCACCGTCAGCGCACCGATCGTCGCCTGGGCTGTATCGCCAGCGGTTATTTGCGCAATGTTGTCGAGGCTCACTTTGCCGAGGAAGGCGTTGTTCGCCTCCAGTTTGTCGTTGTTGCCGCCGCCTTTAAAGGAGAGCAATCCCCCGACGGCAATGCCGCCTTTCAGAGTGACCGTATCAGCGCCGATCCCGCCCAGAATCGTCAACGCTCCTCCGATCCGGCCCGAGGTGCCGCTGACCGATTCGAGGGTAAGCGTGTCGCCCCCGCCGCCGGTCGCGATTTTAAAAAATCCCGAGAGTCCATCCGTGGTTGGCTTGAAATCGAGCGAGTCCGTGGTGTCACCGAGTTGCAGGTCGATCGATTTGATGAACCCAGCCGGGATGGTGTAGTTCGTCACCGTGCCTGTGTCGGTGACCGTAAACGTGCCGGGCGCGGTTTGAGTGATGAGGAGATTGTCCGCGACCGCGCTGGCTGGATCGTGGCGCAAAGTCAAAACGCCTTTGGCGAGCGTGGGAGCGAGGAGAGCGGGCGCGATGCGCTGTTCAAGAAGTTCGATGGAGTTCATAGACGGGGGGATTGGTAATGAACCTCTCACCGGCGGCGTTGTGTCACAATCGCAATCTATTCCCCGTCATGGTGGTCAAAAGCGATGCCTTCGGCGGATTGCGAGCCCGCTCTTTTGGAATGATCCACCTGCAAAAAAAGGAATGCTCGGGGGGGGACTTGAAGGCTTCCTCTCAACAGAGTAAAGACGCCCATTTAGGACACTTTATGCACCATGTATGCACAAACTTACAAATCTAGCGGGGACGACGTTAAATCTGCCGTCGCCCCCGCCATTTACGTTACCTGCGTTTCTTGCGAAGCGCTTTCACGAGAGATTCTACGCATTTCACCAAAGAGGCTAGTGCAAGAATAACTGCGGCGTCGTGCGGCATTTTGATACTCCTTCATTTGCTGATTTCGTATCTCGGTGCTGTCGTATCGCATTTGGTTTTTGATCTCTTCGGCGTTGCCGCCTCCCCAAAATCGGGGACGGAAATTTCGTCCCGTTCGCGATGATCGTCAATCCACATTAAAACTTTTAAAACTCCGCGTTCCCCGGCATTTCGGAAACGCTGAGCAACCCCAAAATTGCGAACCGTCTTTTTTCGCTGTCCGCAACTTCATCGGACGATTGCAGACCGGGCAATGTGGCGTGTCCAAAACTTCATCGTCGCTCATGCCCGCATATTTTTTCGCCCGCCTTCGTTGCTTCCATCCGCGAATTGTTCGCATGAGCCAGTTTTCCCCCATGTCCCGCAAGATCATGACGACGATTCCAATCACGCCCGCCACAAGAAGCGCCGGAACGATCTTCGTATAAACTTCGTGGTTTAACGCTTCGGTAATATTCGGAAGTGCGTCCGCCGCCATAACGGTTGTTTAACAGTTTTCGCTTCGCGAACCTATGGCAATCTGCTATTTGCCGACGATGGCTTCCATTCCCTCCAAAGTTGAAACCCGGCTCTTGGCTGGCGTTAAACGGTATCAGCCGATTTTAGCAGCGGCGAAAACACGCGATTTAGGCGAAGCGGATACGGTAAGAATCATTACGGATATGCTCGCCGACGTTTTCGGCTACGACAAATTTGTCGAAATTACTTCGGAGTATGCGATTCGAGGCACCTTTTGCGATTTGGCTGTGAAGCTTGAAGGGGCGATACAATCGCTCATCGAAGTGAAGGCAATCGGGATGGAATTGAAAGACAGCTTTGTTAAACAGGCTGTTGATTACGCCGCGAATCAAGGGGTTGATTGGGTTGTTTTAACGACCGGCATTATTTGGCGCATTTACAAAGTGACGTTCGCGAAGCCGATAGATCAAGAGTTGGTCGTTGAATTCAACTTTTGTGATCTCAACCCGAAAAAGAACGAAGACCTTGAATTGCTTTATCTTTTTGCAAAAGAGGGTTGGGTTAAATCGGTCTTGGGAGATTTCCAGACGCAAAAACAAGCGCTCAGCCGCTTTTTTCTTGGTCAGATGATAATCACGGACCCGGTGTTAGATGTAATTCGCAGAGAGCTACGCCGCATTTCCCCTGATGTTAAAATCGAAAAGGAACAAATAAAAGGCGTCTTGCTCGCCGAAGTTTTGAAACGTGAAGTTGTCGAAGGCGAGAAGGCGGACGACGCACGCAAAAAGATAGCCCGCGTTGCCAATCGAGCATTGCGAGCAAAGCCAA
>JAXDQV010000093.1:0-3509 GCA_034667645.1 Chthoniobacter sp.
TCTTCGATGTATTTCACTACATCGCCGACGGTCTGAAGCTTCTCCGCATCCTCATCCGGCACCTCCACGGAAAACTCCTCCTCAAAAGCCATGACGAGCTCGACCGTATCGAGAGAATCCGCGCCCAAATCCTCGATGAAGGAGGCACTGGTGGTGACCTGCTCCGGATTCACTCCGAGCTGCTCCACGATGATGTCTTTGACTTTTTCTTCTACGTTTTTATCGGCCATAAAATGTCTTGAGGTTGGTTGGTTGGGCTACCGCTTTAGTTGAGCCGCGCATGCTTTGGCAACTAATTATTTCACGCTGCAGATTCTCCGCTCCACACCCCGCAAAAAGGGCGCTGATAGACTTTCCCGTGGAAAAGAATTATAGGCTCTTTGATGGAAAAAACGCCGGCGGATTTTGATCTCAAGCTGATGCCGGACTGGCTCAAGGAAGGGCCGGTGAAAAATCCGTATGCGAACTACGAGGTCGCCGAGGAACGGCCTCGTCGCGATTTCGGCGAACGCTCCCGAGGCGGCGCACGACCCGGCGGCCCGCAGAAACCTCGCGGAGATAAAGGCCGCCCCCCGCACAAGGATCGACGCACCGACTTCCCGCGGCCCCAAGGCCCGGCGCCGCGACGCGAGGAACAGGCGCCACGCACGTTTACCGAACAAGCCCCGGCGGTGAAAATTGAGTTCGTGCCCGAGCCGGTCTTCATCGAAAGCGTCGCGCGACAGGTAAAAACGACCAACCGAGCCTATCCCATCTTCGAGCTGGCGCGCATGTTTCTCGAGAAACCGCAGCGGCATCGGGTCCGGGTCTGCGCCCTCAGCGAATCCCAGCCACTTTTCCAGCTTGGCGAAAATGGGCCGGTGGCGCTCGACGTGGCGACGCTGGAGAGAACGGCCTTCCACGCACTGAAAGCCGACTTCTACACGGAGGAGAAAACACAGAGCGAGCCGCCCAAGGGCAATTTCGCGAACGTCGCCCGCTGCCGGTTGACCGGGACCCTGCTCGGCCCCACGAATCACCACGGCTACCAGTCCGCGCTGCGCAAGCTTTACGAGGAGCGCTTCAGCCGCCGGATGCCGTATGCGGATTTTTTGCGCGAGATCGAAACCGTCACCGATCCCGCCGCCATCGAAGCGTGGAAGGAAAATGCCCGTAGCGCCACGGTCTTCAAAACGGTCGGCGAAGGCGAGCCGCTCACTTTTGCCAGCACGTCCGAAGCGGAGGAGCATTTCCGCAAAAGCCACCTACCGCAACTTATCCGCACCACCGCCAGCGCCGAACTCCCCGGCGAGACGAGCCGTGCCCTGGCCGATCGCCGCATTGCCGCCGCCGTGCGGCAGGCATGGGAAAAAGAACGCGCCTTCCCGGCGCAGCTCATGTTCCACCTGCGGCAGCAGCTCGGCGCCACAGGCCTGCAGTTTTTTAAACATCGTAAACGGATGCAGTTCGTCACCGCCATTCGTCCGACCCCATTTAAGGACGGAAGCTTTGCGCCCAATATTGCCGAGATTATTCGCCTCATTCAGGCGACTCCCCGCTGCACCCGCGCCGAATTGGCTTCAGGCATTTTGAAGGCGAAGGAAGGTGACACCGATCCCGCCGCCTTGAAAACGGCGCTCGCGTCCGACCTGCGCTGGCTGATTGATGCCGGACGCGTCATCGAGTTCCATGACGGCCACTTCGAGCTTCCCTTTGCCGGCGTGGAAGCGCGCCCGGAGCATCGGCCGCGTCCCAAGCCGGAACCCGCCCTGCCCGCTGCAACTCCTCCGTCCGAAACTTCCCCGGAATCTTTAAACGGTTAAGTTCGGATAAACACCAAGGATCACGGCGTCCTTCCGCTCATCGAGTATAATCGCGCGCGCGAAGCTCCCTGCTTCCGGCCCCTGTCGGCTTGCTTTTAGCATCCCGCCAATCACACTTTCTTTCATGCTTTCCCCTCTTTGCATTCGAAAAGCCCTTCTCACCGGGTTGCTGACCGTCCTTGCCACTGCGCCAGACACCCGACTTTGGGGCGCCAGTGATGAGATGCCTTCGCGAAGCGAAACCTTGAAAGCAATGGCTTCAGCCAACAACCACTTCATGGAGAAGTGGCCTGTTGCAGGTTGCAATGATTGTCTGCCCGGCTCGCGTCCGAGTAATATCTGGACTCGCGCCGTTTACTTTGAAGGTGCATTGGCGCTCTTCCAGGTAAGTCACGACCCGGCGGTATTAGATTACGCCACGACCTGGGCGACCTTTCATGACTGGGGCTTCCGCAAAGGAGATAAGACAACCAATGCCGACGATCAATGCGCGGCGCAGTCTTACATCGAACTCTACCAAATAAATCCGACTCAGGAATCCCGGCTCACCCACGTCCTGGCGAATGTAGACGATTGGACCGGAAGTCCGAAGGTGGATTACTACACCTGGATTGACGCGATTCAGATGTCCATGCCGGTTTTTGCCCGTCTCGGTGCGCTCAAAAAGAACAAGGCCTACCTCGATAAGATGCATCTGCTTTACGAGCACTCAAAAACCACGCTCGGTCTTTATAATTCCGTCGACCATCTGTGGTGGCGCGACGCCAAGTTTAAACCGCCGTTTGTCACTCCCAATGGTAAGCAGTGTTACTGGTCGCGCGGCAATGGCTGGGTGCTGGCGGCGCTTGCGCGAGTTCTGGATGTTTTGCCGAAGACCGATCCGCATTTCTCCGGATATTTACAAACCTTCAAAGAGATGTCAGAGGCGTTGAAGAATGCACAGAGGAGCGACGGATTTTGGAATGTCAGTCTCGCTGATCCGAATGACTTCGGCGGCCCCGAGAGTAGCGGCACGGCCTTGTTCACCTACGGGATGGCCTGGGGCATCAACAAAGGACACCTGCCAGCAGCAACTTATCTTCCGGTGGTAACCAAAGCCTGGAATGGATTGATCCATACCGCGCTGCATCCGGATGGCTTGCTCGGTTATGTGCAGGGAACTGGTTCAAAGCCCGCAGATGGGCAACCCGTCGGTTACGACGCCACTCCGGATTTTGATGATTTCGGCCTGGGCGCTTTCCTGCTCGCCGGCAGCCAAATGCATGCGCTGGCGCCCGCGGGCCCTTCTGCCGTTAAGTGAAAGGAAGACTGCCTAACCGTCGGCGTGTCAGAGCACGCTGAAATCCTGTTACGCTTTTAAGTCCGGGAGCTCGACCCAACGGCGCTTCTCCCAGCTTTCCAGACCTTTCTCGGCGAGTTGCACGCCTTTCGCTCCTTCCAGGAGAGTCCAGGGCCATGGCTCGTCCAGAACAACGTGCCTTAGAAACAGTTCCCATTGGATTTTGAAGGCGTTGTCGAAAATCTGATAGTTTGGGACGCGGCTCCAGTTGTCGAAAAAGTTGATCGGGCTGTCGATGTCGGGATTCCAGGTCGGCCGCGGCGTCGCGCTCGCGTGCTGAGCCACGCAATCGCGCAAACCGGCGACGGCGCTTCCTTTTGTGCCGTCCACCTGCAGCGTCAGCAAGTCGTCGCGGCGGACGCGCACGG
>JAXDQV010000094.1:0-6065 GCA_034667645.1 Chthoniobacter sp.
TCGTCGATCAAAGTGGAGGCCAGGCGTTTGACTACGCAATCCCCGAGCTCTTCCGGGAAAAAATCGAAGTCGGCTCTCGCGTCCGCGTTCCGGTTCGGATGCGGCTGCTGCTCGCCACGGTGATTGAGCTGCTCGACGAAACCGCCGCCAGCGGAGTGCGGGAAATCAGCGAGGTGATTGGCTCGAGACCGCTTGTCAGTCCGCTCCTCATCCGGCTGGGCTATTGGGTCGCAGAGTATTATTGCTGCTCGGTCGAAGCGGCGCTGCGAAGCATTTTGCCGCAGGCGGTGCGACGCGGCGATGCCGGTCACAAATCGCAAAAATTCGTCCGCCTCGTCCGGAAGGTCGGCGAAGAGGAAATCGCGCAACTGGCACGGCTCGCGCCGAAACAAGCGGAGGTCTTGGCAACCTTGAAAGCTGCCGCGGATCCGGTTGCGGTGGCGGAAATTCCTGGCGGAAGACAGGCGGCCGAGCAACTCGCCGCCCGCGGTTTCGTCGTGATCGAAGACGGAAAGGTCGAGCGCGACCCGCACGGCACGGAGACTTTTCTCCAGGCAGACCGGCTCGTTTTGAACGACGAGCAAAAAGTCGCCTTCGACCGCGTCGTGGCCGCGCTGCATGCGGATGCCCCAAAGCCAATCCTGCTTCATGGCGTGACCGGCAGCGGGAAAACGGAAATCTATTTGCAGGCGATCCATCATGCGCTCGAGCTTGGCAGAACGGCGATCGTCCTCGTGCCGGAGATTTCTCTGACTCCGCAAACCGTCGAGCGATTCAAGTCCCGCTTTGCCGCCACGCAAAAAGAGGTCGCGGTCTTGCACAGCCATCTTTCCCAAGGCGAGCGGCATGACGAATGGCACAAGATCAACGACGGGCGCGCGCGGATCGTCATCGGAGCGCGGAGCGCCGTGTTTGCGCCGATCGCCAATCCCGGCCTGATCATCGTGGATGAGGAGCATGAGACTTCGTATAAACAGGAGGACTCTCCACGCTATCACGCGCGCGACGTGGCGGTGATGCGCGCGCGGATGGAAAACTGCGCGATCGTCCTCGGCAGCGCGACGCCCTCGATCGAGAGCTACCACAACGCGCAGACCGGAAAATACGAGCTGCTGCACCTCACCCAGCGGGTTGATTCACAAAAGATGCCCTTCATCCGGATCATGGATATGCGTCTGGAATCGACGAAACAGAAGGCGCCTACGGTGCTTTCCGACCGCCTTTGCGCGGCGATTCGGGAGCGCCTGGCAAAACGCGAGCAATCGATTTTGTTTTTAAACCGACGCGGCTTTTCCACGTCGCTCATCTGCGCGCAATGCGGCTACGTCTGCGAGTGCCCGAACTGCTCGCTCTCGCTCACTTTCCATCGCACCTCGAGCCGCCTCGTCTGCCACATCTGCGGACATACCGCAGTCGCTCCGGTGAAATGTCCGGACTGCGCCGATCCGAAAATTAAATACTCCGGGACCGGCACCGAGCGCGTCGAGGAAGCGGTTGCCCGGTTTTTTCCCGAGGCGGTGACGCGGCGCATGGACGCCGACACGATGTCGCGCAAGGATGCTTATCGCGAAACGCTGCACGCCTTTCGCAGCGGGAAAATCGACATCCTCGTCGGCACGCAGATGATCGCCAAAGGGCTGCACTTTCCGAATGTGACGCTGGTCGGCATCATCAACGCCGATCTGGGGCTGCACATTCCGGACTTCCGCGCGGGAGAGCGGACGTTCCAACTGCTGACCCAGGTCGCCGGGCGCGCGGGCCGCGGCGACGTGGATGGGGAGGTGTTCGTGCAAAGCTTCACGCCGTTTCATCCCGCGATCCAATTTGCGCGGCACCACGATTTCGAGGGCTTCTGGCAGCAGGAGACGGACTTTCGCAAACAGGGAAAGTTCCCGCCGTTCTTGCACGTCGCCCTGGTCGCGATCCGTTCGCCGCACGAGGTGAAAGCGCGCTTCTCCGCCGACACGCTCGCGCGCCGCCTCGGCGAGGCGCTACCGGCCGGCACGCTCATCAGCGAACCGGTCCCCGCGCCGCTCGCGAAATCACACGGCAATTTCCGCTTTCACATCATGCTGCGCACCCGGGCCATCGCGAAGCTCTCCCGCATGCTGCGCACGGTGCTCGACGGGTTGACCTTCCCCGAAGACGTCACCGTCACCGTGGACGTCGACCCCTATCAGTTAATGTGAAGTGACCGCGCGAAATGAGAGTCCGAATCAGGTAGCCGGGCAATGCGATGCAGATGAGAGCTGCCACCGCGGCGAGGAAAAAAGCGACGCAAGGAATGGAGGCGATGAACAACCCGCTCGGTATGTCCCAACTAACTGCCGCGAACCACACGGCAATGCCGACGACTGCCGACGGAAGGACTACGCACGACGCGGTAACGCCCATCCGTGGACGCCAAATCGTGAGAATGCCAAGCAAGGAGCCCGACTAGAACCGCTGCTACGATGAACGGCACTATAGGTGAGCCGTGCTGATCTGAGGCAGGAACGAGCATGCTTTAGAGAAACGCGTGAATGTCGCCGAACTACAAATTAGACAAACGTTCGCCTTTTAAGACGAACATTCTTTCGCCTATTTCGGAAAGTCGGCACGCCCCCTCACGGCGCGACCTTCGTCGCGGGGTCGCTCCAGGGCCCCTGGCCGGCGGAGCCGATGGCGGCGACGCGGAACCAGTGACGGCTGCCGCTTTGCAGCCCGTTCACCTCGGCGCGGCTTTTGGTCGCGATCTGCGTGTTGCCCCAGCCCGTCTGGCCGGCGGCATCGGCGGTGCGCTCGATCACGTAGCTCTTGAGCCCACGCCGCACCGGGTCCCAATGCAGGTCCACCTCGCCGTCGCCGTCGCCCGCCGTGGCGGCCAGCCGCGTGACTTTCGGCATGCCGCCGACCGGCGTCGGATCCTCGGCGACGCGCATCCCGGCGGAACGGATTTTCTCGGCATCGCCGCCGCTGGCCGTGTCCACATAATCGGCGTCCTGGCGCAGCGCCGCCTCGAGGGCGGTGCGGGCGTTGCGGATGTCGAGGGTCTTGGTCTGGACCAGGGTCAAAAGGTCGGCGCGCTCCTGCAACCGGTCGCTCATCGCCTCGGCCAGGCCGTTGAGCGCCGCGGTCGCCACCGGCGGCGCGGGGAAGGAGGCGTTGCCTTCAATCCCCCGCGCGACGGTGCGGCCGAGGGTGATGACGTCGTCGTCGGTGAGTCTGGAGAGTTCGAGGCGGGCTTTGCTCATGGGCGGTGGGAAATGGCTGGTTTCAGGGTTCTACAGAGTAAACGGGCCGCAAACTGGCTAAAACGCGCCCTTTTGTCGACTCACAAAGCCGCTTCCTCGACTGAAGAAGCCGCATCTTCAGTCAACAAAGCTGCATCTTCAGTCAACAAGGCCCCATCTTCAATCAACGAAGCCACATCTTCAGTCGACAACGCCGCTCCTTCAGTCAACGAAGTCGCATCTTCAGTCGACAACGCCGCTTCTTCAGTCGGGGAAGCCACGCCGTCGGTCAACGAAACGGCGCCGTTGGTCGAGGAAGCTGCGTCGTCGATCGAGCCAGTTGCGCCGCTGGTTGAGCTAACCGCGCGGGGAGTCGAGGAAGCCGCGGGAGCAATCGAGCAAACGCCGGCGCGACTTGGGAAGGCACGAAAAAGCGCGCGAAGTTTCCCTCGCGCGCTTTTCAAACTTTGTGAACGAGTCCGGCGTTAGCTCCGCTGGCCCATCGGCGTCGTGAGCTTTTGCGGCTGCGCGGTCGCACCGACTTCACCCTTTCGCGCCGTGGCGCGCTCAAAGGTGAGCGAAGCGGACCGTTCTTCGACCCCATCGGGCGACTGCGCGACGATCGGGATTTCGTAGTTCCCGTCCGGAAACTTGAAGTGGAACCGGAATGACCCGTCGGCATTGAGCGCGATCTGTTTTCCATCGATCCAGACCTTCGCGTCGGGATGCGTGCCACCGTAAAAGATGACCTCGGCATTCACATGCATGAAAAACTCCCGCGGCTGCTCACCGAAGGGCTGTGCGCTCCAGCTCGATCCGATCGCGCTGAACCAGCTGCTGACTTCGGATCCCCACGCCGCTTCCGCCAGGGCGCCAAAGACGCCGCTGAACAGACTGCTCTCGCCCGGCGCGGCCAGTTCCGCAAAGCGCGCCTGGCTGACAATCCCGCTCGCGCTTTCGGTGTTCAGCTTCTCGAGCAACTCCTGGCGCAGAATCTGGTCGATGCTCTCCGAGCTCATGCCCAGGCGATCGACGAGTTCCTTGCCAAAGAGAGCCGCCAGCACCTGGCGCTGCTCGTCCGTCCAACCCGCAACGCTCCCGCCGAAGACGGCCTTGCGACCGTCTCCCTGCAAGCGGGCCAGCGCTTCGATGAGCGTTTCTCCCTTATGCATGCTGCTCTTCACCATCTCGAGCAGGCGTTGGAAAGTGAGGTGGAATGGCACCGTCGCAAACGTGGACTGCGCTTCCTCGGCCACGGAATCGGCCGGGACCAACGCGCGCTCGGATTGCGCGACCAGCTCCCACGACTTGCCTTTGAAATAGCCAATCTGCGCGTAATAGGTCTCGCCCGGTTTCGTCACCGGAACATACCAGTTTTTGGCTTCCGGATTGATCTCGATGCTGGACTCCTCGGCGCCGTCCGCGGTGAAGATTTTCAGGAAAAACTCCGCCGTGGGAAACGCTTTCGCGTCGAAATCCCAATACGAAAAGAGCCAATGCGGGTCGCGGGCGATCAGAAAGAGGGTGGGCTGACCATAGCTTTGCGGAAGCTCCCCGAGGTCTTCAAAAGCGGGAGTTTCAACCGGCTCGCGCGTCGCTTCGTATTTGTGAACGTCTTCCTCTGCTGTTGCGTTCACGAGGGGGTCCGTGGACAAACTGAAGGCTGTGGAGCGCTTGGCAGCGGCTCCAGTTCCGTTTTTTCGAGATTTTCCTGAGTTGGTTTTGGCCATATTTGCCTTATCGTTTTTTCGGTTGGTTGACTGATCCTGCAAAGGGCGCGGAGAGTAACCAACGATTCCCAGCAGTCAACAAAAATATTTCATACACGGTAACAAAAAGACATTTTCGTGGCCGTATTTGCAGGGATATGGCTAATTTAGAACCAAAAGCAGCCTATGTTGATCAAACGCGTCATTCCCTGCCTCGATGTTCATAATGGCAAAGTCACTCGCGGCGTGCAGTTTGGAAAAGCTGAAGCCGGGGAACTTCGAGACGTCGGCGACCCGGTGGAACTCGCAACCCGCTATGATCGTCAGGGCGCGGATGAGATGGTCTTTTTCGACATCACCGCCACGGCACACGGCCGGACCTCGATGATCGACGTGATCGAACGCACGGCCGATCAATGCTTCATGCCGCTGACCGTCGGCGGCGGCATTCGCACCGTCGAGGACATGGGGGCAATGCTGAAGGCCGGGGCCGACAAAACGAGCATCAACTCATCGGCGCTCGCGACTCCGGAGCTCATTACTCGCGGCGCGGAGCGGTTCGGCAGCCAGTGCATCGTGGTATCCATCGATTGTAAAAAGACGGCGCCTGACCGCTGGGAGGTTTTCTCGCACGGCGGTCGCACAGCGACTGGCCTGGAAGCACTCGCCTGGGCGCTGCGGGCAGAGAAGCTCGGGGCGGGCGAAATCGTGCTCAACAGCATCGATGCCGACGGCACGAAAGCTGGATTCGACATCGAAATCACGCGCCGGGTCAGCGAGGCCGTGGGAATTCCAGTCGTCGCGAGTGGCGGAGCCGGGAAATTGTCGCATTTGGCAGACGTGCTGGAGTTCGGAAAAGCGGACGCGGTGCTCGCCGCGAGCATTTTTCATTTCGGCGAATTTACGGTCGCGGACGTGAAAAACTTTCTTGCGGAGCGTGGTGTTCCCGTCCGCCTGACGGGCGTTTAGCTTATCCCTCTTTCAGCGAGCTCGGCCTTGGCCTGGGTTGCAGCCCCGCTCGCAGCGGATTTCGTTTTGGCATTCGTCGCCCGCTCCCGAATGCGCGAAAATTGCGCTTCGAGCTTTTTGAGTTCGTCGTCGGAAAGGCCCTCGAGATCGACAAGTTCGTTCCGCGCGCCCTCCA
>JAXDQV010000095.1:0-5354 GCA_034667645.1 Chthoniobacter sp.
GATTACAAACCGCTCTGGCAGCGTGCGATCGCACCTACTCGCCCATGGGAGTGCGGACGTCTCCTGCCCGCGTGGGGCGTCAAACCCCAAGCCCGTGGCAAAAGCAGTGGCACTATCTGTAAGACAAGTTTCTTCTTTTTGACTCAAAATTTCCCTTTCCCCGTTCCAGCCATGTCTGGCCGGAGCTATTGGCGCGCACTTTCTTTAAAGGTCGCCCACATGTCAAGCGATTTACTATAAAATCAATAGCTATCCGATCTGAATCCAAGCGCTGGACAGGTCTTCCTCTGCCGTTTCCCGACCGCGCACCTTTTAGCGAAAAGAAAAACTCTTGCAACGAAAAACGCTTTGCCTATTTTTCGAGCCGTTCGCCTTGCGGCGAACCGCGTTTTTATGCGGGTGTAGCTCAGTTGGTAGAGCACTACCTTGCCAAGGTAGACGTCGCGAGTTCGAGTCTCGTCACCCGCTCCAGCGCTCCGCATTTCCATCCGGCGTCACCACGTGGGGAGTGGTTTCCTCTTCGCGGATCTGCCGGTCCCGATGCCGGCGCAATCCATGGTCCCGCAGACTTTCCTCGAAAAGAGCGCGGTTGATCGCCTGCGCCGCGATCGCTCCCTGACCCGCTGCGATGATCATCTGGCAATTCGCAGCCGTCACACATCCGGCGGCATACAGCCCGGGGACGCTCGTCATCAGGCAGTCGTTGGTGCAAATTTCCCCGGTTTTTTCGTCAATCGCCGCGCCAGCCGTTTTGGCCAGTTCGTTGTAGAAAATGTCGCCGCGCGTCGTGAAAAGCGCGTCCACTGCGACATGATCGCTGCCGGCAAATTTTAGCCCCAGAAGCTTGCAGCCATCCCGATCGACATCCGAGATTTTCTGCGGATAAACCGGAATTTCGTATTCTCTCAGCCAGTCGGCATGCTGCGCTGACCACGTCGGCTCGCGGCCGTGCAAGGCGATGAGCACGCAGGCCGAGTAATGCAGCATCCCGAGCGCATATTCGACCGCCTCATTATTGGCGCCGAAAATGGCGATCCGTTTTCCCTGGAGACGGTAGCCGTCGCAATCCTTGCAAAAAAACATCGAGTGCCCGAGGCAATCCTTTACGCCCGGAATCTCGGGGGGCAGGTGAAATATCCCGGTCGCCAGCAAAACCTTGCGCGCGCGAAGCTGCTTCGTTTTGCCTTTCAAAAGAAAGCTTCCGTCTTCGAGGGTGACGGAGTCGATTTCCGCTTCTGCAAAACTGATGCCGTAGCGCCCGGCCTGCTGCCGGCCACGAGCGAGAAGTTTTTCACCAGCAATTCCGTCAGGAAAACCGAGATAGTTTTGCACATCGGGTTCCCAAGCCGCCATGGAGTTTCCCGCACTCACGATGAGCGCATCGCGCTGTGCCCGCCCGAGGTAAATGCCCGCGGACAGACCCGCCATCCCAGCGCCGACGATCACCACCTCCCATTTTTTCGGATCGCTCATCGCAAACCATTCGCACCCGGCGGGATTGTTGAGGGTGGAGCGGGCGGGCATCTGCGAGCGATCGGAGGTGCGAAAGGATAGTGATGCCACTGCCGATCATGCCTCCGTTTCCACCGATGGAAGCAGAGTCGGTGAGAGAAATCCCCCGCGGCAACGAATGGCAATACGAGCCGAAATGGGACGGCTTTCGCTGCCTCGCCTTTCGCGACGGGGCGAACGTCGAACTGCAATCCAAGTCCTGCCAACCGCTCGCGCGTTATTTTCCGGAACTCGTGGAGGCTGTTCTCTCGGTCCGCGCGCCGCGATTCGTGCTGGATGGAGAAATCGTCGTGCCCAGCGGCACCACGTTCTCCTTCGATGATTTGCTCGCCCGATTGCATCCCGCCGCCAGCCGGGTGAAAAAGCTCGCCGCCCAGACTCCCGCCCTTTTCATCGTGTTCGATCTGCTCGTTGACGGCCGTGGCGGATCGCTCGTTGAAATCCCACTGAGCGAGAGGCGGAAAAGGCTCGAGAAATTTGCCTCAACCGCATTAGGTGGAACCGACAGCATCCGGCTTTCTCCCGCCACCAGCGAGCTGGCCGGTGCGGAAAAATGGCTCGGCAGCGTCGGCTCGATTCTCGACGGCATCATCGCGAAGCGACTCGATTTTTCCTACCGCTCCGGAGACCGGACCGGAATGCAGAAAGTCAAAACCCATCGCAGCGCGGACTGCGTCCTCGGAGGTTTTCGTTACGCCACGGGAAAGAAGGTCGTCGGCTCCCTCCTGCTTGGTCTTTACAATAAGCGCGGAAAACTCGATCACGTTGGCTTTTCATCCGGATTTAAGGCCGTGGAACGCGCGGCGCTCGCACGCAAACTGGAACCGCTCATCCAGTCGCCCGGCTTTACGGGCAGCGCGCCGGGTGGCCCGAGCCGGTGGAATGGAGGCGAAGCCAAAGAATGGCACCCGCTCGCGCCGGAGCTCGTCGTCGAGGTTAGCTACGATCATTTTACCGGAGGCCGGTTCCGCCATGGAACCAAAGTGCTGCGGTGGCGCCCAGATAAAGATCCGAGCCAGTGCACGATGGATCAGGTGAAACAGAAGCGCGGAAACTTGCTCAAACTCCTCCGCTCGTGAACCGCGGCGAAGCCGGGACTTAAAGCTCCTTTTCGAGGCGCTCGGCGAGCCACTGCTTGATCATGCTCTGATAATTCAGATACCGCGAACGTGCGACGCGTTTGATCCGACCGAGCATGCGCGGATCAAATCGCACCGTGATCGTCGTGGATTCCCGCGTATCGGCCTTCAGCAGCGAGCCATTCATGAGCCGCACGTCGAGTTGCGCATCTCCCCAGAACTGCGCCTCTGCGTCCTCCGAAGCGAAAACGGGGAGTTCCGCCCAAGTCATGATTTTTTTCATGAGGCAAATTCCAAATTCTTCCGGTCGTAAAAAAGAGCCTCTTCCGGCGTCATCTCTCGCGATAAGATCACTCGATATTTTTTTCCGTCCGTCCAAAACACGGAGAAAAGGCGGCGATCAGTCACGGATTTGCCGAGATTAAAATAGCGAGCTTCCTCACCGGCCTGATCCGGCATGATGCGGAGACTGAAGGGATCTTCAAACGACTCCTCGATCTCCCGCGGCGTGACTTTGCGCAAGTCGAAGGGCGCATCCAGCCAGTCAAAGTCCATTGCACAAAAATTCCGGAATCTTCATCGAGGCGCAGCTCACTGTGGATTCTGGATCAACTCGATTTCGTAACCTTCCGGCGCGTCCACGAAGCCGATCACGGTGCCGTCTTCACTTCGATGCGGCCCGTCGCTGAGCGGGAAGCCTTTTGCCGCGCTGTGCTTTTCGAATGCATCCATGTCTTCGACTTCAAACGCGAGGTGCGTCAGATCCGGCCCCACCTGCACGGGACCGCTCTCGTCAAACTTGCAGATTTCGATTTCCTCCTCGCTGCCGGGAGTTTTCAGAAAAACCAGCTGCGATCCACGCCCGGACGTGTGGCGCGCCACTTCCTCGAGACCGAGCACATCTTTGTAAAAAGAAACCGTCTTTTCGAGATCGTGCACGCGATAACGTGTGTGCAGAAGCCGTTTCACCATTGCGGATTTCAGATAAAGGATTGCAGTTTGGACTTCGCTCGCCACATGGAGAGCGACCGCCTTTTAATCTGAAATCTGAAACCCTCTACTCTGCAACCCCAATATGCTCACGCTTGGCATCGACAGTGGCACTCAAAGCACGAAGACCATCGTTCTCGACCTCGAGACCGGCGTCATCCTCGCCTCCTCCCAGCGCAGTTATGAAATGATCCCGGGCCTGCCTCCCGGCCATCTGGAGCAGGATCCGCATGTCTGGATCAACGCCGTGGACGATACCGTCCGCGAATGCCTCGCACAGCTCGGTGCGCGCAAGAATGAAGTGGCGGCCATGGGCGTGAGCGGGCAGCAGCACGGCCTCGTCGTGCTCAATAAAGAAAACGAGCCGGTGCGCCCGGCAAAACTCTGGTGCGACACCTCGACCACCGAACAATGCGAGCAATTCGCCGCGGAGTTTGGCGGCACGAAAGGTCTGATCGAACTGACCGGCAATGCCATCCTCCCGGGATACACGGCGCCAAAGATCCTGTGGTTGAAACAAAACGAGTCGGCGAATTACGCCGCTGTGAATTGCTTCCTACTACCGCATGATTTTCTGAATTTCTGGCTGACCGGCGAGAAGCGAATGGAGTTTGGCGACGCCTCCGGAACCGGGCTTATGGACGTCAAAACGCGGTCCTGGTGCCGTCCCATCTTTGATTTCATCGATCCCGATTTGATCAATTATATGCCACATCCGGAAACGTCGCGGGCGCCGGCCGGCCTGCTCAGGGAAAAGCTTCGCGAGCAATGGGGTCTCGAAAAAAGTCTCATCGTCAGCGCCGGTGGCGGCGACAATATGATGGGCGCGATCGGCACGGGAAACATCGCGCCCGGTGTCCTGACCGTGAGCCTCGGCACTTCGGGCACCTTGTATTCCTATTCGGAAAAACCGGTCATCGATCCCGAAGGAGAAGTGGCGGCGTTTTGCGACAGCACGGATGCATGGCTGCCGCTGATTTGCACGATGAACGTGACGGTCGCGACCGAACGGGTGCGCGCACTTTTTGAATGGGACCATGCGCAACTCGAGGCTGGCGTGCGCAACGCTCCCGCAGGCGCGGACGGCCTGATGTTCCTGCCGTATCTCAACGGTGAGCGCACACCGAACCTGCCGCACGGCACGGGTGTTTTGCACGGATTGACCACCAGCAACATGACCCGCGAGCACCTCGCCCGCGCGACGGTTGAAGGTGTCACGCTCGGCCTTGCATATGGACTGAAGCGTTTTCGCAATCTCGGGCTCACACCTGCGGAAATCCGCCTCACCGGCGGCGGCAGCAAAAGCGCGGCGTGGCGGCAAATCTGCGCCGATATTTTCAACGTGCCGACGGTTTGTTTGAAGTCGAGCGAGGGAGCGGCGCTCGGCGCCGCCATTCAGTCATGGTGGGCCCATGAGAACATCAACGGCCGTGCCATTCCGTTGCGAGCCCTCGCAAACCGCCTCGTGACGCTTGATGAAGAGACGCGGTGCACGCCGGATAAAAAAGTCGCGGACCTTTATGCCGAGCGACTAGCGCGACAGTCAGACCTCACGCGCAAGCTGCACGCCGTCGGTTATGTGTAACGCCACTGATCCGATCAGTTCTGGCTCCGACTCCAAAGCGGACAACGGCGGCGGGAGCTCGGGTTGCAAATGCAGATTGGTGAGCAGCTCGATGTTCCCCTCCTGATCCTCAAGCAGCACGGAGCAGCTCTCGACCCAGTCGCCCGAGTTGTAATACGCCACGCCATCCACGCTGCGGATGGCGGGCG
>JAXDQV010000096.1:0-14955 GCA_034667645.1 Chthoniobacter sp.
CCCTGCGTCAGCATCCCGGCGATCTTATTGGCTGTCGCGGATTGCTTGAACGCCATGTTCACAATCGTGGAAGGGAAAATCAGTAGTGCCTGCGCGAAAATAATCGGCATTACGCCCGCATAATTCACCTTCAGCGGCATGTATTGCGTCTGCCCGCCATACACCTTCCGCCCGACGACGCGCTTTGCATATTGCACTGATATTTTTCGCTGGGCCTGCGTGACACAGATGACCGCGGCGATGACCAGGACGAGAAACGCGATCATCAGGACGAGCACCATCGGGTTCACCTGACTGCTTTGCCCGGCCGCCGGCACGAACGTTTTCCATGCCTGGATCAAGGCGGCAGGGAGGCGGGCGACAATGCCGACACTGATAATCAGCGACATGCCATTGCCGATTCCCCGGTCGGTGATCTGATCGCCGATCCACATGAGCAAAAGCGTTCCGGCCGTGAGCGTGAGAACGGTCAAAAGCTCAAAGCCAAGTCCTTGATGTGCGACGAGGGGAATCCCGAGGCGGGCGATCGTTTGATCAATGCCTTGCAGAAAAGGATTCTGCTTTGGGAACTCGAACGACTTCGCGAGCAAATAACCTTGAAACAGGCACAACGCGATCGTCGCGTAGCGCGTGTATTGCATGATCTTCTGCCTTCCACCGTCTTCCTTCGCGAGCTTGCCGAGCTGCGGGATTACGGCGGTGAGCAACTGCAGCATGATGGAGGCGCTGATGTAGGGCATGACGCCGAGCGAGAACACGGCGCAGTTCTCCAGTGCGCCGCCGCTGAACAGATTGAACAACGCCGCCACACCGCCTCCAGTCTGCGTGTTGACTTCGCTCAGAAACCATTGGCGCAACACCATCGCATTCACGCCCGGACACGTGATCGCGGCGCCCACGCGCACGATCACGAGCATGATCAGCGTGAAAAGAACGCGGCTCCGGAGCTCCGGAATTTTGAACGTATTCGTGAAAGCAGAGATCATCGAGGACGATGATTACTTCTGCTCTGCCACAGGCGACGAAATCGTGCCGCCGGCCTTCTCGATTTTTCCCCGCGCGCTCGCACTGATTTTGTCAGCGGTAATCGTGAGTTTTTTCGTAAGTTCACCGGTCCCGAGTATTTTCACGCCGACGTATTTGCCCCGGATCAGATTCGCTTCCAGCAAAGTCGCCTCATTGATCGTGGCGCCGTTCTCGAAGGACTCGAGGTCGCGTAGATTGACGATCGCGTAATTCTTGTGAAAGCGAGCGTTGTTGAAACCACGCTTTGGCAAACGGCGGATCAGCGGCATCTGGCCGCCTTCAAAGCCGAGACGAATGGAGCCGCCCGAACGGGCCTTCTGCCCTTTGTGGCCTTTGCCGCTGGTTTTTCCCTTGCCCGAGCTTTCGCCCTGGCCGAGTCGCTTCGTGCGATGCTTCGCGCCGGGGCGGGGTTTGAGTGTGTGTAAGTTCATAACTAAGCTGCGTGGCCGTTGGTCGCCGGGATTGCCTTGCCCCGCGTCTTGAAAATCTCGTCGCGCTGACGGAGCTGTAAGAGCGCCTCAATCGTGGCTTTCACCACGTTCGCGTGATTGCTGGATCCGAGCGACTTCGCGAGCACGTCACGAATGCCCGCCGCCTCGATCACCGCCCGCACCCCGCCACCTGCGATCACGCCGGTTCCAGGCGAGGCCGGTTTTAGCAAAACGCGTCCGCCGCCGAATTCTCCGATCACTTCATGCGGAATGGTATTCTCGCGCCGGGCCACTTTAGTCATTGCCTTTTTCGCGGACTCCGACGCCTTGCGAATGGCTTCTGAGACTTCGTTCGCTTTTCCAAATCCGCAACCGACTTTGCCGTCTTTGTCGCCCGTAACAATCAAGGCGCTAAAGCTGAAACGGCGGCCGCCTTTGACAACCTTCGCGCAGCGGTTGATGAACACGACCTTTTCGGTCAAGCCCGACTTGTCCGCCTGCTCTTGGTTGCGGTCTCTGCGAGGGCCGCGATTTCGTTGTTGATGATCAGCCATAATTTAAAAGTCGAGTCCGCCCGCACGCGCCGCGTCGGCGAGCGCTTTCACTTTGCCGTGATATAAAAAGCCGCCCCGGTCGAAGACCACTTTGACCACCTTTTTCGCTTTTGCCCGTTCCGCAAGAGCCTTGCCGATTTGTTCCGCCGTCGCCTTGTTTGCGCGGGTTGTTTTGGCGGTCCGAAAATCGGCCTCCGTCGTGTTCGCCGCCGCAAGCGTCGCTCCGGCAGTGTCATCGATGATCTGCGCGTAAATGTTCTTGCCGGAAAAGTGGACGGCGAGTCGCGGGCGCTCCGTCGTGCCGCTGATGCGTTTCCGCAGGCGCGTGTGGCGGATCTTGGTGGAATTGAGTTTCTTTGACATGGCGAGTTACTGGACCGTCTTGCCTTCCTTGCGAATGATTTGCTCGCCGGCGTAGCGCACACCCTTGCCCTTGTAGGGCTCAGGCGGATAGTAGCCGCGGATGTCCGCAGCGACCTGGCCGACCAAATGTTTGTCGATCCCTTCGACCTTGATTTTCGTGTTGTCCGCGACGGTGATTTTGATGCCTTCGGGAATCGGGAACAAAATCGGATGGGAAAAGCCGAGGCTGAGATTGAGCACTTTGCCCTGAACGGCGGCTTTGAAGCCGACGCCCTGGATTTCCAAATCCTTCATGAAGCCGGTGGAGACGCCGGTCACCATGTTGGAAATCAGCGCACGCGACAAACCGTGCAAGGCGCGCACCTGCCGCGTCTCGTCGCCACGCTCGACGACCACGTTTTTGCCGTCGATTCGTGCCTTGATCTGCTTGGGCAAGGTCCAGGCCAGTTTGCCTTTCGGGCCTTCGACATTCACGGCGCCTGCGCCGGAGATATTGAGCTTCACCTGCGCGGGCAGCTCGATCGGTTTTTTTCCAATACGCGACATATGTTTAACTCCGTTTTACCAGACGTAGGCGAGCAACTCCCCGCCGACATTGTGCTTCTTGGCTTCCCGGCCGGTCAGCAGGCCGCGCGGGGTGGATAAAATGGCAATGCCCATTCCGCCGAGCACGCGCGGCACATCCTTGGCCCCGACGTAGCGGCGCAGGCCGGGTTTACTGACCCGTTTCAAACCGGTGATCGCCGAGCTTCGGTTCGCCAGTTTGATCTGCACTTTGATCTGCGGATGGTCGCCCGTGGTATCGACTTCGTAACCCGAGATATAACCTTCCTGTTTCAAGATGCGTGCGATCTCGGCTTTGATTTTCGAATAGGGCGCGAGAACTTCCGATTTGAGCGCGCCGCCGGAGTTGCGGAGACGCGTGAGGAAATCGGCGATGGGATCGGACATTTGGCTCATGAGAAATGAACTGGCTTAAGCTGCGGCTGCCGCTGGCACCTTTTTCGGCTTGTCGCTAAATGGCATGCCCAGTTCCGTGAGCAGCGCCTTGGCTTCTTCGTTGTTTTTTGCGCTCGTGACGATCGTCACGTCGAAACCGATGTTGCGCTTGATTTTGTCGAGCTCCACTTCGGGAAAAATGGACTGGTCAGAGACACCGAGGGTGTAGTTCCCGTTGCCGTCGAAAGCTCGCGGTGACACCCCGCGAAAATCGCGGATGCGTGGCAGTGCGGCCTTGATCAGACGCTCCAGAAACTCATACATGCGCGCGCCACGAAGTGTGACTTTTGCGCCGATCGGCTGTTCCTCGCGGAGCTTGAAATTGGCGATGCTCTTTTTCGAGCGCGTCTCAGCGGGCTTCTGGCCACTGATCAGCGCGAGCTCTTCTTTCGCGTCTTCCAACGCCTGTTTGACATCGGTTTGCGACCCGACGCAGGTGTTGATCACCACTTTCTCCACGTGCGGCACTTCGTGGAGATTCTTATATCCGCGCTGCGCTTTCAACGCAGGCACCACGCTCGATTTGTAAAATTCGTAAAGTTCGACTGCCATATGCTACTTCGCCGTTTTTTTCTTCGGCTTCTCCGCTTTCGTTTTCTTTGGCTCAGGCGTCGCCTCCACCAGTTTCACATTTGAAATATGGATTGGGCCCTCGCGCTCGGCGATTCGGCCCTGTGGATTGTCCTGGGATTTTTTTTCGTGCTTTTTGATCAGGCGAACGCCTTCGACGAGCACCCGCTCTTTCGCGGCGAGCACCTGCAAAACTTTCCCAGACGACCCTTTGTGGTTGCCGGCAACGACGACCACGTTGTCGCCTTTTTTCACGTGAAATCTTGGGCGATTGGCCATCACAGAACCTCCGGCGCGAGCGAGACGATTTTCATAAAATTCTTCTCACGCAATTCGCGCGCAACCGGACCAAAGATGCGGGTCCCGCGCGGATTCAAATCCTTGTCGATGATCACGATCGCATTGCGATCAAAGCGCAGGCACGAGCCGTCTTCGCGTTTGATCGGCTGCCGGGTGCGCACGACGACTGCACGGACGACTTCCCCTTTTTTTACCGTGCCGCCAGCGGACGCCTCGCGGACATGGGCCGTGATCACATCACCGATATGCGCGATAAGCGTGCGCTTGCCGATGACGCCAATCATCTTGGCCATGCGCGCGCCGGTATTGTCGGCCACGTCTAATCTCGATCGTATCTGGAGCATAAAAAAGGGTGCGGAGTGTAGTGCTAATGCTTGAGGATTTCAACCAGCCGCCAGCGTTTTGTTTTCGAGAGAGGCCGCGTCTCCATGATCGTCACGGTGTCGCCGACCTGCGCCTCGTTGCGCTCGTCGTGCACATGGAATTTCTTCACGTGCTTCATGATCTTCCCAAACTTCGCGTGCGGCACGCGTGTCACGGTCTTGACCACCACGGTTTTGTCCATGCTCGCGGAGACGACTTCTCCCGTTCGCGTTTTGCGCAGGGAACGCACAGGCGCCGGGGCTTTTTCAGTAATGGTGTCACTCATGATTTGGAGGCTCCTTCGGCCTTGCGTTTTTTCTGCGTGAGCACGGTTTCGACGCGCGCCACTTCACGGCGGATCGACTTGATCTGGCTCGGTTTTTCGAGCTGCCCGCTTTGCTGCTGCAACCGCAGGTGAAAGCTCTCCTGGCGCAGCTCGCGCTTGCGCGCCTGCAGCTCATGTTCGCTCAATTCCCGGATTTCTTTGATTTTCATTTTAAACAGCAGTCGCGTGATGGCGCGTGATGAATTTCGTGCGAATCGGGAGCTTCGTGGCCGCAAGTCGCAGCGACTCGCGCGCGACCGTCTCCGTCACGCCATCGAGCTCGAACAAAATGTTGCCCGGCCGCACCGTCGCCACCCAATGCTCGGGCTGGCCCTTGCCTTTGCCCATTCGGGTTTCCGGCGGTCGCGCGGTCACGGATTTATCGGGAAAAATGCGGATCCACAGCTTGCCTTTGCGCTTCATATTGCGCGTCAGGGCCACGCGCGCCGCTTCGATCTGGATGTTCGTGATCCACGCGCGCTCCAGCGTCTGCAACCCATATTCACCGAAGTCGATATTGATATTCCGCGAAGCGCTCCCCTTGCGGCTTCCCCGCTGGGTCTTGCGATACTTCACGCGTTTGGGCATTAATGGCATGGCCGTAGTCTCCTAAAAAATTATGCAGTCGCAGCCGCCGGCTCAGGGGCGGCGGCTGATGGCTCGGGCGCAGGTTGCGGACGATCACTTTGCGGGCGATCTCCGCGGGCACCGCGTCGTTCGCGTTCCGGACGTTCCGGAACCGGAGTGCCTTCCTCGGGTTTGACCACCCAGCATTTGATTCCGATTTTCCCGTAAACGGTGTTCGCCTCTGCAAAGCCGTAGTCGATCGGCTGGCGCAAGGTGTGCAGCGGGATTTTGCCTTCGCGATACCATTCCGCGCGCGATATTTCCGCGCCCCCAAGACGGCCTGCCGCGCGAATCCTGATGCCTTGCGCACCGAAATCCATCGTGGTCTGGACGGCCTTTTTCATGGCGCGGCGAAACGAGATCCGGCGCTCGATTTGCAACGCGACGTTCTCGGCGACGAGTTGCGCATCGAGCTCCGGCGTCTTGATTTCGAAAATGTCGATCTTGACCTGCTTGCCGCCGGCCATGGCCGAGATGTCCGCCGTCATTTTTTCTATCTCGGCGCCTTTGCGTCCGATGACAATGCCGGGACGCGCCGTGTGAATGGTTACGCGCAGGCTGTTCCACGCGCGTTCGATCACGATTTTAGCGACCGCAGCGAGCTGAAGCTTTTTCTTTACGTAACCGCGAATCTTGATGTCCGAATGCAGGAAATCGGGCAACTCCTTCGGCGAGGCATACCAACGCGAACGCCAATCGTGATTGATCGCGAGGCGGAAACCAACTGGATTAACTTTTTGACCCATAAATTTATTCGGCGACCTGGCTTTCAGTCTCGGCGGCAGGCGCTGCTTCGGCTGTTACGGTTTCCTTTTTCGGTGCGGTTTTTTTCGCGGCCGGCTTTTTCGACTTCTTTCCGCCGGCGGCTTTCTTCCTCGATTCGCGAGTTTTAATTTCGATCTCGTCCGTTAAAACAATACGGATGTGGCTGGTGCGCTTGCGGATGGTGCTGCCGCTGCCGCGCGCTCGCGTCATCATGCGTTTCAATGTCGGGCCTTCACCGACCGTCGCCTCTTTGACCACGAGGGTCTCAACCCGCAAATCGTTGTTGTTCTCCGCGTTCGCAATCGCGCTTTTCAAGGTTTTCGCGATAAGTCCCGCCACCTTTTTAGGGCTGAACGCGACGATATCCAGCGCCGCCGAAACCGGCAGGCCCTGAATCTCACGCGTCACTTCCCGCGCCTTGAAGGCGGAGATTTTCGCGTATTTGTATGTCGATGTTACTTGCATTCTTTTTAAAATCTCACTGCTGGGCATCCACCCGAAGGCGGTCACCCACTTTTACTTTGTCCTTGTTCGAACTTAGATCCTGAATCACGGCGCCTGCGATTTTCTCGCGCACGTCCACCACCCGCACATGTCCCACGAGGTTGTCACCTCGCCAGACCTGGAATGGCATTCCAATCTTCACGCCCTGCTTGCTGCCGAGGTTGGCCACGACCAGCGCAAATTCTTCTTTCAAGCTGATCACCATTCCATCGGTCAACGTCGCCGAAACCGCCGCCGCTTCCGGCGTCTGCGCGCTGGGCAAACCCATTGCTTCATTCATCGCTCGCATCTCGGTTTCCACTGCCAGGCGCGCGTCGGCATCGGTGCTGACCGCGGTTTTCAAAAACCGCAGGACGGCTTCGGACATGCGCACGAGCTGGTCGCCGAGTTTGTCCTTTTCGTCCTGAACGATCTTCAAGTCGCTCACCGCTTTCAACAATCGCTGTTCGAGCTTCGACTTGTCGCCCGCATCGAGCCCGAGGGCTTCCATGCGCAGCTTCAACTCGCGACTCTCGCGCTTGAATACTTCGGCTTCGCTGTTGGCGATCGCGAGGCTTTCAGTCAATGACCGGGTCTGCTCCTGCGACATGCGCAATCTCTCGCGCAGCGCCGAGTTTTCCTCGGTCACGCTCTGAAGCGTCATTTTCGCTTCCGTGAACTCAATATCTAAATCTGACAAAGAACCAACTTGCTCACCGGCAAGGGCGCCGCTCAAGGCGACGCCGAATCCGGCCAGCGCTAACATTTTTGACTTCGGAATCCGTGCTCCGGACTGGCGGCGGCTCGATGCAGCTCCCAGTCCAAAATCCAAGATCCAAAATCCAAATTTCACATCACTTCGTTACTTTCGCAGTGTGCGAGCCGTGCTTCTTGAAGACACGGGTCGGCGAAAACTCGCCGAGTTTGTGTCCGACCATGTTCTCGGTGACGAACACGGACTGAAAAATTTTCCCGTTGTGGACCAGGAAGGTGTGGCCGACGAAATCCGGCGTCACCGTGCTGCGGCGCGACCAGGTTTTGATCGGCTTCTTCACGCCACCGGCTTCCATCTTGTCGATCTTCTCGAGCAGGTGCTGCTCGACGAACGGTCCTTTTTTTAACGATCTGCCCATAGATTGCGTTACTTGACTTTCTTCTTCGATTTGCGCCGCTCGACGATGAACGTGCTGCTTTGCTTGTGTTTGCGGCGGGTCTTGAAACCTTTCGCCAGCTGCCCCCACGGACTGACGGGATGATGGCGTCCGCCGCCGCCCTTGGATTTGCCCTGTCCGCCACCCATTGGGTGATCGACCGGATTCATCACCATGCCGCGAACGTGCGGCCGGCGACCCTGCCAGCGCGTCCGTCCAGCCTTGCCGCTGACGACGTTCATGTGGTCGATATTCCCGACCTGGCCGATCGTGGCGTAACAGTTCTCGTTGATCCGGCGAATTTCTCCGCTCGGCATTTTGACGAGCGCGTAACCGGCTTCACGGTTGTTGAGCATGACCTGCTGCCCCGCGCTGCGTGCAATCTGGCCGCCACGGCCGGCGATCAACTCGACATTGTGAATACTCGTGCCCAGCGGGATGGACTTTAACGGAAGCGCGTTGCCGAGCTCCGGAGCGACATTCTCGCCCGCCGTCACTTTTGCTCCGACGCCGAGCCCGTTTGGAGCCAGGATGTAAAACTTTTCGCCGTCTGTGTATTGGATCAAAGCAATGCGTGCGCTGCGGTTCGGGTCGTATTCGATCGCGAGCACCTCGGCGACCATGTCGCGTTTGCGCCGTTTGAAATCCACGATCCGATATTTTTGCTTGTGACCGCCGCCAATGTGGCGCGAAGTCATTCGGCCGTTGTTGTTGCGGCCACCGGTTTTCTTCAGCGGTTCGACGAGCGACTTCTCGGGCTTCGACTTCGTGATTTCATCGAAGGCGGGCGTCTGCTTCGTGCGCGAGACGGGCGTTAACGGGCGGTAGGATTTGAGTGCCATAAACTAAGCGAGGTCGATTTTCTCGCCTTCCTTGAGCGTCACGATGGCCTTTTTCCAATCCGGCTTGCGACCGAGCGGACCGCGGACGCGCTTTTCCTTGCCGCGATAATTGCAGGTGTTCACGTCGGCTACTTTTTTTCCAAACAGCTTCTCGATCGCCTTTTTGATCTGCAGTTTGTTCGCGCGCGGGTTCACCCGGAACACGTATTTGTTGTGCTTCTCCGTGAGCAATGAGCTCTTTTCCGTGAGCCGGACGGTGTCAATGATGTCGTAAATCTCGTTCATTTTTGCGTCCTCTGCACCAGTTTCGCGAGCGCTTCAGTGGTCACGACGATTTTTTTGTAATGTAAAAGCTGCTCGGTATTCACGTCCTCGGGTCGCGCGAGCAACGTCGGCTGGACATTTCGCGCGGCAAGGTAAGTCGTATCGTCGAAGGTGCCGACAATCAGTGTTTTCGGTTCCTGCGTGGTATCTGCCAGAAGCTTCACGAATGCCTTCGTTTTCGGTTCCGTCACCGTGAACGACTCCGTCACGAGCACATCGCCGGCTTTGATCCGCTCGCTGAGCACCTTACGCAAGGCAAGCCGACGAACCTGTTTCGAAACCTTTTTCGTGTAGTCCCGGGGATGAGGACCGAAAACCACGCCTCCGCCCGACCAAACCGGCGACGACTTGTAGCCGGCGCGCGCACGGCCGGTTCCTTTTTGACGCCATGGTTTTGCACCGGACCCGCTGACGGTCGCCTTCGTTTTCACGCTGGCCGATCCGCTGCGCCGCGCCGCGCGCATCGCGATCACCACGTCGTGAACCGCCTGCGTCCCTTTGCCGTTCTCGATCAAATCGAGATTCGCTTTTTTTGCCGCCTCAATGGTTAAAACTTTCGCGCTCATTTACTTCTTTTTGCCCGCGGTTTTCGATGCCGGTTTGCCTGCGGAGGAGGCGGCTTTTTCCTGCGGCCCCTTGGCGAGGGTGCCGACCGGATGCTTGATCGCAGGTCGCACCACCACATAGCTGCCCTTCGGGCCTGGAACTGCGCCGGTGATCAAGAGCACGTTGTCGGACTCGCGCACTTGCAGCACTTTCAAATTCTGCACGGTGATCTGGTCGTCGCCCATGTGTCCAGGCATGCCCATGTTTTTCCACACGCGCCCCGGCGTGGAGCGGTTGCCGATTGCGCCATTACGGCGATGCATCATCGAGCCGTGCGTTTCGGGCTGGCCATGCATGCCATGCTTTCGCACGACGCCTTGAAAACCTTTGCCCTTCGACTGCCCAATCACATCAACGAGCTGGCCGGCTTGAAAGAGCGTCGGTTTGAGATTCAACGCTTCGTCGGTCGTCTCGCTGTCTTCCAGGCGGAACTCGTGGACAAACTTCTTCGGCACCGAACCGGCTTTCTTGAAATGCGCCAGTTCCGCTCCGTTGACGCGCGATTCTTTTTGCGTGTCATAGCCGACTTGCACCGCGCTGTAGCCATCACTCTCCATCGTCTTCGACTGCAAGCGCGTATTGTCGCTCACATCGATGACCGTCACGGCGGTGGCGCGCCCCTTGTCGTCATAGACGCGGGTCATCCCGATTTTTTTTCCTAAAAGTCCGATTCTCATGGTGTTGACGCAGCGTTAGATCTTGATCGTGATGTCCACGCCCGCCGGTAAATTGAGTTTCTTGAGTTCGTCCACGGTTTTTGCGGTCGGCTCAATGATGTCGAGCAGGCGCTTGTGCGTGCGAATCTCGAACTGATCCATCGATTTCTTGTCCACGTGGGGCGAGCGGTTCACCGTGAATTTCTCGATGCGGGTCGGCAGCGGAATCGGCCCCGCCACCTTCGCGCCGGTGCGCTTGGCAGTTTCGACAATTTCCGCCGACGATGCGTCAAGCATGCGAAAATCAAAGGCTTTGAGTCGGATGCGAATGCGTTGGCCGTTGGTCATAAAAATCGTCCTGGTTATTCCTTGCCCTTTTGATCGATCACAGCGGCCAAAACCTGCGCGGGCACCTGCTCGAAGTGCGACGGCTCCATCGAGTAACTGGAGCGTCCTTTCGAGAGTGAACGGATCGCGGTCGCGTAACCGAACATCTCCGCGAGCGGAACTTCGGCATTGATCGTCGTCAAACCCATCTTCGTCTCGAGGCTGCTGATCCGGCCACGGCGCCGATTGAGGTCGCCCATGATGTCGCCTTGAAATTCGTCGGGGCAGATATTCTCCACCTTCATGATCGGCTCGAGCAGGATCGGTTTCGCTTTTTTGAAGCCGTCTTTCATCGCAAAAATTGCGGCCAGCTTGAACGCGAGTTCGTTCGAATCCACGTCGTGATAGCTGCCGTCGACGATGTCCACTTCGACGTCGATGACGGGATAGCCACCGACGACGCCGTTGAGCACCGCTTCTTCGATCCCCTTTTTACATGGCGCGATGTATTCCTTCGGAATGTTTCCGCCGACGACCTTGTTTTCAATCGTCAGCCCTTTGCCGCGCTCCGCTGGTCGGATATTGACAATGACGTGACCGTATTGCCCGCGGCCGCCGGATTGTTTGATGAGCTTGCCTTCACCGGTCGACGGCGCAGTGATCGTTTCGCGATACGCGATCTGCGGTTTGCCCGCGTTCGCATCGACTTTGAATTCGCGAAACATCCGGTCCCTGATGATTTCCAAATGCAATTCGCCCATGCCGGCAATGATCGTCTGGCCGGTGTCTTCGTTGGTGAAGACCCGGAATGTTGGATCTTCTTCTGCGAGCCGTTGCAGCGCGATTGACATTTTTTCCTGATCGAGCTTCGTCTTCGGCTCAATGGCCATCGAGATAACGGGATCGGGGAACGTGGGCGGTTCGAGGAGGATCGGAAAATCCTCGTCACATAGCGTGTCGCCCGTGGTGATGTTCTTGATGCCGACGATCGCCGCGATGTCGCCTGAATAGCAGGTGTCGATGTCTTCGCGTTTGTCGGCCTGAATTTGGATCAACCGCGAAATGCGTTCGCGCTTATTCGTGCGCGGATTGTAAACCGTGTCGCCCTTTGACAGCGTGCCGGAATAAACGCGGAAAAACACCAGCTTTCCGACGAATGGATCGCTCCACAGTTTGAAGGCAAGCGAGCAAAACTTCCCGTTGTCATCCGTCGGCGCAGCCATCGGCTCGTGCGAATCGGGATCCATGCCTTTGGTCGGCGGGATGTCCATCGGTCCGGGTAAATAATCGATGACCGCATCCACCAAATACTGAACACCTTTGTTTTTGAATGCGGATCCACCCACCACCGGAACAAACCGATTGGCGATCGTCTGGCGGCGGATGCCTGCTTTGAGCAACTCAGGCGTGATCGGTTTGTCTTCCAAAACCAGCTCAGCGAGTTCGTCATCAAGATTCGAAATCTGCTCGACCAGATCGTTGTAAGCCGCATCCACCATCGCGACGTGCTCCGCGGGAATCTCTTCGATTTGATAGGTCGAACCCATGACGTCGTTCTCGGTGTAAATAACCGCTTTTCGATTAATGACGTCGAGTTGTCCGCGAAGTTGATCCTCCGCCCCGAGCGGAATCAGAATCGGCCAGGCATTCGCTGCGAGTTTTTTGCGCATCGAATCGACGGAGGCGTTAAAGTCCGCGCCGACGCGATCCATCTTGTTAATAAAGCCGATACGGGGAACGCCGTATTTATTAGCCTGGCGCCAGACGGTCTCGGACTGAGGCTGCACCCCGGCAACCGCGTCGAAGACCGCGATCGCACCATCGAGAACCCGAAGGGAGCGCTCGACTTCCGCCGTAAAATCGACATGCCCTGGGGTGTCGATGATGTTCACGCGCATTTTGATGCCGTCGTAAACTTTATAGACGCCATCCTCGTGTTTTTGCATCCACGAGCACGTGGTTGCAGCGCTGGTAATGGTGATGCCGCGCTCGCGCTCCTGCTCCATCCAATCCGTCACGGTCGTGCCTTCATGCACCTCGCCGATTTTGTGGATCATGCCGGTGTAAAAAAGAATGCGCTCGGTCAGCGTCGTCTTACCCGCGTCAATGTGCGCGGCGATCCCAATATTACGCGTGCGCTCGAGCGGGAACGCGCGGTCCGGCGAGTTCGGGTTCGTGGACACGGCCGCTTTTTCTAAAGTCGCGTTCGCCATCTCTAGAACCTGAAATGCGCAAATGCGCGGTTTGCCTGTGCCATTTTGTGGGTGTCGTCCCGCTTTTTAATGGCGTTTCCCTGGCCGGCAGCGGCGTCTTTGAGTTCGGTCGCAAGCGCGTCCTGCATCGGAGTGTTTTTCCGCTTTTGCGCAAAACCCACGATCCAGCGCATGGCAAGCGCCACCTGGCGGCGCGCGGGGACTTCCATCGGCACCTGATACGTGGCACCGCCCACGCGACGCGACTTCGTCTCGAGGCGCGGCTTCACGTTGTCGAGCGCCTTATGCAGCGTTTCGAGAGGATCCACCACATCGCTGCCTTCGCGCGTCTTCTCGATCGCGGTGTAAACGATGCGCTCCGCGAGCGATTTTTTGCCGTCACTCATGATCGTGCTGATGAGCTGAGCGACAACTGAGCTGCCGTAGCGGGCGTCGATGTTTTCCCTGCGCTGAATGGTTCTGCGTCTGCGTGACATGGCTTAAATGGTTACTTCTTTTTGCCCTTCGCGCCCTTGGCCTCAGCCTCTGCTCCGGCCTTCGGTTTTTTCGCCCCATATTTCGAACGACTGCGGCGGCGCCCATCCACTCCGAGTGCGTCCAGCGTGCCGCGGACAATGTGATAGCGCACACCGGGCAAATCCTTCACCCGGCCACCGCGCACGAGCACGATCGAGTGCTCTTGCAAGTTGTGGCCCTCGCCTGGAATATAGGCGATCACTTCCTGCCCGTTCGTGAGCCGCACCTTTGCCACCTTGCGCAAAGCGGAATTCGGCTTCTTCGGCGTTCGCGTCATCACCTGCACGCAAACGCCGCGGCGTTGCGGGCAATTATTGAGCGCCGGCGATTTCGATTTCACCGTCACCTTTTTCCGTCCTTTGCGGACGAGCTGGTTGATCGTTGGCATTTAAATTCTGTTTAACAAAAGTTTTCGGCTTTTCGAACGCCTCGCCCGCGCTTTCACGGGACGAAAAACCCGCTCGAGCGGGCCGTTTTCGCAACCCACTGGATGCGGGGAGCGCGAAGCTAGACGAATCCAACCCTCGCGCAAGCATTTTTCCAAACTGTCGCGCGAATTCGGTTCTACCACATCGCGCGGGAGGGTGAAACTAGCGGGCGGGGAAAAATCCCGCAAGCAAACTTTCAGGGAATTAACCGTCGCGCCATGGCACCTTGCGACGCGCGCGACCAATCATAAGATCTCGTTTCGAAGTGGCTACCGACCGGCTCGTTTGACTCCGCCCGCGCCTTTCGATAAGTTTGGCGCTCGAAAATGATCATCGTCACTGATAGCGCCATCAAACAGCTCCAGGTCCTGCTCGCAGAGCAGGCGGACAGCGCGGGGAAAGGTCTTCGCATCTTTGTCGAAGCGGGCGGGTGCGCGGGCATGCAGTATGGGATGTCGCTCGATTTCCAGAAAGAGGGCGACGAAGTGGTGGATCGGGAAGGGGTGCAAGTGCTCGTGGATGAATTCAGTGCAAAATATCTGCGCGGATCCACGATCGATTTCGCAGACGGATTGAGCGGCGCGGGGTTCCGCATCAACAATCCGGCGGCGACACGGAGTTGCGGCTGCGGGACTTCGTTCGAGACGGCGGAAGGACATCAGCACTAGCTTCGGAGCGACCGGGCTATCCAATGGACGACGACTTCTTCAAGCAGGACCGGCATACGCCGCCGCGTCGCGACAATTTGTTCGCATGGACCGTGTTCATTCTCCTGCTGACCGGAACCGCGCTCGCTTGCTGGCTCGGGAGCTTTTACATCTTCGGTCATCCGGAGAAACCGGACAGCTACAGGCTTCTCAACAAGCTGCACAAAATCGAGCCGCCGAAGCGCTTTGAGATCACCGCTGGCCCTGCGGGCGAGTTCCTTTCGGCGCAAAAGCTTTACGACCGTTACTCGAGCTTCTCGCGGCTGCAGCTCGAGGCGGAAAACGACGAGCTGATGCGCAATTACATCAACAACTACGCGGCGACGAAAAAGACGGTGCCGTATGTGATCGGGCGCTTCAACATTCTGGAAAGCTATGA
>JAXDQV010000097.1:0-4437 GCA_034667645.1 Chthoniobacter sp.
TTCAACACAGCGGTTCGATTTGGATGCGTAAGGCGAACGGCGATCATGTATACGCCTTACAAATGATCCCTCCCTCGAAATTTGTGTGCGCCCGCAAAGCGTTGAGACTCGCCTTCCTGCTCGTAGCTTGCATGTGCGACGCTGCCTACGCGGACTCACCTCCGGCATCGTTTGCCTACATCCTGCAAGCCGACGCTTTTGGCAAAACCAAGGAGGCCGCCGTCGCGAAGCTCGCGGCATGCGAACGGGATTGGGTGGTGCTCGACGCGGCGTTCGATGAGGAGACTTCATGGTTGCCGGCGGATCTCGAGGTGATTCGCAAGAGCCGGAGTGGCCGGAAGATCATCGCCTATGTTTCGATCGGAGAGGCCGAAGACTATCGGGTCTACTGGAAAGCAGAGTGGCGCAAAAACGGGAAGCTCACCGCGCTCGCTCCTCCATGGATGCTGCCGGAAAACCCGAGATGGAAAGGCAACTTTCCGGTCAAATACTGGAACGCCGACTGGCAGCAGATTATTCTCACGAGCATCGCGGGAGCGATGAGCTCCGGCTTCGACGGCGTCTACCTGGATATCGTAGACGGTTTTGAAAACTTCGAACAGGACGGCAGCGAGTTCATTGACAATCGTTTGAATCCCGAGACGAAGCAAAGCTATCGCCGGGATATGGTGGATTGGGTTAAGACGATCGTCGCCGCGGCCCGCGCGAAAAATCCTGCGGCGATCGTGGTCCCACAGAACGGCTCGCAACTGCTCGCACATCCCGATTTTATTCAGGCGATAAATGCCATCGGCATCGAGGATCTCTTCACCGAGGGGAACAAGGTCCAGCCCGCCGAGCACACACGGGAAGTGCTCGACCATCTGAAGAAAATGGCTGATTCGGGCAAGCCCGTGCTCGATATCGAATATCCGAAGGCCCCCGCCCGTCAGGCTTTCGCGCGGGAGCAGGCGCAAAAAAACGGCGTGACCTGGCTGATCACTGATCGGCAGCTGAGGACCCTCGGCAGCTCAGGGCGATGAGATCCGCCCTGCGCAAACGCGCGTCCGTTTCCAAAACGAAGCTTCGGAAGCTTGCGATGCCGCCTGATTCCTGATCATTCTTCTTCTACCGGAGCATTTCTTGGAAGCAGAACCCTCAACGCACGGCCTACTCCTGGCGAAATTTGCAGAGTTTCGATTCGCTCTAACCTCGGCGGCTGTGCATGTGCTGATTGTTTTGCTCTTTGGCAGCGTGATTCTATTCCGCCGCACGAGCGACCCGGCGGATTTTTCATCGGAGGGAGAGAGTTTTATTTTACAAGGAGCTGATGCACCGGAGCCGCCGGCAAGTCCGGAAATCGCGGACATTCGCCCTGAGACCATGGCGGCTGGACAGGCCTCGGTGCCATTGCAAGTGATCACAGCGATGGCGCCGGTCACGACCTCTTTTGAACTGCCCGCGAGCCGAATGACGATGCCCTCGGAATTGAGCCGGTCTTTCGAGCAGCGCGTCCGATCCAGCGCTACGGGCGCAGGGAGTGGCTCCACGGCCGGCACGGGGTCGGGCATGGGAGGCAAAGGCGGGGGGAGCGGAATGCGGTTCGGCACGCTTTTCGGCAAACGGGTGGAAGCGAAGAAGCTGGGAGTCATTCTCGATGTTTCCGGCTCCGCGGTTCCGTTCCTGCCGGAAGTGTTGAAGCAGATTCAGAAAGACTTCGCGGACGCGACGTTGGTGCTCGTGGATGGCTGCGGAATGGGTGGGGACTCGAAAAAGGCGGAGGTCGACGCGCTGGTGGCGGGTAAGGCAAAGAAATCGGTGGCCGACCTGTGGGCACGGTTCATGGAATTCAAAAAGAGCTTCTACGCGCACGGAGGGAAGGGCAGTTCCCATCATGCCTTCGAGAAACTGCTGGAGGAAAAGGTGGACGCCATCTACTGGTTCGCGGATTTCGCGGATGACGTGGACGCGAATCTAGCCGGCAAACTTACCGACGAGCTCAGCGAGAAACAGGTGAAAGTTTACCTGCATTCGTTTGCCGGTAGAGAGCCGCCCGAGCCGCTGGGTGAATTGGTCAAGAAGGTGAAAGGCGATGTGATCAAGACAAAGCCGTAAACTAAATCGCCGGGGGTCGTGAAACAAATCCCTGGCGACCTGATTGGCCTTTAGAAAATTAGAACTTGGCCACGTCTTCGGCCTTTGGCTTTTCGTAAGACGTGGCGAGCAGGAAGTTGCTCTGACCCGGAAAGGCAATCAGCCGCAGCAGCAACTTCAGGTCGGGCGTGTTCCAAATCAGCCTGAAGCCACCCAACTCAGTCTCCTGGCTCAAGGCCGGCATTCCGTATTCGTGCACCAGCAGAGCACGCAGTTTCTCGGCATTCGATTTGACAACACTCTCCTGTTCAAAAAGCCGGCTGAGAGTGACTTCCCGCAAACCGCCCTGCCCGTCAAAGGCAAACGCAACATTGTAGACTCCGCCTTGATAATCGTAGTTCTCGAGTCCGAGACCCTTGTCAACAGTCTGCGTCGCCCGGGGGTAGAGCTTCTGGATTTGGGCAACAGTCATTCCCCATTTCGCATCTTTCCAGCCTTGTGCCTTCGCGACAGTGCTTCCGAGCAGGAGGATGGCGCACGCGATTGAAAAACAATTCGAGATTGTTTGTAACCGATGCAGCGGGGCTGACGAAGACATGCGGGGGAGAAGTCGCATACGGAAACTTAAGGGCCGTCTCCGGCGGAATGCAAAATCATTCTCCATTGCCACGCACTCGACGCAAGCCAGTGCTGATCACGATTCGCGGCTATGGGGACCGGAAAGAGCTGGTGCTTAATTTCCTCCCTGGAGCATGGCGTAGATATAAATGTTCACCACCATCCGCATGCAAAGCACGTCGTGACCGCGCGGCGCCGCCATCCGATCCCAGCCGCACTGGAGACCGCCAAGCGAGATAATGCCGATGGTGCGATTGCCAAGTTGCACCGCGTAGAGCCCGTGTTTGGCGCGACTGATGTCGAAACGATTACCCCAATAGGTGTGCGGCGGACCACCCGAGATCTCGAAGAAGCAGCGGTAAACCTCGTGATCATTTGGAAGCGGGATGACGCGTGAATCCGGCAGGATTTCGTGCAGCAACGCAATCTGTCGCGCGAGGAAAAGATCGATGTCTGGATTGATGGGACGATTGCAGCAGGCATCGATGAGCAGAAATCCGCCGCGCCGCACATACTCGGCAAGGTTGCGTTTGCCCGTCTCGCTTTGAATCATGTCGATGGCCTGCGAAAACAGCAGCGGATAAGCGCACATCTCGTCGAGCTTCTCCACGTCGGCGACATACCACGTCGCGTCGATGTTCAGCGTGGTGTTGTCGCGGATGAAATGCGCGAGAACCGGATCGCTTTTCGAGTGCCGGAACCAGTATTCGCTCGGTGTTTTCAGCCGCGCCCAACCGACTCGTTCCGCGCGCATTTTGTCCAGATCCTCGGCGCAGAGATGCACCGCTGCGCAGAAAAGACAGAACGTGAGAAGCAGGCGGAACATCCCTTTATAAAAGTTTGAGCGAGCGGCGCAGGATCAATTCGATGCCGTAGAGCCCGAGCAAGACGGCCATTCCCCACGGCGAATTCCAAAGTGGGTGCGTGCGTTTCATTTCGGGGATGGCGGCAGTCGGGCTCGGAGGATGAAAAACGGGTTCAGTCTCAATCAAGGCTCCACCGGTCGCTTGCGCCAACTGTCGCAAGCCGTCGATGTCGGGTGGCAAGTTGCTCGTCTCCGCGGTGCGCGGCTGCGCATCCACGCTGACGGTGATGTGCGCCTCGCCGCCCGTGGCGTCGCGGGCCTGCAGCCGCCAGCGGCCGGGTTGATCGGGAGTGAAACTGGTTTGCCAGCGATCGCTTTCCGCATCCGCAGACTCGCCGAGAGCCAAGGTGTGTTGTGCGCCGTCGGGTGACATCACTGAGAGAGTGGGCGCCGCGCTTTTCGCGGCACCTTCTACGCGCACCGAGAAAGCATGATGGAGAGCGGCCGAAGGAGATGCTTTGACCAGACGGAGACCGCCGCCACCGGGAGGGGCGAGGGAAAACATCAACTGCTGCCAGAACTTCTCCGGCGCACGGCTCGTGCTCGGCAAAGACATTTTCCAGCGCCAGAGCAGGTCGGTCGCCAGGACCGCGGAAAAGCCGGCGCCGAACTGCTGGCGGGCGAGCAATACGCGCGGAGTTTTGGCATCCCCGGCAAGCTCTTCGGGATGGATGGCGAGAATTTCGGCCGCGGCTTTCACACTGCGCACTTTTGCGTAGTCGCCAAACATGGGAGGATCAATTTTACGATCGAAAAGGCTTTGCGCGACGGCGGGGTGGTTTGCCGGCACCGCGAACCGCTGCAATTGCGGAAGGTCCTGCCGGCGCTCCACCGGGCGGGAGCCATTCTCATCTTCCATCGCGCTCTGTTCGTTCATTTCT
>JAXDQV010000098.1:0-13074 GCA_034667645.1 Chthoniobacter sp.
TCCATCACCTGGTCCTTCATGCTCTGGACCTTGTTTTTGAACCGGTCCTTCGCGATTTCAAAAATCTTCTGCTCCACCTGATCGAGCAGGCCGTGCACCTCCTCCTGCTCGTCGTAGGAGCGCGCGGCATATTCCGTGCAGGTCACGATGATGCGGCGCAGGGTGTATTTCTCCTGCAGGATCTCGATGTAAAACGAAGCGTTCGCCGCGGTGGGAACGAACGTGAACAATTCGGCGACGAAAGCCGCTCCGCCGACCTGATCGAGCTGCGCGCGATCGATCAGTTTTTGTGTGACTGTGATGAGGTCAATCGCGGTGTTCGCGTTCCACATTTCCTCGATCAGCTTGTAGATCGCGGCATGCGCGGGCACGTGGAACTGCTCGGCAGACACCCCCTTTTCCACGCAGAGGCCGAAAACCTCCTTCGGCAGGAGCAGGATCGAGCCTAGGAGCGCGCGCTCGGCGTCCGGGCTCTGTGGTAATAACCTGTGAACATCCGGTAAATAAGTGACCTTCGGGTGAAGGTCGCCTCCGGACTTCCCAGCTTTGTTCGCCGGCTTCTCAGTGGAGACACTGGAGCCTGGTTGCGGCATTCGCTATTTTGCGTGGCGCGCTTTCGGCTTCGCCCGGAATCCTTTTTCCTGGGGGGCTTCCGCAGCTTCCACCGGCGCCTCGGCCTCAGAGGAGGATCTCACATTCACGGTCAGCTTCGCCGAAACGTCATGGTGAAGCTTGATGGAAATCTCGTGCGTCCCGGTGTCCTTGATCGGACGTTCGAGGACGATCTTGTGGCGATCGATCTCGATGCCGCCGAGCTCCGCCTTGACTTTTTCCGCGATGTCCTTGGCGGTGATCGAACCGAAGGCACGGCCCGCGCCACCCGTCTCGAGGGTCAGGGTGATCTTGAGCTTGTTAATCTTGCGGGCGAGTTCCTCGGCGCTGTTAAGTTCGTTTGCCTCCCGCTCGGCCCGCTTCGCTTTCAACTTATTGAGCTGTTTGAGCGTCGCCGGGGTGACTTCGTAGGCTTTGCCGTGCGGCACCAGAAAATTCCGGGCGTATCCCGCTTTTACCTTTACCACGTCGGCTTCTGAGCCGAGCCCGGGGATGTTTTCGATCAAGATGACTTCAGTGTTTGGCATGGTGCGCTCCGTGAAATTTGCGGGGTGGACTAGTAAGCTTCGACTGTCGGCAGTGTCAACTTTCAAAAATCCATCGCCACGATTCGCCTCGCCGCTTCCTCCGCATTCGCGCGGCTGTTGAAAGCGGAGATCCGGAAAAAACCTTCACCGTTTGCGCCGAAGCCGCTGCCTGGAGTAATCACGATATTTGCCTCCTCGAGCATCATGTCGAAAAAGTCCCAGCTCCCGATTCCGGGCGGTGTTTCCACCCAGATGTAAGGCGCGTTGATGCCGCCGTAAACCTCGAGGCCAATCTCTGAGCAAGCCGCGCGAAGGATGCGCGCGTTTTCCATGTAATGCCCGATCAGTGCGCGGACCTGCGTTTTCCCGTCAGCCGTGTAAAGCGCCTCCGCCGCGCGCTGCACTGGATAACTCACGCCGTTGAATTTGGTCGTCATTCGGCGCGCCCAAAGCGGGTGCAGCGGGCGCGATTCGCCATTGCGCGTGCGGGCGGAGAGCGTTTTGGGAACGATGGTAAAAGCGCAACGCACCCCGGTGAATCCACCGTTTTTCGAAAACGACCGAAACTCGATCGCGCAATCGCGTGCGCCCGGAATCTCGAAAATCGAGCGCGGCACTTCCGCGTCGCTGATGTAAGCCTCATACGCTGCGTCGTAGAGGATCACTGCCTCGTGCTGTCGCGCAAAATGCACCCACGCGGTGAGCTGCGCCCGGGTCGCGGTCGCGCCGGTCGGGTTGTTCGGATAGCAGAGGTAAATAATGTCCACGGGCCCGCTCGGAATTGCGGGGACAAAGCCGTTCGCCGCCGTGCAGGGAAGATAAGTGAGTCCCGCGAATGTCCCGAGTTCGTTGGCCGGTCCGGTGTGGCCGGCCATGACATTCGTGTCCACATAGACCGGGTAAACCGGGTCCATCACGGCGATGTTGTTCTCGTGGCCGAAGATATCGAGGATGTTTCCGCAGTCACACTTGGAGCCGTCCGAGATGAAAATCTCGTCGTCCGCGACATCCAACCCGCGGTCGCGGTAATCATTTTGCGCGATCGCTTTCCGCAGAAAATCGTAACCCTGCTCCGGCCCGTAGCCGCGGAATGTGTCGCGATGCGCGAGCTCATCCACCGCGCTGTGCATCGCCGCGATAGCTGCCGCGGGTAGCGGCTCCGTCACATCGCCGATCCCGCAGCGGACGATGCGTTTCGCGGCCTCGGGATGCGTCTCGCAGAAAGTGTTCACGCGCCGGGCAATCTCGGGAAATAAATACCCGGCCCGCAGTTTGAGATAGTTGTCGTTGAGAAAAGCCATTGGTTCGCGACGCCGTCTATCAAAAGTCAGCTCAAAAGCGAGTCAACGCCAAAAGCCTGCGGAAACTAGAAGGCGTTTTTTCCATCGCTCCCGACGGCCATTACTTTGTCGTCTTCACCTCGACAATGTCATGCGCGCCGCTTTCGTGCTGGCCGGCAGCGGTAACCCGAATGAAGCGCGCCCGCGCGCGCAGCTCGTCGAGCGTGCCCGCGCCGAGATATCCCATGCCGGATTGGATGCCGCCAACGAGTTGCGTGAGCACCGTGTCCAGCGGCGCGGAAACTTCCTTCAGCGCTTCCACTCCTTCGCTTGCGACTTTCCGCGTTGCATCCTTTTTGTGACCGTATCGCGCAGCGCTTCCGGCTTTCATCGCTGCCTCGCTCCCCATGCCGCGGTATTGTTTGAAAAATTTGCCACCGATTTCCAAGATTTGCCCCGGCGCTTCCGGGCAACCGGCGAGCAATCCGCCACAGATCACTGCGTGCGAAAGTGTCAGGGCTTTGACGATGTCCCCGGACTTCGCGATCCCGCCATCGGCGAGGATTTTCACACCGGAGCGGGTCGCGGTCCGCGAAGCGGCATAGAGCGCGGTGAGTTGGGGAATGCCGACGCCGGCGACGACGCGTGTCGTGCAAATCGAGCCCGGCCCCTGGCCGACCTTGATTGCGTTGGCGCCGCATTGCGCGAGGAATTCCACGGCGGCGCCGCTCGTGACATTTCCCGCGATGATCGGCAAGTCCGCGAAGGTTTCGCGAATCAGCCGCACGGTTTGCCCGACGCCCGCACTATGCCCGTGCGCGGTGGAAACGGCGATGACGTCGATGCCACGCTCCACCAGCGCTCCGACGTGCTCGACGATCCGCTCCTGGTCCAGCTCCCCGGTCGAATTGCGCGTGGCGGAAACTGCAGCGCCGCAAACGAGGCGAAAGTTTTCATCACGCGCCGGTTTCACCACGGACACGCGCTCCTGCGTGATGCGCTCGATGTCGCTCATGGTGAAAAGCCCCCGCAGTCGGTCCTCGTCATCCACGATGAGCAATTTGTGGATGCCCATGTGCTCGGTGAAGAAGCGATCAGCGCGCGCGATGGGGTCGGCGCCGAGCTCGCGCTGATTGATCGTCTGCACCCCGGAGCGTGGAGTCATCGCCTCGCTCACTTTGCGGTTTGCATAACGTTGTTTCACCACGTGACCGGCGAGCAGTCCCACCAGCTTTTCGTTTTCATCAACGACCGGAAACGTGCTGAAGGAAAACCGCCGCTGTTCGATGATGGCGAGCACATCCCCGATGAGTTGTCCCGGCGCGGCTTTGATCGGATCCTGGATCAGGCCATGAATGTGATTCTTCACGCGGCTCACCTCGCTGAGCTGGAGCCGCTCGGTCATGTTGTAATGGATCAGGCCCAGGCCGCCGCTCAGTGCCATGGCAGTGGCCATGCGGGACTCGGTGACGGTGTCCATATCCGACGAGATGATCGGCATCTGGAGCGTGAGCCTTTCTGCGAGCGTCGTCTCCAGGCGCGCGTCGCGCGGGAGGATTTCCGAGTAAAGCGTCGCGAGCGTGACGTCGTCGTAAGTCAGCGCCGTGCCGCTCTGTTCCGGAAAAAAATCCTCCGCGCGCTTGTAAAGAGTCGCGTCAAAGTCGGCAGCGTCCGAGGCCATGTCAGATTTTGAAGAAAGGCCGCCGAAGTAACAAGCGACAGTTCACAGGCGCCGGAGACGCCCGGGATTTGTGGTGTTGTTTGACCCTGCTTCGTTACAGCGCGTCGTCCGCGGCCTTTGCCGCGGCGGGACTTGCCGAAGATTTTGGGGCGGCGGCAGCGGGAGCATCGACGATTTCAACCTGCAGCGCCTTGTCCGCCGTGTCGGCAACGGTGAGCGGTCCACCCTCGCTGGCGGGGGCTGCCACGAATTTTCCGGCGGGGGTTTGGAACGAAAAAGTCTTTTCCACTTTCTTCAGCTTGAAGGTTCCTGCTTCGCCGCCGCGTTTCAGTTCACCCTTCGCCTCGCGCCAGAAATTCGGCTTGGGCTGTTCGCCTGGTTTAGGGGTTGGCGTATAACGGACCTGCACGTCGTCTCCGTCCGCGAGATCGCCGCCGTTCAGATCGACAAGGGTGAACGTTTGTTTCGAGGCGATTTTTGCGCCGCTCAGGTCGAGCAGGCTGCCGGTGGCGGCGGTGATGTATTTTTTCTCAGGGGTCACGAATGCCACGGATTTCTCCGTCTGCTGCGCCCAGCCGGCGGCGACAGAACTCAGGAGCACGGCTGCGGTAAAAAGTGAGGTGCGGGGAAGGATTTGCATCCACGCACGATGCCATCCCTCCTCCGCGACCACGAACATTTTTTCGTGCGGGACGAAAAATTCGACTGACTTCGTGGAAACTTGATCAGAGCAGGCTCGGGCGAAATCGCTCATTCAAACTTCCGCAGCGCGGACAGCGGGGCAGCGGCGTTGCACTGGTGTCTTCAAAGTCGAAGGCGCAAATCATGCAGTGCAAACGGTGCCGCAACGCTCGACGAGCCTGCCGGGCCCGCTTCCAGTTCCATCGGAACCAAAGGAAAAAGACGCTGTTTAGAAGGATCGCCAGATAAATAAAAATGAGCGTCGTAAGGGAGACGCGGATCATGGCGAAGAGGTTTTGCGGCTTTCGGAAGGCGGAAAGACTTCCGCTCCCCAGAAGAACGTCGCTCTGCCCCAAGTAAGCGGCTCGGATGCGTTTTTTAACGTGGCGGCGCGCAGGTGATTCTCCGCCTGCTCGTCCACTTTTTTATCGCCCGAACTCTCCTCCAAAAACAGATAGCGCACCTCTCCTCGATCAGATACGCCGACCAGAAAACGCGCGGGCTGGAGTTCCGTCGTGGCGCTGCGAATTTCAAAACTGGCATCAGTATTTGCACCGCGCGCGGCCAGCTCGCCGTCAAATAGAAGACGAGTGCGGGGCGGCGGAGCCGATGCATCGCGCTGGTCCGGCTCCGGCGTCGTATTTGAAATGAAAGCCAGTGGCGAAAGCGCGGACGGATACGCAAACTGCGGCGTCTGCTCAGCGATCAGCTTCGGCTCCGTGCGGACCTTCGCGAACGAAGGTTCATAGGGCAGATCGAAAAGATGCTCAGGCGATGCTTCCGGTGGTCGCGCAGAGACCGCGGGATCTTCCGCTTCGATCCAGCGCAGCAGGCGATCGTTTTCCGGCGAGCCGGGCGCCAGCAGACTGACGTGCGCCGGCGGGGGCAACGTGCGCGCGGAAACTGGATAGGCGATCTGGAAAATGTAGAACGACAGCGCATGCACTCCGAGCGAGAGCAAAAAAAATCCCGGCAGCGCAAACGAAACGTGTCGGCTCTCCGGCCACTGAAACGTCAGGCCAGAATCGTCCGCGTTCATTTCTGCTCCTGCTCGGCTGCGAGCACGATGGAAAATCCTGCGCGAAGAGCCTCGTTCGTCACGCGCATGACCAGATCGTAGGGAATCGCGCGGTCGGCCCGGACGATGACGGTGCGGTCCTTGGTGAGGAGTTGGGCCAGCGCACTGCCCACTTCCGTAGCGGCGATTTCCCGCTCTTGAAAATAAACGGCGGGTTTCGGCCCGGCGACGATGCTGATGATCTGCGCGTTGCGCTGCGGGGCGAGGGTGAAGCTGGAAAACGGCAGACCGACGGCGATACCCGGTTGCAGGACAAAGCGCGAACTGAGCGCAAAAAACACCACCACGAGAAAGAGCACATTCACCATCGGAACCAGGCTGAAAAGCGCCGGATGATGGCCCATCGTGCGCGAGAGCTTCATCGCTCTATTTTGCCGCGGAACGCTGCGAAATGCCGAAATCGATGATCGCGCCGCCGGCGTTTCGTTGCTCGGTGATGAGATTCACCGCTTCGATTCCGGCGCGCTCCATGTCGTGCATGAGCGAGTTCACGCGGGACGAGAGGAAGCTGTAAGCGACCGACGTGGGAATCGCCACGACCAGTCCGGCCGCGGTGGTGAGCAGACTTTGATAGATGCCTTTCGAGATCTCCGTGGAACTCGCGAAGCCGCTGTGACTCGAGATGGTGACGAACGCTTCGATCAGACCGGTCACCGTCCCGAGCAGGCCGATCAGCGGCGTGACGAGGGCGATCGTGGCGAGGATGTTCAGGTTGCGCTCGAGGTGCGGCATTTCGAGCTGTCCGGCTTCCTGGACGATTTCCTTCAGTTCCGCACGGGGAAGCTCATGGCGCAGCAGGGCGGCGTGGATGACACGCGCGACCGGTCCCGGCGTGCCGGCGCATTCGTGGAGCGCCTCGGCGAAATTGCGGCGCTGGAGGAGATTCGAGAGCCCGCGCAGAAACTCGCCGACGCGGATGGTCGCCCGATGGAAAAACGTGAGCCGCTCTGCGAAGACTGCCACGGCCACGACGCTGCAGAAGAGAATGAGCCACATGAGCAGCCCGCCTTTTTGCATGTATTCAAGCATGCCGCGGTTATAGGCGAAGCTGCCGGACGAAGCAAGTTGTCGCGCCCGGTGGTCGTTGGTCCCGCAACGAAGAGGTCCGTGCTGTCAGTCAAGCTCTGCCGTCGCGAGTGCCGCATGCGCAGCCGGGGAGAGAGTGCGCTCGCGGTGCAACGCGCAGATCCAGGCTCCCTCCTGCTCGGCAATGCTGACATAAAAGTGAGCGCATTGCAGCGTCAGCCCGCGTGATCCGCCCAGCGGCGTGGCAAAATAACGCGCGGCTTCGCACAAGCCGCGAAGGGTTTTCCTAAACACCTCGGCGTCGAGATCAGTGGGGAAATTCTCCGACTTCTCAAAGCTTTCGCTCGTGATGACGGCAGCGGCAAAAACTCCGGGCAAATCGGCGATTGAAACGAGGAGCCGCTGCTCTCGCGAGATGGATTTGTGCGCCACGATCGCTTCATTCAGGGCCGCAGCGGGCTCCTCGGCTGCTGCGGAGAACAGTCGGGAAGGTGGCAGGCTCACCATCCGGAAGATCGGCGCCTCCGGTTCGGCGGATCCGGAGAGGGCGATTTTGTTCTCCGTCGCGGTTGCCACTACTGGCGTCCCGTTTGTTTTCAAACCCCGTTCGGCGGGAGTCTCGTCCATGGGCTCAAAATGAAACGAATGCAGGGACGGGAGATTTTGAAAAATTTCATCGAGCGGGATCCAGACCTTGCACCCAGCCGTGGCGTTCATGGCCGCGCCCATCTTTGCGGGAAGAGCGTCGATGAAATCGCTTAGCTCGACCTCGATTCGTCCCGCGCCGAGTTGCGGTTCGATCAACCGCATCGGCAAAGCGATTCGCGCCTGACTATCCGGCACCGTGGCCTGTCCGACTGCATCAGCAGGGAGCAGACGGAAAATGGCCGAAAGGTTGAGCGAGATCTTTTCCTCCGCAGGAATCTCTGACTCCGCGCCCGGCTGGTTTTGCGGCGAGCCCGCTCCATCGGGGATCAGGGGGTTTCCTAAAAATGCTTCGGGTGTTGAGGCCGCGAGTTCCGCCTTGGGAATCTGGCGTTCGCGTGGCGCTGCTGCGTCAAAGTGCCCGAGCTGCGCGAAAAGCTTTTGAAGGGGAAGTTGAATCTCGATCCCGTCTGCGAGCTCGATTTCATCCCGGAAGATGTCAGGGCAGAGCTGCACAATCCGGGTGAGGGGAACCGCCGCGCGACCGCGGGCAATGTCTTTCGAGACATCGTGAAGATCGAAGCGCAGCTCGCGTTTTGCATCCACGGGACCGGGCTTCAAAAACTGGGGAGGGATGCGCGGAAGCACGTCTCCGAGACGCAACGTGATTTTCTCATCGCGCTCGACCGTGGCGGGACCGGAGAGGTTCATTTTTCGCGCATCGTAACGCGTCGAAGCAAAAGCGCGAGGATTAGTGGTCTTCGGAGGTGACGCGGCAGACTTCCTCGAGTGTGGTCACGCCTTCGCGCGCCTTGTCGATGCCGACCATCCGCAACGTCCTCATTCCTTCGGCAACGGCCTGCGTTTTCACGACGGCCGAAGACGCGCGTTTGATAATCAAGCGGCGGATCGTCTCGCTGACGGGCAGCACTTCGAGAATGGCGACGCGGCCTAAATAGCCGCGGTGTTTGCAGCGGTCGCAACCGGCTCCCTGGTAAAAAGTCGTAGCGAGATCTTCGATTTCCAGTTTCGCCAGCAGTTCGGGTTCCGGCTTGAACTCCTCCCGGCAATTCGGGCAGATGCGGCGGACGAGCCGCTGCGCGCACGCAAGCAGGATCGAGGTGGAAATCAGAAACGGCTCGATGCCCATGTCGTCCAGGCGCGTGATTGCGCCGGCTGCGTCGTTGGTGTGCAAAGTGGAGAGAACCTGATGACCCGTGAGCGCCGCTTTCACTGCGATGTCGGCGGTTTCGTTGTCGCGAATTTCACCGATCATCACGATGTCCGGATCCTGGCGCAGAATGGAGCGGAGCGCGCTCGCGAAATCGAGGCCGATGTCGCTCTTCACTGCGACCTGGTTGACGCCCGCGAGCTGGTATTCGATCGGGTCCTCCACGGTGACGATGTTGTAATCCGGGTTATTTAACTCTTGTAACACCGTGTAAAGCGTCGTCGTTTTTCCGGAACCGGTCGGACCGGTGACGAGGATCATTCCGTGCGGCGCGTCAATCGCCTTCCGGAACTGCGCGAGCGTGTATTCGTCCATCCCGAGCTGATCGATCGAGCCGGAGAGCGCGCTTTTATCGAGAAGACGGATGACGATCTTTTCTCCATGCACGGTTGGCAGCACGGAAATACGCAAATCGACTTCCTTGCCCGATACACGAATCCGGAAACGGCCATCCTGCGGCAGCCGGCGCTCGGCAATGTCCAGCCCGGCGAGAATCTTGATGCGCGAAGCGATCGGGAGCTGCAGCGATTTCGGCGGAGAACTCGCCTCGATCAGCGCACCGTCAACGCGATAGCGAAGCTTCAGCGTTTTCTCGAAGGGCTCGATGTGGATGTCGCTCGCCTTCTCTTTCAAAGCCTGCACGAGAATCAAATTGACGATCTTGATCACCGGCGCGTCTTCGCTTTCATGCGCGAGCCGGTCGAGGTCGATGTCTTCGCGCTTGTTGGAAACGACCTCGGCTTCAGTGGTCGTGCTCGCGGCTTCCTTGAGCATGTTTTCCATCGCCTGGCTCGCGCTGTTGACGCCACTGAGCGCTTCCATGACGGCGCGCTCGGTGGTGATCATCGGGACGATCTCGAGCTTTGTGCGCTGCCGCAGATCGTCGAGCGCAAGCACGTTGAGCGGATCGGCCATCGCGACGAACAGCTTGTTCCCGAGCTTGCAGATCGGTGCGAGTTTGTAGGCGCGCGCCATTTCCTTCGGCACGAGGGCGAGCACATCTTCCGGCACGCGGATTTTCGCCAGGTTTACCGGCGGCGTGTCGAGGCAGCGCCCCATGGAAATCACCATGTCCTGCTCGGTCACATAGTTGCGCTCTGTCAAAAGCTTGAGCAAACGGCCGCCCTGCCGTTTCTGCACTTCCATTGCTTCTTCGAGCTGCGCGGGCAGCAGCAACCCGTCCTCCATCAGGACATCTGCAATGCGTTCTCCGAATGATTTGATGCTCATGGTTGTTGCCCGTCAAAAGTTATGCCCGCGCATCGAGCCGGTAAGTGTCACGCAACACCTTGGTGAGCGCTTCCGGAGCGGCAAGATGCCATTGAATATTGAAATCCAGTAACTGCTGCGCGGCGGCTTTTGCCTGCGCATCGAAAGGATTCACCACCGCGATCATGATCGTGCGGCTGATTACGTCGAAAGGCACCATGAGCCGGCCGAGCGTGAGCGCTTCCGGCAGCATTTTTACGATCTGCCGGTCCACGTCGTAGCAATCCAGCGGGATGAACGCGAATTTCGAGCGATCCAAAATCCCGCAGAGAAGGGGATCGAGGTCCACAATTCCGGTGCGGCTGATCTCGTCGATCAGCGAGGCGGCAAGCGCCTGTCCTCCGAGGTTTTTGTTGATCCGATTCACCCGATCCACCGAAGCCATCACCACGTCTTCTGGCGCGAGTTTATGTTGGATTAAAAAGCGTGCGAGCGGCTCGTTGCCGTCGTCGTCCAGTTTGAGCTGGATGCCGTGCGTTTCCGGTTTGACCGTGGCCGAGGTGGTAATCAGCGTCGGGTCTTCAATGACGACAGAGCCGAAATCCACGGAGATCGCATCGGGAGATTGCGGGTCGGCCGTGGGCTCAGGGGGCGAGGCCTGCAGCTTTGCCTCGACTTCCTCCAGCATCGCCACGACATCGGGCGAACCGGGTTCCTTTTCCAAAATTCCTTCGTATTCGAGCAGGGCGGAAGCGTATTTGCCTTCCGCATACAGCTCGTCTGCAAGTTTGCGCGTGATCATCAGCGCGTCTTTGTCCCGGCCTGCCTTCCAATAAGCCTCTTTCAAGATTTCCATCGAGCCGGTGTCATGGGCGTTTGCCTGCAGGATCACCTCGAACATCTCGATGGTCTGCGAGAGCTGCTCGATCTCTTCGTTAGGGACGGACGGCGCGGTCATCATGAGTGTCTTTCTCTTAGCTAAAATCGTGCCTCACTGCCGAAAGAGCGCAAAACTGAGACATTCCGTTCGGATGTCCGATACGCGATCGCCTCCGGATTAACGGCGCGCAGATTACGTGGACTCGAGTAAACCGCATATTCCGCGCTTCGTCGCGCCTTCCACAAAGCGGAAAAACTCGCGTCCTTCCGGCAGCCACTGTTGCTCTGATGCTTGGGCCAGCGCCTGGGCGGTATTCAAGCCACTCTTGTAGAGGAGCTTGAACGCTCGTTTCACCTCCTCCCGCTGCTCCAGTTTCAGTCCGGCGCGACGCATTCCCACGACATTGAGCCCGACTACCGTGTTGATGTTGGCGCCAATGGTGAAAGGAGGGACATCTTTGCTAAACCCGCTGTTTCCCTGAAGAATGGCCAGCCGCCCGACGCGGATAAACTGGTGAAAGACGCATCCGCCGCCAATGAACACGCGATCCTGCACCTCGACATGCCCGCCCAGGAGCGCGTTGTTTGCGATGATGATCTGACTCCCAAGGCGCACGTCATGGCCGAGATGTGCGCCCGCCATCAGGAAATTGTCGTTGCCCACGCGGGTGACGCCGCCTTCCGAGCTCGCCCGGTGGATGGTGCAATATTCCCGGATCGTATTGCCGTCGCCGATGGCGACCTCGCTGTGCGTGTTCGGGTCGAAGGAAAGATCCTGCGGCCATGCGCCAATCACCGCGCCATAACCCACCCGGTTGTTTTTTCCCATCCGCACCGCGCCGGTCAAAACCGCGTGCGACTGAATCGAGCAGCCCTCGCCAATCACTGCCGGGCCTTCGATGCAAACATACGGCCCGATTTCCACGTCGGCGCCGAGCTGCGCTTGCGGATGAACGATGGCCGTTGGATGAATCATCCTCTTCCTCTTCTTCCTGCTCGTCCTCTTAATCCAGCCAAAAGACGAACTTACAAAATGCCCGCTTCCTTGAAGGAAAAATAGGGCGGTCCCTTTTCGCGCGGGGCTCCGATGATGATGTGGTCGAGGAGGGTGATCTGTAAAAGCTGCGCCGCCTCCGCGAGCCGGCGCGTGAGCCGATGGTCGGCTTCGCTTGGCGATGGGTCGCCGGAAGGATGGTTGTGCACGACGATCACCGCGTAGGCGGAATAGATAATGGCCGGCCGGAAAATCTCGCGTGGATGCGCGATGCTTTCATTCAAACTGCCAAGCGCCACTTCCTCGATGCGCAACAAGTGATAACGAGTATCTAACAGGATCGCGCGCAGCGATTCCCGGTGCAGGGCGCGCATGTCGCTGCCGAGCAAATCATAAACCAGCTCCGGAGAATCGATTTTTGATTTACTCAAACTCTCACGGGCGAGCCGCGCGCCGAGCCCGAACGCGGCCGCGAGTTGCACGGCCTTGGCCATCCCGACGCCCTTGATTTTCGAGAGTTCCTGCACGCTGCAGCGCGCGAGGCCGCTAAGAGATTGATAGCGCTGGAGCAGTTCGCGCGCGACGTCCACGGCATTCGCGCCTGGCACGCCGGTGCGGAGGAGGATCGCGATCAGCTCGCTGTCACTGAGCGCAGCCGCACCCTGGCTCGCGAGCTTCTCCCGCGGCCGGTCTTGCGCCGGCATCTCGCGGATGGTGATTGACGCCATGCGCGTCAGTTTCCGAATGGCGCGAGCAATTCAGCGACAGACTCGCAGACGCCGCGAAGGCCGCTGCGATATTTGTTAGCAGGCAGGCTTTCGAGCTGTTGGCTTGCCTCGCCGAGCAGTTTTTTACTCACGCGCATCGCGGAGCGGAGCGATCCTTTTTCACGCGCGGCCTGGGTTAGCGCGGTGATGTCGACATCCTCTCCGCCCAGAATTTGCTCGCTCAGGAAATGGCGTTCGTCCGCGCTCGCGTGCTGCAGCAGGTGGAGGATGGGCAGCGTGAGTTTTCCTTTGCGTAGGTCCGAGCCGAGGGTTTTGCCGGCGTTCAACTCGCTTCCCGCAAGGTCGAGGCAGTCGTCATAAATCTGGTAAGCCGTGCCCAATTTAAGCCCAAAGGTTTTCATCGCGGAGATCACTTCCGGCGCGGCTTCATTGATGAACGCGCCGAGCTCGGTCGCGGCTGCAAAGAGCGCGGCGGTTTTCATCTCGATGATCCGGTAGTAATC
>JAXDQV010000099.1:0-4378 GCA_034667645.1 Chthoniobacter sp.
TCGCATCCCGCGGGTCTTGCACGTCTCCAGGTTGGAAGGCGAAAGGGGTGTGGATGAGATAGAGATCGAGGTAGTCGAGCTGGAGTCTCTTGAGGCTTGCCTCAAAGGCCGGTTTGACACGCTCGGGACGATGATTGGTGTTCCAGAGTTTCGTGGCGACAAACACATCCTCCCGCTTGATCTTCCCTGCTTTGAAAACCTCCTCCATCGCTTCACCGACCTCCTTCTCAGTCCGGTAACGTTCCGCAGTGTCGAGCGCGCGAAATCCTGCCTCAAGTGCAGCCTTGGTCGCATTTTTGGTTGCGACGGGATCGGGAATCAGCGTTCCAAAACCGAGCGCCGGGATCGCGCCCGACCCGTTGTTAAGCGCTAACTTTGCGTAGCGAAGATTGTCGGGTTCTCTCATGCGGCGGAATCACTGAGCCGAAAAATTACTTCGAGAACGAGCGGTGCACCGAGTGCCAGACTTTGCACCCCGCAAACGAGGCGGGTGTGGCCTGGATCCTTTCCAAACACCTGGGCGAACAACTCCGAAGCGCCATCCGCGACGGCTGCATGGTCAACGAAGTCCGGTGTGGTGGCCATAGATACACCTAACCGCACCAATCCGCTGATTTGATCCAGACTCGGCAGACCGGCGTTTGCTGCGGAAAGTGCTTTGAGTGCAGCCAGTCTCGCCGCCTCGCGGCCTTGGGCGACCGAAAGGTTGTCACCCAGGCGTCCGGTGAAAGGAAGTTTGCCGTTAACCACTGGAAGTATCCCACTGAGAAACAATAGACTTCCCGCCTTTACAGTTTCCACATAGGCGCCCAGCGGAGTAGGCGGCGCAGGCAGCTCGATTCCAAGTGCGCGCAGGCGGGAACTCGGCTGGGCGTCTTCAAGGTTATTACCACTTGCCGGCATGGGCACCTCCATCAATATACAGAACCTGGCCGGTGACAAACGGAGCAGCCTCGAGATACATCAAAGCATCCACGATCTCGGAAATCTCGGCGAGACGATGGATCGGGTGGAGCCCCTTGAGAAATTCGTGCGTCTCCGGTGGGTGCATGGGCGTGTTCACAACCCCGGGTGCAATCGCATTTACCCGAATACCTTCGGCTGCATATTCCATGGCGAGTGCCATCGCGATGGATTGCAGCCCTCCTTTGGTCAGATTCGCCAGACTGGCAGTGACACCGGCCACCGGCTGGTCAACCAGGGTGGTTGTGATATTAACGACATGGCCGGATTTTTGCGTGCGCATTTGAGCAATCGCAGATTGCGTGACATAGAAGAAACCGGCGAGGTTGGTGGAGATCACACTGTTAAAGTCGTCAGTAGTATAATCAGTAAATGGCTTCGTAGTGAAGATACCTGCACAGTTAACTAAAAGGTCGAGACGCCCGAAGCTCTCAATGGCAGCGGCCACGACCCGAGCTGCGACGGTCTTGTCCGCAATGTCTCCGTCAACAAGAACGAGATTTTCGGAAGTGGTCAGCGAGTTCGACTTCGTGATGTTCCGTGAATTACCCACCACCCGGTAACTCTGTTCGAGGAGCCTTTTAGCCATGCCCAGGCCGATGCCGCTGGATGCGCCCGTAATGATTGCCGTTTTGCTGTTTTTGCTATCGTCTCTCATAAGGATCTTTTGTAGGTCTGCTTTCGCCTTTCAGATGGTCCGGGCTCTTGCTTAGACTAGGTTAATTTGGACGTCTATATTCCCACGGGTGGCTTTGGAGTAGGGACACGTTTGGTGTGCACCGTTTAGAATCTCCTGCGCAACTCCGCGCTCTACACCCGGCAGGCTAACGTTGAGGCGTGCTTTAAGAAAGTAACCATCGTTTCCTGTGCAAAGGTCCACCTCGGGATCAATGGCGACATCATCTGGGAGCTGATGTCGAGAATGCGGCTCTACTTCCACAAGTTCCTATCCAGCGTGCGATACTGAATGGCTTCGCTGATGTGCTGCGGCTGGATGCTTTCCGCAGCGTCGAGATCCGCCACGGTGCGTGCGACTTTCAAAATGCGCTCATAGGCGCGCGCTCTGAAATTCAGTTCCGTCATCGCCATTTTCAAAAGATCGGCGCAGGCGTCGTCGAGCGCGCAGAACCTCTTGATCATCTTCGGAGTCATCCGTGCGTTGCAGCTCGCCTTGGTCTTTCCGAAGCGCGCCTGCTGAATCTTCCGCGCCCCCTCGATGCGTTCCCGGATGTTTAATGACGTTTCACCCGTCGCCTTGCCGGACAAATCCTTGTATTGCACCGCTGGCACTTCCACCTGCAGGTCGATGCGGTCGAGCAGCGGACCGGAGATGCGCTGCCGATACTTCTGCACTTGCGGTCCGCTGCAGCGACACTCGCGTTTCAGATCGCCGAAGTAGCCGCACTGGCACGGGTTCATCGCCGCCACAAGCATGAACTTGGCTGGGAAGATAATCGCGCGGGCGTGCGGCGTTGTTGATGGTATGCGCCGCCGGCCGTCTTCGAGCGGTCGTAAGCGGGTATCACCGTCCGCGTTATACAAACCGACCACTGCCGGAACGGGTCGGACTTGAGATGTAGAATTTCTCCGCGGGTAATACGAACCGCACAAGAAGCTCGACCCACACGTCCGGAGCGCCTGCACTCTGGTAAGCGTGCGGCATACTTAGCGATGTTAAGGCATTCTCTCGAAATCTCCTGCTGAATCTTTGCACTGGTTCGCCATTTCATTCGAGGATCGCGAGTTCGTGAGAACGCTCTCTTTCCGTCGATTGAGTTGTTCGGGAAGCGCCATAGATGCGGAGCTGTTGTAAATGGGCAGCGAGGTGAGCTTTTGTGCCAGTCTATTGCGACTTTGGCTCGGCTATTTTGGTCGCGATTTCCTCTTTCAACGGTGACGTGCGAAGAACACGTTGCTCAGTCGAAGTCAGCGTTTCAGGGTGGGTTGCCACGGCTGTGGTTGAACCGCCGTGGCGCCGGGCGAGTTCCTCACGTGCTACTTGAAGTATCCCGTTTGCCGCAGCCTGACGATGATGACTGCTCTCGCACTCATACGCTTGCAATAGGAGATAGAACGCGACATCGTCTTGATTGACCGTTGCGAATGTTTCATTTACGACATTTTTGTAGTTGCCGCTAACTTCCGCGTCCGCGATACTAGTGGGCAGAGCCTTCGCAGCCACCTTCGCTGCGCCTTCCTTGCTAGTACCAATTACTGTTGGGGGCGGCTGAATTTTGCACGTTGCACACGAAGACAGCAGGCTCGCCAGCGCTGCGGCGGGTAGTATGTAGGTTAATCTTTTCATCGGTTACGTTATTTACATCGATGGTCTATATTGCGCGTCGAATAAAGTGATCCAGCCGATATGGCCAATGTCCGACCGCGAGGCTTACGATATCGCTCCCCTGCAGGCAAGTCAGTTTCTTGCAAAAACGCTCTAAAACGTTGTGGAGTTTTAATCCCCCCGGGATGGCAACTGCCATTACGTAGAATACACGCAGAATTCAGCCGATGACAGCGGCATCAAATCGGAAACTCGGATCTTGAGAATACCCGTGCGCGTTTTTGCGTGCGCACTCAACTCACTCTTCAAACGGCATTCTCCCTGACAGAAACGTTTGTCGCGAAGCCACCCCGCGCTCGCCGCGAGCAAACGCATGGAATTCGGCAGCAGTTCCAAAAAACGCGTTCAAATCTGCACCATGCGGAACTCCTTGCACCTTTGCTTCCCCAGCAAACTGCCAGATTGTCCACGGCTCGTTCCCCGGTAAATGTGGCGGCGTGAATCCCGCTGCAGGGCCTTTCTGAACGTATCGCGCTAACCAGATCGAGTCTCCCGCGGCAACACTCTCAGGGAATTCGGCAAAAAACTTCCCGGCTCCGTACAAGACAACAGGCTTCGCGAAGTATTCGCTACAAAGCTGCTTCAGTTTGAGAAGTTCAATTCCAGCTGCTTTTCGTTTATCCTCACTTAGACGGGCGGTAGAGAACATTTCGGGGTCGATTCCAAACGGAAGAGCTTCCTCATCGCGTGGAATGCTTTTTCTGATAAGTTCAAATTGCTCAGTAGCGGACTTGGCAAAGTCGAAGACGTGGTATCCACCCCGTTTGAGACCCGCGCGTTTGGCGCCGGTCCAGTTACTATCAAAGTTCTTATCCTTGATGCGGGAAGTTGCCCTAATATACGCAAACTGCATTTTTGGGATCTGGGCGACTTGCAACCAATCTATGTTTCCGTCGTAGCTACTTACGTTCAAACCGATAATTTCATAGGAGTCCGGCGCCCTGAACACCTTGAAGCCGGGGTATCCGACGACAGCGCTTCCGCCGATCGGAGCGTCTTTAGGCAAAGCCATTGCCATCGCAACGTACCGTGGGTCTGTGCTTGCAAGCCAGGGGGGGATGGGAGGAGGTC
>JAXDQV010000100.1:0-3396 GCA_034667645.1 Chthoniobacter sp.
CACGACAGATCGGTATCGCGCTCAAATGTTATGGCAACGACAGCGGCGGCAATTATCCCGTCGACAAAAACAGTTACGGCGAACAGATCGCCACGTCGAACGATGCCTTCCGCAGCTTGTTTCCGACCTACCTCGACAACGAAAAAGTGTTCACCGTTTCGCGTTCAAAGGTCGGGGCCAAATGCGACAACAAGATTGAGCCAGAGAAGGAGATCCTCCGCGCGGGTGAAAATCATTTTGCCTATATTTCGGGGCTCAGCACTTCATCAAATTCGAACTGGCCGGTGATCGTCGACAGCACCGATGGCGGCGGCCATTATACAAAAGTCGAAACCGATCTGGGCGGCACGTGGAAAGGCACGAAGTCCGTCGTGGTGCGCGCGGATACCAGCGCCGCACTTGTTCCTCTGCAAGGCACGAGCACGGCCCGGTTCATTCCGCGGCAGGATGATGCGACCAAGAACGCGCTCGACGTGGCGGATTACATGGGCACCGGCGCAAAGCTGCTGGAGCCGGCGCGGCAATGAGTGTCTTCATCCGAACGGACCCCGAGGCGATGTGGCCGTTAACGTTGACCGTTCGGCAAAGCGCTTGAACACTGCACCGACGATGAGCGAGTTGACCCCACGGCAGGTGCGCGCGCTGATTCTGCTGCTCGTTTTGGTTCCGCTGATTCCCACGACGCTCATGCTGCGGCTGATGATCAATTCAGTGCGCGCGGAGCAGCTCGCGGGAGAGGAACGCACTCATGCACTGTATCAACAAGCGTTGCGGGCGGCCGGTGCTTCGCTCGCGGCGCATGTGGCGGCGGGTGGGTATTCAGCCGGCGAACTACCGCAGCGCGTCCTGCAGTTTTATGAGCAGGCGTTTGACCGGGACGTTGCGGTGCGGGTGGTGGACGCGCGCGGAAAAACGCTGGCTGGCGATGGGACTGCCATCTCTGCGCCGCTCGCGGAAGCGGGGGTCGATCAGCCCGGCGGCTGGCGGGTGCAGCTTCTTGAAACCGGCGGCAAGGCGAGGCCCGATGGGCTTGCCGATCAGATCGCGATTTACTCTTGGGCGGCTGCGATCGCGGTGGCGGCGAACCTCGGCATTGCTGGACTCGCCGGTTACGCGCTGAATCAACAAATGCGTCTACAGGAGCTAAAGAGCTCATCCCTGGCCACTGTCTCGCACGAATTGAGAACGCCCCTCGCCTCGATGCGCTTGCTGCTCGACACGCTCGCCTCCTCGCCGGCGAAACTTTCGGAATATCTGCCGCTGCTCGCGAAAGAGAACACGCGACTCGCGCAAATCGCGGAGAACTTTCTCACCGTCTCGCAACTCGAACGCGGCCATTACCGTTTCATGAGGGAGCCGGTGACGGTCAGTGAATTGTTCGACGCCGCCCTTGAGGCTCTGCGTTTCCGCCTGGAGAAAATTCAGCCGCGGTTGACTCGAGGCCCGACAAACGAACTTCCGATGATCCTCGTGGATAAAGGCGCGATGGTCATCGCACTCGTGAATTTGATCGATAACGCGTTGAAGTATTCGAGCGGGCCGGACGACATCAGCCTGGCTGCGCGCAGCCGCGAGGGGCGGGTAATCCTCGAAGTGGCGGATAAGGGCAGAGGTATTTCAAAGTCACAGCAAAAAAGAATTTTCAGCCGTTTTTATCAGGTGGATCAGAAGCTCTCCCGAGCGGGCGAGGGCTGCGGGCTTGGACTAAGTATTGTTAAAAGCGTCGTCGAAGCCCAAGGCGGGACGATCCGCGTGGAAAGCGCCGAATCCCGCGGCAGCACATTTTACATCGAACTGCCGGCGATTTCCGCATGAAGCGTCGCTTAAGCTCCAGAGAGACAGACATCACTTAACCGACCTCCATGGAAACGGTGCTCATCATCGAAGACGACTCCACGATGCTCCGCGGGCTTCGGGACAACTTCGAGCTCGCGGGCTACCGTGTCCTCACCGCAGCGGACGGCGCCCAGGGATTCGACGAAGCAATGCGTGTGCGGCCCGACCTCATTATCCTGGATTTGATGCTGCCGAAAATGAACGGCTATGAACTCTGCCGCGAGCTGCGCGCGGAGCAACTCGACATGCCGATCCTGATGTTGACCGCAAAGGATCAGGAATCAGATATCGTGCTCGGTCTCAATCTGGGCGCGGACGATTACGTGACGAAACCTTTCGGCATCAAGGAACTGCTCGCACGCTGTGCGGCTTTTTTACGCCGCCGTCGCGAGGGCGCGCCTACGCAATTCACATTCGGCGACTGCGTGCTCGATGTCAGCGGACACGTCTTCACGCGGGGTAGACAAGAAATCAAACTGTCACCGAAGGAGTTCGAGCTTCTCCATTTTTTTATACAAAAAGTGGGCTGTGCCCTCACGCGCGAACGCATCCTGCACGCCGTCTGGGGATACGATCGGCTCGTGACACCGCGCAGCATCGATCGGTTCGTCACTGCCCTACGGCAAAAGATAGAACCCAACCCGCAACGACCGATTTTCATCCAGACCGTCCGCGAATTTGGCTACAAATTCGAGTGCTGATGCGTGAGCCTTTTTTCTCTGCCGAGACTCACTGCAACGGGCATCCATTGTTCAAAGCACGTTCATCGCACAGGCATGAGTGCCCTCCTCGGTGACAAGCGGGAATCTACTTGCGGCTTATAGCCGTTGCAGGCGGCATCGCGAATACCGATAAAATAACCGTAGTGTGGAGCAGACTAGAACCGAGAACGCCATCGCTTGGCGTTTCAATGCGTTTCGTGCTGTTGCTCCAGCATAACTTTGAGAAGTTTGGATCTTACAGAGTAGCCAGGGTGGCGAAATTGGCAGACGCGCCAGACTTAGGATTGTGTTTTCGCACCCTTCTCACCATTGCTTTAAATTGCGTGCGATCCAGTGTTTAAAAGGATCTTCAGGCATTTCTGCCCCCGGATGCTGTTACGCAAAGCCCAAGCAGAAACAGGCTCATTCTAGCACAATTCTAGCACAACGTGCGCTGGATCGGCGGCTCCAATTTCAGCCTCGAACTGATGTCGTGCGGGCCATCGCGCCACTTACTTCGCTTCAGCCGCCTTATTCGCTGATTCGATAGATGGCGAAATGGCCGGTGCGCTTTCGATCGAGCCTACGTGCAGGACCTCTGGACATCGCGGAATTTGAAGCCGCCGATAAGGAAGTCAAAGACCCGGACTTGAAAAAGTTTATCGAAAAAACCGTGCCGGTTATGAAGCACCATGGCGCATCACTTTCGCGTCGTTGTCTAAGCAAACGAAGGCATCCCGTGGGTTTGCAGGTGGTCGCTCGACCAGCAGTCGGGTCCCGGTGGGTGTTTTCCCTTTCACCCAAGCGCGCACCTTGGCAGGTGAGGTAACGCTGCTCAGAATAAATGTGTCCGCAGCAG
>JAXDQV010000101.1:0-3644 GCA_034667645.1 Chthoniobacter sp.
GACAGTCCGATCAAACCGAGGATGGCATTGAATCCAAAAGGCTGATGAAAAATCAGCAGCGTTGGCACTGCACCGATCAGTCCGAGTGGCCCGGTCAGCATCACCATCCACATCGCTGAGAACGAGCGCACCTGGACGATGATGACGGCCAGCATGAACAGAATCATGATCGGAAAAAGCGGGGCGAGTGCTGAGTTGGCTTTCGTTGCTTCCTCAATCGAACCCGCCATCTCAATACGATAATTTTCCGGCAACGATTTTCGCAGCGGCGCGAGCTTGGCCCAAATCACAGAAGAGACATCCGGCGGCTGGGTGGATTCAACATTGTCCCCGCGCACGGTGATGGTGGGAGTGCGATCGCGCCGCTTGATGAGTGGGTCTTCCGATTGAATTTCGATTCGCCCGATTTGGCTCAAAGGAATCGCTTTTCCATCGCGAGTCAGGATTGTGAAATTTTCCAGCTTGGCCGGATCGAGTCGCTCAGGACCGGCGCTTCTCACGACGACATTCACTGCGCGAATGTCCTCGCGAACCTGGGTGATGGTCTGGCCGTTCAGGAGAAACTGCAACTGCTGCGCCGCCTCCGCAGGTGAAAGGCCGATGAGTTGCAATCGCTCTTGATCCAAAACGAAGCGCAACTGGGGCACGCGTTCGCCCCAATCCACATTCACCGTGCGTAGGTTCGGATCATTGCGCATGATGTCTTCGACGCTGTGAGCGATTTCGCGCAGCTTGACGGGATCAGTCCCCGTCACTCGAAACGCGACCGGGAAAGGCGAGTAAGGGCCAAAGACCAACTGCGTCGCGCGAATCCGCGCTTCCGGCGCGAGGCCATCGGCGGTTGCCTGGCGCAGGCGCAATTTGAGACGATCCCGCGCTTTCGCATCCGCTGTCAAAACCACAATCTTCGCAAAGGACGGATCAGGCAATTCCGGGTTGTAGGAAAAGAAAAACCGTGGCGCGCCCGCGCCGATGTAGGCGGTCACGATCCTCGCTTCGGGTTGTTGCGACATCCAGTGTTCGATCTTTTTGGTCGCGGTGCTCGTCGTCTCGATGCTCGTTCCCAGCGGAAGCTGAACTTCAACCAACAATTCCGGCCGGTCCGAATTTGGGAAAAACTGTTTCTTCACGACCGCCATGCCTCCGCCCGCCACGAGGAACGCGGCCACGACGATTCCGGCCACCGTGTATTTTTTCCGCACGCACCAGGTGATAAATCGGCGAAGCCGCTGGTATCCCGGAGTGGAATAGATTCCCACGTGGCCTCCTTTGACGGCTTTGATTTCAGGTAGAAGTTTTACGCCGAGATACGGTGTGAACACCACCGCCACGATCCACGACGCGATCAAAGAGAATCCGACAATCCAGAAGATGTTTCCGGCATATTCTCCAGCAGACGAACGCGCAAAGCCCACTGGCAAAAATCCGATGACGGTTACCAGCGTTCCGGCAAGCATCGGCGCTGCGGTATGACTCCAGGCGTAAGCCGCGGCTTGGATTCGATCCATTCCTTCCTCCATCTTTACCACCATGGACTCGATGGCGATGATGGCGTCGTCCACCAGAAGCCCCAGCGAGATGATGAGCGCTCCCAAGCTGATTCGATCAAAATCCCGATCCGTAATCATCATGATTACAAATACCGCGCCCAAGGTCAGCGGGATTGCTGCCACCACGACAATTCCAACTCGCCATCCCAAACTCAGCAAACTGACCAGCATCACCACGCAGACCGCCATCGCGAACTTGATCATGAATTCGTTCACCGCCGAGCTGATGTTGACGGCTTGATCGGTGATTTTTTTCAGGCCGACTCCCAGCGGCAGGTTGAAGGAAATCTTGTCGCTTTCGGCACGCAGGGCATTGCCTAAATCCAGCCCGTTCCAGCCCTCTTTCATCACGACACTCAGCAACAGTGAAGATTCTCCATTATGCCGAATGACGAACGTCGCCGGGTCTTCGTAGCCTCGTGTGACCTCCGCGATGTCCGACAGTTTGAAGCTTTGCTTGCCCGCCACGATTGGCGTGTCGCGGATTTTATCAACGTCGGTGTAAGCCCCGTCGAGGCGGACAAAAACTTGAGCGCCATCCGTGTCAACCGACCCCGCCGGAGTCACCGCATTCTGTCGCGCGAGCGCGGCAAAGATGTCGGCTGGCGAGATGCTCAGTGTCGTCAGTCGCGAATAGGAAAACTCGACGAATATCCGCTCCTGCTGTTCGCCCACGACATCCACCTTCTTGACTCCCGGCACATGCAGGAATCTTTGCCGGAGTTCTTCGGCGACGCGGGTGAGTTTGCGGAGCGGCATCCCTGGAGCTTCGACCGAGTAGAGCGCGAACGAGACGTCCGAATACTCGTCGTTCACGAAAGGTCCGATCGCGCCTTGCGGCAATTTGCGCGCTTCGTCCCCCAGTTTCTTTCGCGCCTGATAAAACTGTTCGGGGACTTCTTTGGGCGGAGTTTTGTCAAGGAGTTGCAGCGTCATCAACGCCAGTCCGGGCCGCGTGATGGTCTCGACGCGATCATACCAACGCAACCCCTGAAGTCTTTTCTCCAGCGGCTCGGCCACGAGGTCCTGCATTTCCTGTGCGGTTGCTCCGGGCCAGACCGCGGTCACGGTGAGCACTTTGATTGTGAAGGACGGGTCTTCCGCCCGGCCCAAATGAAAATAGGCATAGATTCCCGCCCATGCCGAAGCGCAGATGAAGAACAGCGTGATGGCGCGCTCCCGCACCGCCAGAGCGGAAAGATTAAAGCTTTGCATTGGATATTCTTTCCTCGTTCCCGAAGTTAACGACTTGTCCCTCGTGCAGGAGATGCGCTCCGAGCGCCACTACCTTTTCGCCGGCTTGCACTCCACCGGACACGAGAACTTCCTCTTTCCCGATTGAGGCAATTGTGACGGAGCGAAACTTCACTTCCGAATTGCCGTCCACAATCCAAACGCCCGGTCCGCTGCCGTGATCATGGATCGCTCCGACCGGTAACTGGACGCTCTGACTACCCGAGGTTTGTTTGGCGAGTAATCCGATGGTGACAGTCGAACCGAGCGGCGCTGAAGCGGCTTCGCCTTCGAGCACATAACGCGCTGCAAACGTTCGACTGGCTGGGTCTGATGCGTCAGAGAGTTCGCGCAGCCGCGCTTGATACATTTGATCTCGCCCATACAGCCGAGCCGAGGCAATCGTTCCCAAATCAGGCCGCACGCCTTCTGGCAAATTGATTAAGGCTTCCCGCGGACCATCATGCGCCAACTGGATCACCGTTTGCCCCGCCGCCACGACCTGACCTGGTTCGCTCAACGTCCGAACAATCACGCCATCGGCATCCGCCAATAAAACGGCATACTCGTTGGAGTTATTGCTGACGCTTGCCTGAGCCTCCGCCGCATCCAGCTGTGCTTTGGCGCTATCCAGTGCTGCCCGGGCGTGATCATACTCCTGACGTGACACGGCAGCAGATTTGACCAGCGCAGCGAACCGCGCTTCATCCGCCTTGGCTTGTATATATTTGGCCCGAGCCGCCTCGACGTTTGCTTGTTGCGCGGCGAATGAGAGTTTGAGGTCCACGGAATCAAGCCGCATGAGGATCTGACCTTTCTGGACTCGCTCTCCCACATTGACGGATCGCTCCAGGATTTTTC
>JAXDQV010000102.1:0-3154 GCA_034667645.1 Chthoniobacter sp.
GGCAACGCCAACTTCGCCTGGGTGCAGCACTTCATCCACCACCTCGCGCCCGCCGCGCCCGGATCATCCGGGGGCATGGCCGGCTTCGTCCTCGCCAATGGCAGCATGTCCTCCAACCAGTCCGGCGAAGGCGACATCCGCCGCGCCCTCATCGAGGCCGACCTCGTGGACTGCATGGTCGCCCTCCCCGGCCAGCTCTTCTACAGCACGCAGATTCCCGTCTGCCTCTGGTTTTTGGCGAAAAGCAAAGCCGGCGGGCAAGGCGGCGGTAAAAGCCCAGCGGAACGCTGGCGCGCGCACCGTCGGGAGACGCTCTTCATCGATGCGCGGAAAATGGGCACGCTCATCGACCGCATCCACCGCGAGCTGACCGATGCCGACCTCCAGAAAATCGTCTCCACCTACCATGCATGGAGGGGAATAGCGGGAGCCGGTGGCTACGCCGACATCGCCGGCTTCTGCAAATCCGCCACCACCGCCGAAATCGCCGCGCACGGCCACGTCCTCACGCCCGGCCGCTATGTCGGCGCCGAGGAAGTCGAAGACGACGGCGACCCCTTCGAGGAAAAGATGCCGCGCCTCGTCGCCGAACTGCACGCCCAGTTCGCCGAGTCCGCGAAACTGGAGCAGGCCATCGAGGCAAACCTGCGAGGGCTGGGATATGGCGGGTAAATGGGAAGACTTAACCCTCGCTGACTTGGGCCGAGTCGTGACCGGCAAAACTCCCCTGACTGCGGTCGAAGGAAACTTCGGCGGGCGGATTCCATTCGTCACTCCATCGGACATGGACGGAAGGAAGACCATCAACATTACAGCCCGCTACCTCACTGAAATCGGCGCGGCATCGGTCAAAGGGTCGAAGATTCCCGCTGGTTCGGTCATGGTGTCCTGCATCGGCTCCGACATGGGGAAAGCCGTCATCGCGGGCCGCGATTGCGTCACCAACCAGCAAATCAATTCAATCGTCGTGGATGACCGCTTCAGCAGCGAGTTCGTTTATTACAACCTCAGCACTCGCAAGGACGAGATTCGCCACCAAGCGGCCAGTGGCTCGGCGCTGCCAATCCTAAACAAAGGCGACTTCTCGCGGCTTGAAATCACGCTCCCACCCCTCGCCGAGCAAAAAGCCATCGCGGCGGTGCTTGGGGCGCTGGACGACAAGATCGCGTTGAACCGGCGGATGAACCTGACGCTGGAGGCGATGGCGCGGGCGCTGTTCCAGAGCTGGTTTGTGGATTTCGACCCCGTCCGCGCCAAACTCGACGGCCGCCAATCCTCCGCCCTCGACCCCGCCACCGCCGCTCTCTTCCCCGCCAACTTCCAAGACTCCACCATTGGTCCGGTGCCGAAAGGCTGGAAGGTCGAACGATTCGACGCGCACATCACCGCCGATCGCGGTCTCAGCTACAACGGCGACGGCTTGCGCGACGACGGCACCGGCCTGCCGATGCACAACTTGAACTCCGTTTACGAAGGCGGTGGATACAAGCACGAAGGCCTCAAGTATTACGCTGGCGAGTATCGCGAGAAGCATCTGCTCGAACCCGGCGACATGATCGTCACGAACACCGAACAAGGCTTCGATCATCTGCTCATCGGCCACGCCGCCATCGTCCCAAGGTGCTACGGTCCAAAGGGCCTCTTCAGCCACCACATCTACCGCGTCCGGCACAAGCCCACGTCGCCGTTCAGCCCGCACTACCTCGTCGAACTCTTTAACAATCGCCGCTGGCACTATTGGATCAGCGGTTTCTCCAATGGCACCACCATCAACATGCTGCCGAAGGATGCGCTCGAAATGCCAATGCTCGTCGTGCCACCCGTCGAGCTTGTGAAGAAGTTCAACGCTTTGGCAGAAGGCGGCCACTTGCAGATCGAAGACAACAAACAGCAATCCCGCACCCTCGCCACGCTGCGCGACACGCTGCTTCCGAAGTTGCTGAGCGGCGATCTCTCTATTGCGACATGAAGGCAACACCTGACCAAGCAAACTTCAACAGCGCCGAGAGCTTCAACGCCTGGATCGATGATCGTTTTCAAAACGAGAACGGCGGTAGCTTGCAGATCCTCGGCCAGGCCCTGCGGCCCAGTGAGGTGCTACACCGTTTTAGCTTTGCTGGATATCTGGCGGCATTTCCTGAGTTCAAGCAACACTGGGAAGAAACGCTCATAACTAAAGTGGTCAGCGATTTTCCAATCCTCATAGCGCATCCGTTTTACCGCTTCCTGGAAGGCAGTGAGAACGAAACCCAGCGCTTTCAGTTTCTTAGGGACACGTGGGAAGGTCTGATAAACTGCGTTCATGCGCTTGTCGTCAGTGAGGCACGCGCAGCCGGAATGGCGCTCGTTGCCCCCGCAAAATGCGGAACCATCCTCACCGATAAACTTTCGGACCGTCTCGATACCATTGAGCAGATTCTAACCCAAGCTGCGGCAGCGGGACTAGCTCTTGAGTCGGCGAACGTCGTTGACCTGAGCATGATCGCTACGATCAAGCAACTCAATCAAACCCGGAACGCGTTTTCTCACACGGGGGCCATCGCGGAGGATCAGGCCAAGAACTACATCACCGAATGCCTTGACGATGTTTTTGACGTCCTTGACGCCTTCTCGGGGCTGAAGGAGGTCAGGCTGATGCGGTATGACTCTTTGAACGGAATGCAGTTGCGACATGAGCGGTTTGATGGCCATGCCAACACTAAGCGCTTCGGCACGATTGCGCTCTCGGCCGCTACAGCCGGCGTTGTGATGCCTCTGCTTTCCAAGGATGAAACGTTAATGATAGTTCGGGGAAAGGTGATCAGCGTGCGGCCCTTCATTACATTCATCCCGCACGCTGCAGGAGGACATGTCACTCAGGTGGCATTCCTCAAAAAAACCAAAGGCGCAGCGCCTGACCGCCGAATTATCTACGAGATAGTTGGCGAGGCGAACGAAATCGAGCACGACAGAACTCTATATCAACCCGTCATCAATGACATTCGCGCCCTTTTTGGAGAGCCAGCGGAATAACGCAACCCGTCACCCAGGACCAAACTATGCAACCACATAAAAGATCGCTCTTCGATCTATTCGACAGCAAGAAACGCTACGTCGTGCCCCTATTCCAGCGCCAATATGTGTGGAGCCTCGAAGACCAATGGGAACCGCTGTG
>JAXDQV010000103.1:0-6618 GCA_034667645.1 Chthoniobacter sp.
GAGCGGAAGGGGCAGATGTGTCAGAGCGAGCATTGCGACGTGATGCGCCGACTCGGCATCGAGACGGAAGAGCAACGGACGAAGCAGCTTTTCGTAAAAGAATCCACTCATTCAAAGTCTCGGCCGCTCTGCACTGCGGATCATAGAATAAAGCGCCGTGCGGTCATTTCCCGATGCAAAAGGTGCTGAAAATCTTTCCCAGCAATTCCTCGCTATCAACGTTGCCGACTACCTCACCCACGGCGTCGAGTGCCGCACGAATGTCCATGACTACAAACTCCGGCAACACTCCACCCCGCATCGCGCCGAGCGCGGCGTCGGCATATTTTTCCGATTTTTTTAAACAGGCTTGATGCCGCGCGTTGATCGCAATGCGGTAGTCTGCGCTCGAGGCGCCACCATGCATCACGCGCTCTGTGATCGCCGCTGCGAGCTGCTCGATCCCGTCGTTCGTCTTGCAGGACATCCGCACCGCGGTGGTTGCTTGCCAGCTCTGGTGCTCTCCCAGGTCCGTTTTGTTTAAAACGAAAACCTCCGGCCGGTTCGTGCCAGTCTCAGCAGACCACAACACCGTGTGACGCGGCGCACTCGCATCGGCCACGTGCAAGACGAGATCGGCGCGCTCGATATTTTTCAACGTTCTCGCGATTCCTTCCTGTTCGATCGCATCTGCGGAATCCCGGAGGCCGGCGGTATCGATGAGCCGAATCGGAATGCCGCCAAGATTGATTACTTCCTCGAGAGTGTCTCGGGTTGTTCCCGGAATCTCGCTGACGATCGCTCGTTCGTAGCCGAGCAAAAGGTTGAGCAGGCTCGACTTTCCGACATTTGGCGCGCCGTAGATCACCGTGCGCACTCCTTCGCGCAAAATCTTTCCCTGATCGGCGGTTTGGAGGAGCGCGGAAATTTTCGCGCGAACTGCTTCCAGTTTGTCCATCAACGTTTCCCCCGTCACCGGGTCGATATCTTCCTCCGGAAAATCAATGTAAGCCTCAATGTGCGCGAGCAATTCCAGCAGTTCCTCGCGGATCTCACGAATCCGGACGCCAAGCCGGCCTTCGAGTTGCTCGGTCGCCGCGCGCAGGGCCAGGTCGGTTTGCGCGCGGATTAGATCCATTACCGCCTCGGCCTGAGTCAGGTCCATTTTCCCATTCAAAAACGCACGCTGCGTGAACTCACCCGGCTCGGCTGATCGTGCCCCGGCATCGAGCACCAGATTTAGAATCCGGCGAGTGACAAGAATGCCGCCATGGCAACTGATTTCGACGACGTTCTCCCCGGTGTAGCTTGCGGGTGCGTGAAAAACGGTCAGCATCACATCGTCGATGTGCTCGCCGTGATCGACAATCTTTCCAAATTGCTGAACACGCGACGCGAGCTGTGAGGCTTTCACGCGCGACACAAAAATTGCGTCTGCAATTCCGATCGCCCCGCCGCCACTAAGCCGAAGAACGGCGATCGCCCCCTCGCCAAAAGGCGTTGAGACCGCAGCGATCGTATCGTCCATCTATGCGCTCACAACTGGCGCGGACGCGACCGCAGAGACCCGGCCGAGCAGCTTTTTCAGCTCCGAAATGAAGCGTTTGTTCTGCTCCATTGTGCCGATCGACACCCGGATCCACTCGGGCAGCTGATAGGCCGCCATGGCCCGGATGATAATTCCCGTTGCCAGCAGTTGTTTAAACACTTGCGCGCCATCCCCTACCTTTACGAGCACGAAATTCGCGTGACTCGGCACGAACTCCAGGCCCAACGCCGCGAATTCTTCTTGAAGAAAGTTGCGCCCTTCGACGGTCAGCTCGCGTGTGCGCCCTTGATGCTCAGTATCGTGCAGGCCAGCGAGTGCACCGGCTTGCGCGATGCCGTTTGCGTTGAACGGCTGTCGCGTTTTTTGCAGCACTTCGATCATCGCCTTGCTCCCAAGCCCGTAGCCAATGCGGAGGTTTGCGAGGCCCTGGATCTTCGAAAATGTGCGCAGCACAACAACGTTTTCACGACCTTCGCGAATGAACTTCAGCGTGTCGGGAGCGTCGTCCAAAAATTCAAAATATGCCTCGTCGAAAACAACGATGACGTGGTCTGGAACCCGTTGCATGAAACGATCGATCTCCCGCTGTCCCACCAGGGTGCCGGTTGGATTGTTCGGATTCGTAATGAAAATTTCCCGCGTCTCGGAAGTAATCGCGTCTGCCATCGCCGTAAGATCATGCGCGAATCCCGGATCATCGATCTCAGTCGTCCGGGCGCCAAACAGGGACGCCATCAGTTTGTAAACGAGGAACGCGTGCTTTGCGGTAATCACCTCGTCGCCAGGACGCAAAAAGGCGTGACCAATAAATTCGATGATTTCGTTCGAGCCATTGCCCAGAATCACGTTCTCGCGATCCAGCCCGAGTCCTTCAGCGATCGCTTCGCGCAAATAGTAACCACCGCCATCCGGATAGAAATGCGCTCTCTCGAGCGACTCCCGCATTGCGCTCAACGCCCTCGGCGATGGCCCGAGCGGGTTTTCATTGGATGCGAGCTTGATAATTTCCGATGGATCCAGCCCGAGTTCACGTGCCACATCCTCGATCGGTTTACCCGCTTCGTAGGAAACAAGATCACGAAGCTGTGGACTAGCGTAGTTCCAAATAGACATGGCAATTTTGCAGGCGGGTGTAGAACTTTCCGATTCGCCGGCAGTTCGTCAACGCATGAAAACCGTTCTCACTTTGATGCGCATCGCGGTCATTTCCGACACGCACGACAGGGTTCATCCCCAGCTCCCCGCATTGCTTACGACTGCTGATGAAATCTGGCATCTCGGCGATGTTTGCGACGAAGCGATTCTTGACGAATTTCTCGCGATCGGCCCGCCTTTAAAAGTCGTGCGCGGAAACTGCGATTCGTGTTCCGACTGGCCCTGGACCCTCGATTTGCTGCGCTGCGGATTTCGCATTCACCTCGTCCACATCCCCCCACGGGGCGCCCCGGCAGGGACGCACCTGCTCCTGCACGGTCACACACATGTGCCACGCAACGAGCATGTTGGCGACACGACTTTTCTAAATCCCGGCTGCCTCACGCGCCCGAATCGCGGAGCGCCGCGAAGCTTTGGCTGGCTGACTCTGGCGCAAAATGAGCCGTGGAACTGGAGCCTGCACCGACTCGATTGAACTTGTTACGCCGCTGATCTCTCTTCAACGATCTCCAAAGTCGCGCGTTGATTATGCCGCGATGCCGCCGCATTCAAGAGGTCGCGAATCGAAGCAATGGTGTGCCCGTGTTTCCCGATCACCTTGCCCACATCGCTCTGACGAAGACGCAGATTGAAAGTTATTTTCTTCGGCTCTTCATGCCGCGTCAGCACCATTTCATCGGGATAATCGATGAGGTGCCTGATGACAAACTCTAGAAATTCTTCCACGGCGCGCGATGTTGGCGGGCGAACGCGCGCGCGTCAACCCGCGCAGGCACTAGGCCGCTGTGGGCGCCGCTTTTTTCGCTTTTTTGATCAGGCTGCGAACAGTATCGCTCGGCTGCGCACCCTGCCCGAGCCAGTAGTCAGCACGATCGAGGTCGACGCTCCAGTTCTCGCCGGTCTTTTTCGGGTCGTAAACGCCGATCTGCTCGATGAATTTTCCGTCACGAGGGCTGCGGCTGTCCGCGACGACGACTTTATAGTAGGGATTATTGAGTGAACCTTCGCGGCGGAGTCTGATTGAGACCATATTGTTTAAACTTTTGGTATTCCTGGAAATCCGGCGCCACGGGATTGCGCCATCATCATTTTTCTGAGTTTTCCCGCGTTCTTCATCATCTTCTTCATCTCATTGAAGCGATGTAAAAGATCGTTCACTTCCGTGACGCTCGTTCCGCTGCCGCGCGCGATGCGCTGACGCCGCCGGGCATTCAGAATGTCCGGCTTGGTCCGCTCATCGTTGGTCATTGAAAGCACTATCGCCTCAATGCGCTTCAACTGTTTTTCGTCAATCGAAAAGCCTTTTAGGTTACTCATCCCCGGCAACATGCCAAGGATATTTTCCAGCGGCCCCAGTTTGCGCATGAATTTGAACTGCGCGAGGAAGTCGTTGAAATCGAAGCTCGCCGTCCGCAGCTTCTTTTCCATCCGCACCGCCTCCTCCTCGTCCATCGCTTCGGCGGCGCGCTCCACGAGGCCAACCACATCGCCCATCCCCAGGATTCGCCCGGCAAGGCGATCGGGGTAGAATGGCTCGAACTGATCGAGTTTCTCGCCCGTGCCGGCAAATTTGATTGGCCGTTGCGTCACCTCTCGCATCGAGAGTGCCGCTCCACCGCGCGCGTCGCCGTCGAGTTTTGTTAAAATAAGTCCGGTGATTTGCAGCGCGTCATTAAAGTGCGTCGCCACACTGACCGCCTGTTGTCCCGTCGCCGCGTCGGCGACCAGCAGCACTTCCTGCGGCTGGAGAAACTCCTTGAGCTGTCGGATTTCTTCGATCAATGCCTCGTCAATCTCCTGCCGGCCGGCGGTGTCAAAAATCTGCACGTTTCCGTTTTGCGTCTCGGCCCACTCGAGTGACTGTCTGACGGATCGGAGAACATTGGTTTCACCGGCCGTCGGAATAAAAACCGGCACATTCACCTGGCGGGCCAGAGTGGCGAGCTGCTCAATTGCCGCGGGACGCTGAAGGTCGCACGCGATGAGCAACGGAGCGCGTCCTTGTTTCTTTAAAAGGTTAGCCAGCTTTGCGGAGGAGGTGGTTTTTCCTGCGCCGTTGAGCCCGACCATCAGGATGCGCGCGGGCTTGTCCAGATTCATGGGAGCGGTATCCCCTCCCAGCAGCGTGGTCAGTTCATCCTGGAAAATTTTAACAATCTGCTGACCGGGCGTTACACTGCGGAGCACCTCTTCGCCAAGCGCCTTCTCCCTGACGCGCGCGATGAAATTTTTCGCCACGTTGTAATCAACATCCGCCTCGAGCAACGCCATCCGCACTTCGCGCATCGCATCGCTGACGTTCGCTTCGCTGATCGATCCGTGACCGCGGAGATCCTTGAAAACGTCCTGCAGTTTGTCTGCGAGCTGCGAGAACATGTTACTGACCGGCTCGCGGCGGGAGCGGAGCGTCGATCGGCTTCGTGCCTGCCTTTGCGTTCGGATCGAAATTGAACGTCCAGCGCGTCTCCGCTTTCCGGCCATCCACTTTTGCTGACAGCAAGACGGTATAGTTTTTATCGCGCAGCTTTTGCGTCACTTTGTAGGTCACAGTTTTCGTTTTTGGATCAAACGTCGCCGGCACCAGCCCTAATCCACTCACGCGCATCTCGATGCTGCTCGCGTCCACGTTTCCCATCGTCGCCAGGTTGGCTTTGATGGTTGGATTCGGATCGCTGATCGTTTCCCCTTCCATCGGTTGTGTAACCATCGACGCTGCGGCAATCTGCGCCACGGCCGGTCCCGGAGCGGGCGGACCGCCGACGCCGCCGCCAATCATCTTCAATGCATCCGTGTAAAAAATCTGCGGCTTGCCCGCGTCGATCGCATAGCGCCCCAGCAAATCATAGGGAGGCGAGGTGGCGCGAAGCTGCTGGCCGTAAACCGTGAAGGCCGCTTCATAGCCGGCGTCTTTCACAAACTGCCGGGCCTTCGCGTTGTAAACGCCGAACGGATACGCGAATGCGTTGATCTTCACGCCGAGTTGCTTCTCGAGCACTTGCTTTGATTCGACAATTTCTTTGCGCAGCCATCCGTCCACGGTCAAAGTGGCCACGTCACGCTTCACCATTTCCGCATGTGTCTTATCCATGCCGCCGCCAGGGATCTTAAGATTCGAGTGCGAGTAAGTGTGACATTGGATATCCACCCCCGCGTCACGCATTTCCGCAAGCTGCTCCCAGCTCATCGATTTCCCGCCCGTGCCGACGTAGTTCACATAAATAAAAAGCGTAAACGGATAGTTGAACTTCTTCAAAATCGGCCAGGCGTTATCGTAACCCGACACCCAACCGTCATCGATGGTGATGATCGCGCTCTTGGCCGGGATGTCTTTTTCGCCGCGACGGAACGCCAGGAAATCCTGCATCCCGATCACGGAGAAATTGTTGTCCTTGAGCGCCTGCATCTCTTTTTCAAACTCCGTCGCCGAGATGGTCAAAGCCTTGCTCTTCGTCGTGTTTTCAATGTTGTGATAGCAGAGCACGATCGTCGAAGCGGCCTTGTTGATCGCGGCGGCCGGCGCAACAGCGGCTCCGGCAGGGGCCGCGGGCACGTCGGCAGCCGCGGCAACACTCGCCGTTTCGGGCACCGGGGAACTCGCCGGTGCAGATGCCGATGGCTCTTCCGCGACCGCGATTTTTTCATGCTTTGACTTGCGAAACTTGCTCATCAAGTCGCTCGCCTTCTTGCAGCCCGTGAGCGAAATCGCGACTGCCGCGCAAACGAGAATCAAGCGCCGGTTTATACCCAAAAAATGTAAATGGCTCATGGAAGCGTGAGAGAATACAGAAAATGTCCGGCTTTCAAAGCGCGTTGCCAAAGAATCGCGAAGCTTACAAACCGAGCTTCGCGAAGGTCTCTTCCACATGGCGGAAGTGGATTTCCAGCGAACAAAGCCGATCAATCTCGGACCGGCTGAGATGTGCGGCGATGGCCTG
>JAXDQV010000104.1:0-8938 GCA_034667645.1 Chthoniobacter sp.
AGGACTTGCTCCACCAGATTGCGGTCGAAAACCGCCCACGGTTTTGAGCCATTGCGCCGGTTGAGCTCATCGACGAGCAACTGTCCGATGGTCACCGCGCCGGCAGCAGTGTCGCGGGAGATGGTAATGGCCGGCAGGCCGGGCGCCGCGTAATCGTGAAAACCGTTCCCGTGATGCGACCTCGCCTGGCTGTCCAGATAATGCTGGCAAAGATCGAGTGTAGGTAGGTTCCGGAGCATGGCGGCGCTTTAGCATCGCCCATGCCATTCTTCATTACAGAGCCCGTCCTCTCTGTAAAAGGGGCTGCCACCCCTTCCACTGCGGGTGGTGGCTGGCGAAATGTAATCAGCCGTTGCGCATTAAAAGTCAGGGCATTGGCGATGAAAGTTCGCGATCGCGGCGCCTACGCGAAGAAGCGCTCCGGCGGCATCATGGGCTGTGGCTTGCAGATGCGGTCCACGCAGCTCTGCCAGCTTTCATGACCGGTCAGGATCTCGATTTCCACGCGCAGAAAATACGCCGGCACCTCCCATTTCGCGACGCGGGGCAGGCGCACGCAGTCCTTCTCCGTGGTGATGATCGCGTCGATGTCGCGGTTCGCGCAGCGCGTGATGAAGCCGGTGACTTCGCGTTCCGTAAAACGATGGTGATCGGCAAAGTGCCGCGAGATTTCGAGGTTCGCGCCCAGCTCGCGCAGCGCTTTCTCAAAGCTCTCCGGCGAGGCGATCGCGCTGAATGCGCCGACGTATTTTCCATGCAGCCAGTCGAGCGGCAGCCGCTCGCCGGTTTGCACGTGCTCGAGGTATTGCGGCCGGTGCGCACACTCGATGATCTCCGCTGTGCGGTTGTATCCGCGAATCCGCTCAATGAGCTCCGCGTTCCCGTCGGGAGTGCTTTTCGTGATGAAAATATACGACGCCCGGCGCAGATTTTTCGGCGGCTCGCGCAAGGTTCCGCGCGGGAGCAGGAACTCGTTGCCAAACGGCGCCTGCCGGTCGATGAGCACGATTTCGAGCCGGTGCTTGAGGTGCAGAAACTGCATCCCGTCATCGAGCAACAGCGTGTCGCAACCCATTTTCTCGACGGCGTAAAGGCCGCTCGCCACGCGGTTTTTATCCACGAGGACGATCACGTTTTTCAAGTTCACCGCGAGCATGTAGGGCTCGTCGCCGGCCATCCGGGAGTCGAGCAGGATGGACTGCCCATCGCTCACGATGCGTGGCTGGTAGGGCGCGCGGTTCGTCAGCGCGTGCGTCCAGCGGCGCAGCAGCGGCAGCTTTTTGCTTTTGTAGCCGCGGCTCAGGATCGCCACGCGTCGCCCGCCCGCCTGCAAAGCGCGGGCAAATTTTTCCACGACCGGAGTTTTACCCGTGCCGCCGACCGTCAGGTTCCCGATCGAGATGACGAGCACGCCCGCCGTGGTTTCGCGCAGGATGCGTTTGCGGAAAAGCCAGAGCCGGATTTGCACGGCCAGGGTGTAAACGTGCGATAACGCATGTAAAACATAGCGCAGCAACGCCGCGCGCTGCCCGCCGCGTTCCCGGAGGATGACGTCGATCGCGAACTGCTCGAACTCTTCAAACCAGCGGCGCATGACGGAAAGCGGATTACGAAAGCGGCGAAATGCTCAATGCACGTGCGCGCCGCGGTTGTCAGCAGTGGTGATGATCGTTCGCGCGTTTTGTTGCTTGCTCGCCGCCAGCATTGCGTCGGCTACTTGATCCGCCTTTTGCAGCGTGACGCAGCAGATCGTCGAACCGGAGCCACTGAGAAAACCGCCCAGCGCGCCGGCGTTCTCGGCGGCTTCGATCACGTCGTTCAAAAACGGAACGAGCGCGAGTCGATGCGGTTGATGCAGGTGATCGCCAAAAGACCCGCGGAGCGCTTCGTAGTTTCGCGAAGCGAACGCAGCGGTGATGCGGCACGCGTTCCCGCAATTCGCCACGGCCTTGGCGTGATCGATTTGCGACCGCAGAACGCGGCGCGCGTCCGGCGTGGAAACCTCGAAATCCGGAATGAGCAGCACGAACTGCAGCTCCGGGGCGACTTCAAACTGGGCCACTTTTTTTCCCCCAGCCACCGTGAATCCGCCGAACGCGGCGGGCGCGGCGTTGTCGGGATGTCCCTCGAGTTGTGCGCAGATTTCGAAGAGTTGCTGAGTGTCCAACGGTCTGCCGCATAGCTCGTTCAATCCCTGCAGAATCCCGAGCCGCACGGTGACGCTGCTGCCCAAGCCGCGCGAACGCGGAACGTCGCCCGTGATTTCGCACACAAACGGAAACGGTGAACGCGAGGCGCGGCTGAAAAATTCTCCGGCAGCCGCGGTCGTCATTGAATCCATCGGCGCGTCCCCACCACGCCGGATGGTGACGCGGTTATAAATCTGCAGCGCCACGCCAAGGCAATCATAGCCCGGCCCGAGATTCGCGGTCGTGGCGGGGATTTGGATTGTTGCTTCGTCCATCTTGAAAAATCGTCAGCCCGAGCGAAGTCGAGGGAGCCCGTCGGGATTCCTGTCAGGCTCTCGGGATGAGAGCGAAGATGACGGTCGAAAGTTTTCGGTCAATCGGCAAGTAGAAGCTGGCGCAGCGCACGCGAGCCGGTAATTTCGCGCGCATGTCCCGACCCGATGGCCGCGCTCACGATCAGCTTCGCCCCATTTTCTTCACCCCGGGCATCGCGCCGCACGCCACCGGCTCCGTGCTCGCCGCCTTCGGTGACACGCGGGTGATTTGCGCCGCGATGATCGAGGAAGGCGTGCCGCGCTGGATGAAGCAGCAAAACGTGAGCGGCGGCTGGATCACGGCGGAGTATTCGATGCTGCCGTATTCCACGCTGGACCGGAAACAGCGCGACATCGCCAAAGGAAAACTGGACGGCCGCGGCGTGGAAATCCAACGACTGATCGGGCGCTCGCTCCGCGCGGCGGTGGATCTCGACCTGCTTGGTGCGCGGACGCTTTGGGTCGATTGCGATGTTTTGCAAGCCGACGGCGGGACCCGGACGGCGGCGATTACCGGCAGTTGCGTAGCGGTGATGCTCGCTTTTCAAAAACTCATCGACGCGAAAATGCTTGTGAAACTGCCCATCAAAAAAATGATCGCGGCGGTCAGTGTGGGCGTGGTGAACGGCGAGCCGACGCTCGATTTGAATTACGTGGAGGACAAGGACGCCACGGTCGATCTGAACGTCGTGATGACTGAAGACGGTCAATTCGTGGAGGTGCAGGGAGCGGGCGAAGAGGCGACGTTTTCGCAGGAACAGTTCGTCGCGATGCTCGAACTGGCACGGCGCGGCGTCGGACAACTGCTCGAAGCACAACGGTCGGTGATCGAAATGGCGGCGGGAAAAAAGGAAAAGTAGAAAATTTCCGAACGGCTTTCCTTTTGCAGATTTCCTGCTTTCCTCGTTCAACTTTTCGCCATGAAAAAAGCGCTCATCACCGGAATCACAGGACAGGACGGCTCGTATCTCGCGGAACTTCTTCTGCAGAAAGGCTACGAAGTCCACGGCATCATCCGCCGCGCGAGCACGTTTAACACTTCCCGCATCGAGCACCTTTACGAAGACCCCCACGTCCACGGTGTGCAGCTGTTTTTGCACTACGGCGATCTCTCGGACTCGGTGAATCTCGTGAAGTTGATCTATGAGCTGAAGCCCGCCGAAATCTACAACCTCGCGGCGCAGAGCCATGTGCGCGTGAGCTTCGACATCCCGGAATATACGGCCGACGTGAGCGGCGTCGGCGCGATCCGCATCCTCGAGGCGATCCGGGAGACCGGAGTCAGCACAAAGTTTTACCAGGCCTCGAGCAGCGAGATGTATGGCAAAGTGCAGGCGGTGCCGCAGACTGAAACAACGCCTTTCTGGCCCCGCAGTCCCTACGCGTGCGCAAAGATGTTCGCGTATTGGGCGACGGTGAACTACCGCGAAAGCTATTCGATGCACGCCAGCAATGGCATTCTCTTCAACCACGAAAGTCCGCGCCGCGGCGAGACGTTCGTGACTCGCAAAATCACGCGTGCCGTGGCCCGCATCAAACGCGGCAAGCAGAAGGACCTCTATCTGGGCAACCTCGACGCGAAACGCGACTGGGGCTACGCCAAGGAATACGTCGAGGGAATGTGGCGCATGTTGCAACAGGATGAGCCGCAGGATTACGTGCTGGCGACGAACGAAACCCACACGGTCCGCGAGTTTGTGGAGGCCGCTTTCGCCCGGGCCGATCTCGACTGGCAGGAGTTTGTAAAATACGACGCCCGTTACGAGCGCCCGGCTGAAGTGGATTTGCTCATCGGCGATCCAGCCAAGGCGAAGGCCAACCTCGGCTGGGAGCCAGCCGTTCGTTTTCGCGAGCTGGTGAATCTGATGGTGGATGCCGATCTCCGGTTGGTGGACGGGATGTCGCTCGTGGAATCCGAAGCCGTCGGCTAGCGAAAATCACTTGACCCTTCCCCGGTCACGCGACAGTTTACCCGCCCTTCTTTCCGAGGAGTTTTTTATGTCCAGACTTTGCGAAATCACCCAGGCGAAACCTTCCACCGGCAGCATCATCCACCGCCGGGGCATGGCGAAGAAGAAGGGCGGCGTGGGCCGTCACGTCACGGCAAACGTGACGCGCACCTTTGTTCCGAACTTGAAAAAGCGACGCATCTGGGTGCCGGAACTGAAAAAATTTGTGACCGTCAAGCTGACCGCCCGCGCGATTAAAACCGTGACGAAAAACGGCGCGTATGCGACCCTCAGAAAAGCAGGAGTCGTCTAAACCACAGTGTAGCAACCTCTAACAGCGAAACCAAAATGGCGTATACCGTTGCGAGCAAAAAATCGGGAAAGACGTATCACCTTCATGAGCGTCGGCAAAAACTCAAGGGGGGCCAGGAAGTGACCCTTTACTTTTTCGCGGGCCAGCCGGGGGAAGGCGCCATCGATCAAGTGCCAAACGGCTATGAAGTTTCTGAAAACGTCAAAACGGGTCTTCCGCTGCTGAAGAAAAAAACGACCTAACGGCGCTTATTTAAAACATTTCTCCGGCGATTCGGTCGACGACTGAATCGCCGGTTTCGTTTTCACGAAACACTTCCCGCGCTCTCCGCCAAATGACCGAACCAACAAGACCGATCCCCGCCACCATCCTGACGGGCTTCCTCGGTGCGGGAAAAACGACGCTGCTCAACTTCATTCTCAAGGAACAGCACGGCTACAAATTCGGCATCATCGTCAACGAAGTCGGCGAGATCGGCATTGACGGGCAATTGGTGGAGAACCAGCGCGAGGAAATCGTGCAGATGAACAACGGCTGCGTCTGCTGCACCGTGCGCAAGGATCTGGTCAAAGGCGTGCAGAAACTCCTGGCGCGCGGTGGCTTCGATTATCTGCTCGTCGAGACGACTGGCATCGCTGATCCGGGCCCGGTCGCGCAGACATTTCTCAACATTCCGCAGCTCACGAAACTCGTCCGGCTCGACTCGATCATTACCGTCGTCGACGCGGAACAGATCGAGCAGCAAATGGCCGAGACCGAAACGGCGCGGGAGCAAATCGCGATGGCCGATTTCGTTTTGCTGAACAAAACCGACCTCGTTGATGAGGCGCATCTGGTGGAAACCGAACGACGCATTCGCGAACTCAATCCGCACACCGAGATATTCCGGACCAACCAATCGCAGGTGAATCTGCGCGAGGTGCTCGATATGAATGCCTTCGACGTGGACCGGAAGCTGGCGGTCGATCCGCAGTTTCTCGACGAGCTCGAGCACCGGCATCACGGCGACATTTCTTCCTTCTCGTTTCGCTTCGATCAGCCTTTCAACGTCGATCGCTTCGAGGCGTTTGTTCAGGAGCTTTCGATCCGCGAAAAAGTTTATCGGTCCAAAGGGATCATCGCCATCGCCCAGAATCCGCGCCGGGCGATTTTCCACGGGGTGAACAACCGGTTCACGATCTTCTGGGATCGGCTCTGGAACAAAGAAGAGGAGCGCGAGAGCCAGCTCGTTTTTATCGGCAAACACCTCGACCGCGCTCTGATCGAGCGTGAGCTTCGCGGCTGTCTCGCCTAAGCCGCCACCGCCGCCGGCACCAGGATCGCGTCGCGCATTCCGTGCAGCAGTTTTTTGTCTGCGGGGCAGACCGTCGCGAGCGCTCCGCGCAACTCCGCCTTGTTTTCGAGAATGAAATAGTAAGGGCACAATCGCACGCGACCGTGCAGCGAACGCATCGCGTTTTGTTCGCTGTCGAAAAACGGATGTTTAAACAGACGCCCTTTGTGAAACCGCTGCAAAATATACGGATGCACCCCAAACTCCCCGAGTGCGTTATCGAGCGCGGCCTGCCACTCACGCTGTGGCATGTCGGCAGCGAGCGAGACGCCGCGGCTGCCCCACGCGAGTTCGGAAAAGCCGCTGATTTTCAAAATCAGCTCGCGCTCTTTCTGCGAGAAATGCCCGAGCTCGCGCCAGTCATTGATTTCGAGTCCGGGAATCACCGCGTGCTGCGGCAAGGGCGCCGGGTCGATGATCCAGGTGAAAGGAATCACTTCCTGCAGTTTTAAAAAATGCCGCTCCCCCACCTCGCGCCGACAGAATTCTCGCAGCGGGCGCAGCCAGAACAAGGCGAACCACATATATTCCTCGAGGTAGGGCTTGAATGGGGGCGTCACGCTTACGTTGCCCGCGGAAGCTGTCTCCATCAGCTTTGGCGCTGAAGGGAGGTTCGGCAGATCGAACAGCTCGAAGAAGCGATACGCGATCTTCGTCCACGCAGTGAACGTCTCCGCATCGCGCACGGAAAAACGCGAATCCGCCTGACGCGCGAGCCATTCCATCTCCGGCCGATACGTCGCCGCTTCCTGTGAAATCAAAACGTCACCGTCGCCAAGCAATTGCTGAAAGGCGTCAATCATCCCGCGCGAGCTGCCAACCACTTCATCGCCGAGCGCCGCGTAAGTTTGGTTCAGCCAGGCCGTGAGTCCGATCCCGCCCGGCACCGTGTCGAGTTCGGCGATTGTGAAACCGTTTTCGGTGAGAACCAGATCCGGCCGCAGCACTCGCGGCAGCTCATCGCGGAAGCGTTTCTGGCGCGCATACTCCACGAGCTCCGCCGGTTTCCCCCGGTCGAGATAGTCCGCGACCCACCGCGGCTGCCTGCCGCTGAGACTCAGATGGTAAAGCAAATTGCACGCGCGCTGAAACAAGTTCAGCCGGTAGCCGAGTTTCTCGAGCTCATCGACAAACTTCGCCTCGAGCGGAAACGCCGACGACGAAATCAGCCAGTCCTTTTCGGCAAACAACCCTTCCGCCGGCATCGCGGCGCGCACTGCTTCGACTTTTTCGAGCGGCGTCATTCGAGAAGGTCGCTTTAAATCAAAAGTTTCAGCGCCTGCCGCACGAGATCCTCCGCGGCCTTCTGTCCGCCCGCGAGCGCCTGCGTCACGGCTTTGTGTGCGTCCACCTGTTTGTAGCCGAGCGAAATGAGCGCGAGCACCGCATCATTCACCTGCGTCTCCTCCGCGCCCGGCGCATGCGCAGCGCTCGCCGCCTCCCAGGCCGCCGCCACGCCGACCTTGTCCTTTAATTCCAACACGATCCGCTCCGAGGTTTTCTTTCCGACGCCCTTCACTTTCGCGATCGCATCCGTCGCGCCGCTCACCACGGCGCTTTTGAAACTCGTGACGCTCATCCCGCTGAGCACCGAGAGCGCGAGCTTCGGACCGATGCCGGAAACGTGGTTCACGAGGAGCCGAAAAAGGTCGCGCTCGCCTGCGGTCATGAATCCGAAAAGCACGTGCGCATCCTCGCGCACTTGCAGATGCGTGAGAATTTTCACCGGCGCGCCGGGCTGCGGCAGCTTGTCGAAACTCGACAGCGGAATCAGCACTTGATAGCCAACGCCCTGCACTGCCACGACTATCTGTGTCGGCAGCGCCTCGACGAGAGTGCCTTCCAAAAACGTGATCATGAAGAGCGGAATTCTCCGTGCGGTGCGGGCGATTGGAAGCACTTTCGCGCTGATGCTGGTCATCGCAGCGTCCGTGCAGGCTCAGACGGACGAGAAGCAATGGCACGTGCTCATTGAACCGAAGTTCATGCATCCGGAAGTCTCGTTTCCCATTCCCGGCGCAGAACGAACGGTGTTCGTGCCCGGCTACGTTCGCGGCAGCGAAGTGCGCTATTTTTCCAAAACGGAGTTCGCCGCTCTGAAGCTGGACTGGCCCGCGTTTCGCGCGAAGGCCGGGGCGAACGTGAGCGATAAAAAGGTGAAAGCGGAGTTCGTGCGAAACGGCAAAAAGGTGATCGATTACGCGACCATCAGTTCGGCGGACCCGCTCACCGCAACGGCGGTTTTGTCGCCGGATTTTCTGAAAACGTTCAGCGACATTTTTGGCGCGAAGCTGCTCGTAGCGATTCCGAATCGGTTCACCGTTTTCGTTTTCCCATCGCTCGCGACGAACTACCGCGACTACGCGCCGATGATCATTGAAGCGTATCGCGCGATTGCTTATCCAGTGAGTCTCGAGGTATTCGAGCTAAGCGGTGATGGATTGCGCGCGATCGGGACTTTCGAGGAATAACGCGCGAGCGCGAGCGCTGTCGCCGCACCGAGGGCCGCGCCCGCGACGGTGTCGGAGAAATAATGCGCGCCGACGCAGATGCGGGCCGCCGCGACGGTGAGCGGAAGCGGGAGCAGAATGAAACCCAGCCGTCGCCGGGCAATCAAAATCGAGGTCACGAGTCCCGTGGCTGTGGCGGTGTGACCCGAGGGAAACGAGTGATAACGCGCGTCGCCGAGCACCCATCGCGATTCATGACGCGGACCGAACCAGCCGGCTTCGAGCCCGGAATTTGGACGAGTCCTGCCGGAAAGGCCGCGCGTCGTGTCTGCGAGCAAACCGGCCACGGAAGCGGAAATCATCGCAACCAGAATCACGCGGCACACCGAA
>JAXDQV010000105.1:0-7390 GCA_034667645.1 Chthoniobacter sp.
GAAAATTGCGCACGTTGAACGCTCGCGATGAAGCGACCGGATTGATCGCGAAGCTCCTTCGCGAGACGCCCTAGCGTTTTCTAAGATCGGCCCCGCTCGATTTCGTCAACCTTCGCGAGACGGCGGAGATGGCGTTCCTCGCCGGAAAAGACGGCGCCCAAAAACGAACGCACAATTTCCAGCGCGAGCTCGGAGCCGATGATGCGCGCGCCTAGGCAGAGGACGTTGACGTTATCGTGTTCGACGCCCTGATGTGCGGAGTAGGTGTCGTGGCAAAGGCAGGCGCGGATGCCGCGATACTTGTTTGCGGCAACACACGCGCCCACGCCGCTGCCGCAAATCACGATTCCGCGATCAGCTTCCTCGCGTTGCACACTTTCGGAAACCAGCCGCGCATAGTCGGGATAATCATCCGGCTGCGTCGGATCATGCGTCCCGAAATCGATGACTTCGTGGCCGAGTCGCTGCAACTCCGCGATGACCGTTTCATTCAGCGGATGTCCGCCATGATCGGCTCCGATGGAAATGCGCATCTGGGAGGTTACGCCCCGACTTCCTTCCGCGCTTCTTCCGCCAACGCGGTGCTGAGATAGCGTTCGCCGGTCGAGCAAGCGATCGTCACAATCAGCTTCCCTTTATTCTCAGGGCGCTTCGCGACCTCGATCGCCGCGACGACATTGGCGCCGGTGCTGATGCCGACGAGAATTCCTTCCTCCTTCGCGAGCCGGCGCGCCATGGCGAAAGAATCGTCGTTGCTGACCTGGATGCATTCGGTGATCTGCGCGTCCCCACTGTCGTTTTTAAAATGCAGGTTGTTCGGCACAAATCCGGCGCCGGTTCCCTGGATTTTGTGCGGGCCGGGCTTGAGTGGCTGGCCGGCGAGTGTTTGGGAAATAACGGGAGAGTCTTTCGGCTCGACGGCGATCGCCTGAAACGACGCCTTGCGCGGTTTGATCGTTTCCACGCAACCGCTGATCGTTCCGCCGGTGCCGACCGCGGAAACCAGGATATCGACCTTTCCATCAGTGTCCTCCCAGATTTCTTCAGCGGTCGTCTGGCGATGAATCTCCGGATTTGCCGGATTGTTGAACTGCTGCGGCATCCACGCGTTCGGCGTGTTTTTGACCAGCTCTTCCGCGCGCGCGATCGCGCCTTTCATACCCTCCGCTCCGGGTGTGAGCACCAGTTTCGCCCCGAGCATTGCGAGCAGTGTGCGGCGTTCGAGGCTCATCGTTTCCGGCATGGTCAGGATGAGCTTGTAACCCTTGGCTGCCGCGACGAACGCGAGTGCGATGCCTGTGTTCCCGCTCGTCGGCTCGACGATCACGGTGTTCTCGCTGAGGATCCCCGCAGCTTCTGCAGCCTCGATCATGGCCATGCCGATGCGGTCTTTGACCGAGCCGAGCGGATTAAAAAATTCGCACTTCAGCGCGATTGTCGCGTCGAGGCCAGCGGTGACTTTGTTGAGTTTCACGAGCGGAGTGCGCCCGACAGTTTCGACGATGTTATTATAAATCTTGCCCATAATGTGATGGAGGAAACGCGTTTTACACACGCGCATCCGGCAGTTCAAGGGCGATAACAGCATTGTCAGGCGAAGGTCGCATTGACATCTTGGCGGCGGAACGGCGGCCACGAAGAGCCGCTCAAAAACTTCAAAAAAACAGACGCTATGCCCGACCTACTCGACGCAAACGAAATCAAACAGGCGCTCAAGAAAGTGCCCGAATGGGAACATGAAAAGAGACAACTCGAGCGCACCTTTGAGTTCGACGATTTCACGCAGGCAATGGATTTCATCAACGCCGTGGCCGAGATCGCGGAGGAAGAGGAACATCATCCCGACATTGATTTGCGCTACAACAAAGTGACGCTGCGGCTCTCCACGCACAGCGAAGGTGGAGTGACCGAAAACGATTTCGATCTCGCGGAAAAGATCGACACGCTCGCGGAGTGACGCGGCGGGAGATCTTCAGCGCCTGCGCCGTTGCGCTCTGGGCGGCACTGATCTGGTGGTTCATCGAGTGGCGCAGTGGTCCGCCTCCGCCACCTCCGTCGGATCATGGGCCGGCGCCAGTCGGTCAACTTCCGGCCGCTCAATAATTTGCGCCGCAATTGGGCCGGAGCTGTTGACTTCCCGCACGCAGGCTCGATTCTCGAATTATCATTTCCCTTCTCATGAAAAACTATCCTTTTGGCTTCGGTAAAAAACTCGCGACAGGACTCCTCCTCGTTTGTGTCCTGACTAGTTCAGGCTGGGCTGCCACTTTTTCGGTTACCAATACCGATGATGACGGGCCGGGTTCGCTGCGGCAGGCGATCGTAGATGCAAACGCCAGCCTCAACGTGGTGGTTCCTGATGAAATCCACTTCGCCATTCCCGGCGCGGGCCCGTTTGTGATCAGCCCGAAATCGGCGCTGCCGGCGCTGACCGAATCGGTGATCATCAACGGTTACACGCAAACTGGATCGTCCCAGAATGCGAACGCGCTCAGCGACGACAATGCCGTGTTGATGATCGCGCTCGACGGGAAACACGCCGGTTCAACGCCCGGGTTTTTGGTCAACGCGAATAATTGCACCATTGAGGGACTGGCGATTGGCCGTTTTAAACTGAGCGCGACCGGCGCGCTGGTGAATGGATCTGGGATTGCGGTGGAAAACGCCAGCAACACGGTCATTCAGGGCAACTTCATTGGCACGGACGTGACGGGTAAAAGTCCGCGTGGCAATCACGGTGGTGGGATCACGGTCTTGAATGGGACGAACACTCAAATCGGCGGAGCACTGCCGAGTCAGATGAATATCATCTGCTCAAATGCCGGCGGTATTGATCTTGAGGGAACGACGAGCGCCACCGTCGTGCAGGGTAATTTCATTGGCGTCGACGCGAGTGGAAGCAAGCGATTGGGAAACACTTATGTTGGGATTGGGCTCGGCGAGTTGGAATCGTCGTCAACCTCGACCGGCTTGGTGGTCGGCGGAACCGCGGCAGGTGCGGCGAATCTGATTTGCGGGAGCCAGTTCGGGGTCGACATGTTCCGCGGCGGCAGCGGTCAAACACTGCAGGGCAACTTTATCGGCACAAATTTTGCCGGCGACAAACATCTCGGGAATCACGTCGGGATCTACATTTCCCTCGGTGACGTGGTCATCGGCGGCACCGGGTCCGGTGTCCGAAATGTGATTTCCGGGAATGTCAAAAATGGCATCGAACTTTTCACCAATTCCCAGACAATTCAGGGCAATCTCATCGGACTCGCTCCCGATGGCGTTACTCCGAGAGGAAATGGACTCGGCGTTTTCGTCGATGCGAGTGACGTGCTGATCGGCGGCACGGCGGCGCAGTCCAGCAACATGATTGCATTCAACAAGGGTGCAGGAGTCTGGGTGCAGGAGGAAGACGGCGGTTTATTTACCTCACAACGCGTGGGGATTCTGGGAAATGGCATTTTTTCGAATGGAAAACTCGGCATCGATCTTTCAATCCCACACAAGAGAAACAAGGTAACGGCAAACGACTCAATGGACGCCGACAGTGGGCCAAATGGCCTGCAAAACTTCCCGGTGCTTACCTTGGCGCAGGCGGGGGTAGGCACGATCACGGTGACCGGATCGTTCAACAGCACTCCGAGTTCGAATTTTCGCCTCGAATTTTTCACCAGTGACAACAAGGACAAATCCGGTTTTGGCGAAGGACAAAACTACGTCGGCTTCGCAAATGTAGTGACGGATGGAAATGGAAACGCGCCGATTAATTACGTGCTCGCGGTTTCTGGAACGGCACAAGGTTTCGCCACTGCGACTGCGACCGATTCAACCAACAGCACGTCGGAGTTTTCGCAGGCGATTCCTGTGCAGCCGGCGCCCTGACCAAAAACTTCCGCGTTACAGAGCGTCGGGTTTGCTGAGCAGCGTCGCAATGTGCGCGAGCAGCCGGCCCGCGCCGCCGCCATCGAGGACGCGATGATCGAAGCTCAAAGTGAGGTTTGCCTCCGTTACCGGAACAAACTCCTTTTTTGCGGCGTCCCAGCTCGGCTGAACCCGGCCGGCTCCCATGCCAAGCACGAGCGTTTGCTCCGGCAGCGGAATCGGCGTCGCCCACGTCAGGCCGAACGTGCCAAAGTTCGTGACCGTCGCAATGGAGCCTCCGGTGGCATTTGGCGGGAGACGGCGTTGACGCGCGAGTTCCACCAGTTCGTTGTAGCGGGCGACGAGCTCGCGCAGCGGAGTTTTGTCCACGTGACGCATCACGGGGACGAGCACACCATCCTCAGCCTCGACCGCAAATCCCACATCGATGGCCGCAGGATGCACGATTCGGTCGCCGATCAGCCGACCTGCTGGCGCACTGTTTTCCCCCAGGGCCACGGCGAGCGCGCGCAATGCGTAGAGGGCCGGACCGGGTTTTGGGTCGGATTTTTTTCGATGCGAAAGGACTGCTTCGAGATTCACCGGTAGCGCCACGGTGGCCAGTGGACGGCTCCAACTGCGGCGCATCGCGTCCGCCACCGCGACGCGCATCGTCGAAGCCGGCGTCATTTTATTTTTCTCGAGATGCGTCAAAAACTTTTCGAAATCCTCGATGGTCACGCGGCCCGCGGCACCGCTGCCGGCGATGCCCGCGAGATCCGCCGCGTGCAATCCCAGCTCGTTCATCCGCGCTTTCATGCGCGGCGACATGTAGCTCGCGCCCGCAGCATGGGCGGGCACGGGAAGACCGCGCACGGTAGGTTGCACGCCTGATTTTTTCGGCATCGATGGAGACGCGGTTTCCACCGTGGAGGAAACAGATTCATCCACCACGTGCGACGGCTCTGGAGAATCCAGGCCCAGCCGCGCGGCTTCCTCGGCCGTGGCTTCCAGATATCCGAGCACTGCGCCGACTTGATAGCTTTGTTGCACTTCCACCAGCAGTTGTTTTACAGACCCCGCGCAGGGACTCGTCACCCCCATCACCGCCTTGTTGGTTTCCACTTCCATCACATCCTGATCCGCGGCTACCTGGTCACCGACCTTCACTGCGATATGCACGATGGTCGCCTCTGCGATGGATTCGCCGAGCTGCGGCATGATGATGGGGATCTGAGGCATGGCGGTTTAGGGACTTTGGAATTTTCCAGTCAATGTCGGATCAAAGTGCGAACCGCCGCGGCGATGGAACGCGCGGTCGGCCGATGTGTGCCCCAAAGGTTTGGATGAAACGGCACCGGCGTCTCCTTCGCGTTCAAGCGCATCGGCGGAGCGTCGAGCAGTGCAAAGCCCTCGCAAGTAACGCGCGCGATCACTTCCGCGGTCACGCCTCCCCATGGCCACGCTTCGCCCACCGCGAGCAGACGGCCGGTGCGGGCGACCGATGCCAGCACCGTGTCGGTATCGAGTGGTTTGATCGAGCGCAGATCCACGACTTCGACCTCGGTCCCTTCGGTCGCGAGTTCCTCCGCCATCGCCAGCGCCTCGTGCACCATGGCGCTATAGGCGACCACCGTCACGTCGCGACCCGCGCGGGCAATCCGCGCTTTCCCGGTCGGCAGCGCTTCCGTCGGCAATCCCTCGGCCTTCAGGTGATAATAAAGATACTTGTGCTCGCAAAAAATCACGGGGTCATCGATCGCCACCGCTTCCAGCAGCATGGAGTAAACGTCCTCGACCGTCGCGGGCGTCATCACGATGAGCCCGGGATACGTGGCATAGAGCGCTTCCATGCTTTGGCTATGAAACGGGCCGCCGCCCGCGGTCCCGCCGGAGGGAAGTCGAATGGTGATCGGGCAGGGGACCTGCGTGCGCCAAAACATCGTCGCCGCGTTGTTAATGATCTGATTCAAGCCGCACGTGGAAAAATCCGCGAACTGCATCTCGATGATCGGGCGCATCCCTTCGATAGCCGCGCCGATGGCGCTGCCGACGATCGCGTCTTCGCTGATCGGCGCATCGAAGACACGACCGGGAAACTCTTTCGCGAGATTTTTCGTGGCCTTAAAGGCGCCGCCAAATTCGCCGACATCCTGGCCGTAAATGTAAACGCGCGGATCATCAGCGAGCGCCTTCGCCTGGGCTTCGCGGATCGCCTCGAGATATGTGATGCTCATTGCTCGAAATAACCTTCCTGCAAATGCGTCGTCGCCAGCGCGCGCCAGTCATCGAGATCCGGATCGGGCGCCGGTTCGCGCTGCACGGTCGCGACCGCCTCCTCCACCTGCCGCAGCGCATCGGAGCGCCAATCCTCGAGCTCTCCCGCCTCGCTCCATTCGTTTTTGAGCAAGAACTCCTCCGCCAGCTTCAAGCAATCTCTTCCCAGCTCGGAGCGCTTCAATCCGTCGTCGATGTAGTGCGCGTCATCGTGTTCGCCATGGCCGGAAAGCCGCAACAGCGATGCCACAATGAGTTGCGGTCCGCCGCCATCGCGCGCCGCCTTGACGGCGGAGCCGACGACGCGGAGACACGCTTCCAGATCGGTGGCATCCACGCTGTGTCCCGCCACGCCATATCCTGCCGCCTTGTCGATGAGATCGGCGCACGCAAACTGCCGGGAGGTCGGCGTGGAGTAGGCGAACTGATTGTTCGCCACCGCCAGAACGAGCGGCAATTTTTCCACCGCCGCAAAATTAAGCCCTTCGTGAAAAGCGCCGGTCGAGGTTCCGCCGTCGCCGAGGCAAGTGGCCCCGACAAAGCCCGTTTCGCCTTTGAACCGTTTGGCAAAGAGCGCGCCCGTCACGGTCGGGATCATCGCGCCGAGATGGCTGATCATGGCGTAAAGACCTTCGCGCGGACGGCCGCGGTGGACATTTCCATCGCGGCCGCGCATCGGGCCGAGCCGGGAGCCGAGATAGGTGCGGGTGCCATCGAGTAGACTTTCGCCAAAGGCGAGCCGCCCCGCCTGATCGCGGATGAGCGGAGCAAAGACATCGCCCTTGCGCAGGAACATCCCGATGGAAACGGAAAGCGCCTCCTGTCCCTTGCCGAGAAAAACGCCGCCCTGGATTTTGCCGCCACGATAAAGATTCGCGTATTTTTCCTCCGAGAGCCGGGCGAGCAGCATCCAGCGATAGGCCTGCCGGTATTGCTCGCGTTCAGCGAGCGGCTTCGCCGATTTGGCAGGAGATGCGGCGAGTGGGGGCACGGGCGGCGATTTTGTCGGCTTGTTTCGGCGCGCGCAATTTTTTCTTACAACCAACGTTGTCGCAAAAATGAAACGGTGAGGGAGGGATTCGAACCCTCGGTGCCCTTTTGGAGCACGCCGCTTTAGCAAAGCGGTGCTTTCGACCTCTCAGCCACCTCACCAGAGGCGCGGGGAATGTAGCGGGGCGATGCGGAAATGGTCAAAAAGTTTCGTCCACAAGAAGGGGTCATTGCGTGGCATCCCGCTTGCTTTATTGCTGTCATGCTCGCC
>JAXDQV010000106.1:0-3965 GCA_034667645.1 Chthoniobacter sp.
GATTGAGAGATGGAGGCGCCGAAGCATTTGTGGAGTTTGCGTCGAACTACAAGCCGTTGGAACCGGCTCCGATCCTCGCACTGAGCTTGCGGGAGCAGGCTGAAGAGATCGAGGCGAAGGCAGGTGCCCCAAAAGAAACATTCTTTGTCGCTCTCGCCTCCGTCTTTCCCAAATCTTCCGAAATTCTAGCTGGCTCCCTATCCGGTAATGTATTTCAGTTCGGCTCTTTCCAGCATCGAGGCGGCGGAGACGATTTACTCGACGCCACCGAGAACTTTCTCAGCGAAGAATTCTCGGCCTCCCTTTTTCTCGGCGTCGGGCTCTTAAATACTCTATTTCGCGTCTTGGCCAAGCAAGAGCCCCTCGATTCAATCAAGATAAAGTCCGCGGATAACATGGCTTCTGCGGCAGCATTGATGACTGGGAATGTCGCAGGACCGATGGGCCTGAGCAGCTATGCTGACGGAGCATGGGAACGACTTAACACGCTCGAACTCAAGGCGCGGAAAACGCTGAAGCACCAGTTGCATCTCTTCGAAAAGCCTTTCGAAGATACTTACGAAGCCGGTCTGATAGCTCCGACTTTGCGCGGAGAGGGTAAGCCAACGATCGATGTGAAATTCGGCGCGATCTACTTCAAACGAGTCCTCAACGATCTTCGTGGCGTCTGGAGCCTACTTAGTAATGGCTATACATCGCAGGCCGCGTCGGTAGCTGCCTCACTTTATGAAAGCGCATTGGCTACAATTTGCCTCCTGCAGAACGACCAGAATGCCGAGACCCTTAAACAACATCCACATGGAGAGGTCCCATGGGGGCCCAAAGCCATGGCCAAAATGGTCGTGCGTAGTGAAGGTCGATCGGACGGCACGAAGGAATTTGAGAATGCGTGGCGTGCGCTCTACGCTCACTACGTTTGGCTCTGCCAAATTAAGCACTCTACCCCGGATTCTGTGATTCACGACACGCGAGCGTCGAGCCTAGGAGATAAAGGCTATGTGGTGATGGCCTTCGCGAATGTCGGCGAGGACGACGTTTCCACCAAAGCGATGGTTGCAATTATTTCGATTTCACGAACTTTGGAATGCACAGAGGCATTTACCAAAGCTCTTGGGTTCGCGGAGCCGCCCGACTCCTTCGGCTTTGCTGAGAAGTTTTCTCGAGCGGAAGAGACCGCATGGAAAGCATTTGAGTCGCTTGGAAATTCGAAGTCGCCGATAAGCTTGTCTAGAACTCGATTCGCCAAAAACTATCCGCCGGTTAGCTAGAATGGAGAATCGCAAATGATTTCTGAAACAAAGGCCACTCACCCCGCCGTCCGCATCGGACATGCGCATTTGAAGGTGGCGGATTTGGAGTGGGCGCTGCTCGCAGCCATGGCGGATGACGATTTCTCTCTGAAGAAATGCGGGCTATCAGGGTAAACGCTCAATTATTGGTCTTAATAATTGAGGCTTCAATTCTGCAAATTGAGTTATCGGCGAGCAATATTGAATCAGGCAATGCAATATCTCGGTTCGAGGAACGCATAACTGAATCTTTGGATTCCATAAGCGAGATATTGGTTCCAATAAGTCAGTTATTTGTTCGTTGACATTAACTTTTGGTTCACATAAACCGGCTCGCACTATGGCACGTATCAATATCCCTCAAAATATCGATGACCGGCTGACGCTGGCGGAGAAAATGTTTGCGAAACATCAGGCCGACGGTGCGAGTTCGCCAATTTCGGGGCTGGGCTGGGCGCAAGTGGGGCCAACGATTGACCCCACGCAAACGCTGCGGAGCGAAGCGGCAGATTTTAAAAAGAAGTCCGAACAAAAGAATGAGCAGGCGGGCAATGCGCTGCCGCCGATCGACGACATTATCCGGCGTGCACGCGATATTTTGCTCGGCCTCTATCGCGATAATCCGCGGAAGCTGGAGGATTGGGGCTTTTCCGTGGATGATTCGCCGAGGGGCGGAAGCTCCTCCACTCCCACCCCGCCCGCGAAGTAAAAGGCGCGGGTATTTTTACCCGCATCGAAAACTGCGGCTCAAAGGTGAGCAACGCACTCATCACCCGGCTGTCCGCATCGGCGATGTGCATCTGAAGGTGGCGGACTTGGAGCGGGCGCTGGGGTTTTATCGGGATGTGCTCGGGTTTGAAAGGGGCGCCGTGGAATCGTTTATTATCGGGAGAGAATCATTTTGGCTTGTTCTCCTGCGACGGAATAAGAGATCTACGGGGGAGTATCTTATTCTATGGCTCAACAAATTGACTCGAACGCGATCCTCTCCGATGCAGGCAAGATCGAAAAAGTCTGGGTAAAGAACCCTTCGTTGTCGCTCGGGAGTGACACTGATCCAAAGAACCCCAAGATTTCCCATGTCGAATATCAAAAGGCCATTACCGACGTGGAAGGGTTCACTTCAAAGATCAAAGATTTGCGATCGCAACTCGACGATCTGCTCAACAAGCGGAACGATTCAGCTAAGGCGTTGAGCCAGTGGAATACGCGGGCGCTCAGCGCGATTCGTGGCATTTTCGGGCCGGATTCCTCGGAATATGAAGCGGCGGGCGGCACCCGCTCGAGCGAACGCAAAAAGGCGGTTCGCACGGTCAAACCGAACCCGTAAGGGTTCATCGTTAAAGGCGGGTATCTCGCTTGAAGGCGGCAGATACCTTCCGGTTTTATTTTACAAAACCGTTGGCGGAAACCAGCGGTAGAGCATCAGGTAAACAATCACGCCCGTGACCGAAACGTAGAGCCAGATCGGGAAGGTCCAGCGCGCAAGGCGGCGGTGTTTATCGTAACGGGCGCGGAGCGCGGGAATCACGGTGACGATGACGAGCGGCACCACGACCACGGCGAGAATCGTGTGGGAGATGAGGAGTGAAAAATAGAACGGCCGCGCGATTCCACCCGCCGTGAAATGCGTGACGATGCCGTGGCGGAGAATGTGATTTGTGACGTAGCCGACGAGAAAAAGCGTGGAGGTCGCGAGTGCGCAGCTCATCGCGATGATGTGCGGCCGGGTGCGCTGCGCCTTGATCAAAAACCAGCCGATCGTGATGAGGACGGCGCTGAGCCCGTTGAGGCTGGCGTTGATCGCGGCGAGACTTGGCACGCGCAGCTATTCGCGCAGGAGCTGCGCGATGTCGCGCAAAATCTCCGCGTCTTGTTCCGCATTCTCGCCGTTGAAGTATTTCCGGATCACTCCCTGCTTATCCACCAGTGCGATTTTTGTGCTGTGGACGACGCGGTTTTTTTCGTCGGCCTGCTCGGCCACCGCGAGGAAAAACCCGTGTTCGATCAGATCGTAAACCACCGCCTTTTCACCGGTGAGAAAGAGCCATTTGTCGGATGCGTTGAGGTGTTCCGCGTATTTGCGCAGCACCTCCGGCGTGTCGTTCGACGGGTCGGTGGAGATCGAAACGAAGCGCACGGTGTCCTGCTGCAGCGCAGATTTTTGCAACGTCGCGAGATGGCTGGAGATCATCGGGCAGGGCCCCGGGCAGGTGGTGTAGATGAAGTCAGCGAGCCAGACTTTTCCCTTCAAATCGGAAAGCGTCACCGGTTTTCCCGTTCGCTCGGTCAGTTGAAACTCGGGCAACTGCTTGAACTTCGGCAACGGCGGTTGCCGGATTTTCTGAACCTGCACCCCGATCGCGGACAGCGCGAAAACAGTGGTCACGCAGAGCAACGTCCAGACGATGATCCGGAGCCGCGGACTCATGAAGGATCAGGCTTTGGCCCAGACGAGGAAGCCAAGGAGGAGCGGCAGATAAATGATGGAGGCAAAGAACAGGCGGCGCGCGCTCGGGCGATCGCGCTGCAGGAGGAAGCGCAGGGCGCAGATGATCAGCAGCGAATCGCACAAGGCGGCGGCGGTGAAAAAGGAGGGCGAAACGATTTTCCAGAACACCGGCATGAGCGTGACCACCGTGAGAGCGAGCGCGGACAGGAAACTTTCCCGCGCTG
>JAXDQV010000107.1:0-8513 GCA_034667645.1 Chthoniobacter sp.
GCATCCACGTCGCCGATATTGTGAATTTCCTTTTGCGGCTGGTTCTTGCTGAACGCCTCTGCCTGCTGCGCGAAGCTCTCGCTGGATTCCTCTCCCTTGCCCAGCTCGTCCCACGTCACTTTCAACGCCTGTCGCGCCTTGAACGCCGACCACGTCGAGTCCGCGACGATCGCCACGCCTGGCGACAATCCTAACTTTCCATCCCCGCCGTCGAAGACGATCGTGTCCTTCACGCCGTCCAGTTTTTTGACTTCGTCGAGATTGCCGGTCTGGAATTTTCCGCCAAAGACGGGGCATCGCACGAAGACGGCATAAACCATTCCGGGTTGCTGTTGGTCGATTCCGAAAAGCGACTGACCCGTGACGATTTTGCGATTGTCCACTCCGCCGATCCGGCGTCCGAGAATCTTGAAATCCTTCGGGTCTTTGAGTGTGACCGTTTTGCTGTCCGGCACCGGCAGCGCTGCGGCTTTCGCGACCAGCTCGCCATAAGCCGCGCGGCGATTGGAGGCCTTGTGCAGCACTGCGGCATTTTCCGCGACGCATTCGCTTTCGGGGACGCTCCACATTTGCGCCGCGGCCTGAATCAACATCGTGCGCGCCGTCGCACCGACCTGGCGCAGCGAATCGTAATTCGATGGCACGCCCGAGCTGCCCCCCGCGGACTGATTGCCGAGCGCTTGGTTGAGGCCACCTTGCTCCACGGTTACACTTTCCCAAGGCACTTCGAGTTCCTCGGCGACGATCATTGGCAGCGACGTCTTTACGCCCTGTCCGATCTCCGGATTTTTCGCGATGATCGTGATCGCTCCTTTTGGCGAAATGCGGATGAACGCGCTCGGCGAAAATTCCGCGGCACCCGCGAGCGGCGCTTCCATTGGCTCCGCACCTAAAGCGTTCCCGCCGAAACCAAAATAACTTCCCAACATAAATCCGCCCCCGGCCAAAGCCGTTGCTCTGATGAAACTACGCCGCGACAAACCTTCATCGTTCAAATCGATTGGTGTGCTCATGGTTTAGGCCGGTTGTTTGTTCTCCGCCGCCGCGTGAATCGCGGCGCGGATTCTCGTGTAAGTTCCACACCGGCAAAGATTGCCGGACATTGCCGTCGCAATGTCCTCATCGTTCGGTTTCGGATTGGAGGCGAGCAGCGCCGTTGCGCTCATGATTTGCCCGCTCTGGCAATAACCGCACTGCGAGACATCCAGATCGCACCACGTTTTTTGCAAAGCGGTGAGTTGATCGCCCTGCGCGAGTCCCTCGATCGTAACGACTTTGCCCGCGCCGACCGCCGACACTGGCAGGGTGCACGACCGCGTCGCCTGTCCGTTGAGATGCACGGTGCACGCGCCGCATTGCGCCATGCCGCAACCGAATTTCGTGCCCACCAGTCCGACGCTGTCGCGCAGCACCCACAAGAGCGGAGTATCCGCGGCGACCTCCACCGTGCGGGGCTTCCCGTTTACGTTCAAAGTGAATTTGCTCATGTTTTTTGCAGGGGGATTTCTGTTTTCGTGGGAGAAATGATCGCGTCGTTTCCTTCGAGCAGTGCCTCGTAATCTTCTCGCGTGTCGATATCGCACGCGCCTTCGGGAAACGGCACGCACTCTACTTCGTCCGCATGCCGATGCGCCACGCTTTGCGCTCCGCGATCGCCTTGCAGCGCTTTCAATTCGCCCCAGACAGAGCGCGCAAAAAGCATGGGAGCGCCCCATACTCCACCGTATTCTGAGACGACGATGGGGGTGCCGCTCTTTTCGTGGGCGATGACGAGGCGGTTTAGTATCTCGGCTTCGAGTGCGGGTTGGTCGCACGGCACAAATACGATCGCCTCCACATCATCCTCCAACGCCTTCAGTCCAGCTCGCACTGAAGTGCTCAAACCCAGGTTCCAATGATCGTTTTGAACAATGCGCAGCGGCAATCCGGCAAGCTCGGCGCGCATGCGCTCCTCTTGCGAACCGATGACGACGACCACCTGCACACATCTCGACGCCAGCGCGGTCTCCGCCGTGCGGCGCAACAAACTCTTCCCTTCAAATGGGAGTAACTGCTTTGGCTCGCCCAGCCGCGCTGATTTCCCAGCCGCTAGAATGACGATGCCGGTGCGCTCACGTTCGAGCTTGTGAATGCGGCCCGCCCGCTCGCGCAAAGGGCCACCGGATCTTCCCGCAGTCGCGGCACGGATCTCCGCCAGAATGGAAAGCGCGATTTCCTCCGGCGTCTCCGCGCCGATGTCGAGCCCGACTGGAGCATAGAGCCGCGCGAGCTGTTCACACGAAGGCACGAGGCACGGCTGAGCACCATCCTTTCGTAACTCGGCCATCAATTCATCGGCACGGCTGCGAGGGCCCAGCACACCGATATAGCGGGCCGGCGAGGGAAGCAGGAACCGGAGAACATCAAGATCGTGGAGAAAGTTATGCGTCATCACCACGCACGCGGCGCGTGGTGAGACTTCCAGTTCAGCCAAGGCCCCCGGTGCGACGGAACGCGCGGGCAAATGCCCCGGCCGAGTGGGATGCTGAAGCCGCAAATCAATCACCGTGACCATCCAGCCCGATGCTGTCGCCAAAGCAGCCAGCGGCACCGCATCCGCCCCCGCGCCGAAAATCCAAAGCGGCGGCGGTTCTTGCAGAGTCTCCACCAGTGCCCGTCCTCCTTCCATTTCCACAATACGTGGATGTTCGATGGCGACAGCCTCAATCTTGACGCTTCCAAGCCGCCCGCCCTCAAAAAAAGTCGCGACGGTTTGACCGTCGCACAACCATCCCAGGTCGTCGGCGCGCTCGATGAGGATTTTCACCACACCCCGGCAACCCAATCCCAATCCCCACACGATATCGCCCGGGCTCGTAGAGTCGTAGCATAAGAGCTTCGCTTCGCCTGAAACCATGATATCGAGAGCCCAAAGCCAAAGGTCGCTGTCCAAACATCCTCCATTAATGATGCCTGCGCTGTGTCCACCGGCGGTTAGCAACATACGGGCTCCTGCCCGGCGATACGCCGAGCCTTTCACTTCGCACACCGTGGCGAGCGCCGCTAGTTCGCCGCGACTCCGCGCGTTGCGCCAAAGTTCTAAGATCGCGTCGCGTTCTCGCATGGCAGTTGTTGAGGTGCGGTGTGGTCGCGACAGCCGGGGCGGCGTGGCGGCCTGATCGTGGAGCCATGTTTGCACCACCTCATGATTTCCACCAGAACATCCGCCTTCCCCGGGCGACCGGAATTCAAATGGCTTAGTCCATTCTTTCCTCCGCTCTGTATATTATTGAGGAGAGCTGGGAACGGAGAGGCCTTTCCTCATTCGCAAGGCTGCCTTTACGGCGTTTGAGTGAAAACCTTTGCGCCATGGATCTTCGCCTGGATGAAGACGCTCTGGTCCGTGGCGGCGGGATTGGTTCCAGTGGCGAGAATCGTATAGGTGAGGCTCTTTGCCCTACTCGTATTCTCATCGATCTTCTCCAGACTGGAAACCCGGCCACTAATCCCCTTAAACAGGGTCGCGGTCGCGGGGGAACTGATGGTCGCCTGGTTTAGAAGGTGCCCAGTGCGAGTATCCACGATGGCATGGTTTCCAGTGTAGCTGAAGTCGAGCACCCGGATGGACGACAGACTTGAGCTCGCACTTATCGGTTTGAGAGTCAGATTGTTTCCCAACACGTCCGTGACCAGCACATAGTCATTTTTCGAAACCTGAAATTCACTGAAGATTCGGGCGTTATTAAAAGGACTGGTCTTGATGCGGCTGTCCGTCTCGCTCGCGTCCTCCTCGCGGAAAATGGTGCCGCTGGCGGTGGCGAGCACCACCGGGGCAGGCGCTGCAAGCGCAAGAGTCGCAGAGAGGAACACGGCAATCGTGCCAGTAACGATTTGCTTCATGGCTGTTTCTCTCGTATCGCGCCGGTAGAGTCGATCCAAAATCCAAGTCTCAATCACTCAAAACTCCGCGACGAGTTTCCACTTCGCTGGCACATCTTTCTGGGGCTGAGTGCCTTCACGATATTGTGGAGGCAGATTATACATTTTTCCCGTCTGTGTATCGACGAGAAACACGGAGTTGCCGTTGCTGATCGGCACGTAGTGGCCATTCGATGAGCTGCACCCTGAAAGGAAAGATCCAAAGAGCGCCATCGTGCACAAGAGGATCGCTTTCATAAAGCGTGTGTAGACGGCTCATTGCCCTTCTGTCGAGGCTCGCAAGCTCATTTGCTTTCGCTTGCCAGTAGCTAAGCACCCATGCGCAACGCGTCTTGACGCGTGATTTCAAAGTCGTCACGGCCAAAAACCGATGTCGCACGAAAATAAGATGAGATGAATCGAAAGATCATCATGTTGATTGTCCTCATTGGAGGCATCGTCACCGCTTGGAATCCCCAAACGAGGTCCTCCTCGTTGGATCAGTTGGTTCCCAGCAACCCGAAACTGATCGTGCATCCAACTTCCACAACTGTTTCTTTGGGCAAAGCCAATCTTACCGTCGATCCACTCGTCCATGAGGGAGAATTCTACACCGGTGATTATCAATTAAAGGTGGTTCCGTATTTTTTTAAGAGCGAGAAGGGAAAGTTGAAGCTGGAAGCGTCAGATGATACCGTCCACAAGCTTCTGGAAGGAGTCGCGGTAAAATTTGCCGGGACAGCCACCAGCAGCAAAGAGGGCGAGGTTAAAGTGGTGGTAGGCAAAGCCACCCCATCCACGAAGCTCCGAGGGAGTGTCACCTTCTCGATTGTAACTGAGAATGGTCCAATGGTATTCAATACGGATTATCATTTCGGTGAATAGCGATCCTCGCTAAGTTCATGTTGCCGCGGCAAGTTACGGTCTACTTTTCGTCAGACAAAAACCCTAAATCGATCTGGTGGACTTAGTCTGTCAAAGTTGAGTGCGATCGACATTATAGGTGACATGTCCTTTCCAATAGACCTGCGGGCGATCGCGCGCCGCGCGATGGTCGACACCGGCTTCGTGCCTGATTTTCCGGCGGGAGCAAGTCGCGAGTTGGATTCCCTCGCACGGGAAACGAGCGCAAGAGCCGAATCCGTCCATGACCTTCGCTCAATGCTTTGGTCATCGATCGACAACAAGGAGTCACAGGACCTGGACCAAATCGAAGTAGCAGAGCAATTGGCAAACGGTGACATCCGCGTCCTGATCGGCATTGCGGACGTCGACTCACGGGTGCCAAAGGGCTCGGCCCTGGACCAACACGCCGCTCAGAACACCACCTCAGTTTACACCGGGGTCACCACGTTCCCGCTTTTTCCGCCGGAGATATCAAATAACCTGACCTCACTGCTTGAAGACAGTGATCGCCTCGCCGTCATCATTGATCTGACTATTGCTGTAGACGGCAGGGTGAGTGCGGTTATCGTTAACCGGGCCTTGGTTCGTAATCGGGCGAAGCTCGCATATGAAGCAGTAGGGAACTGGTTGGAAAACGTCGGTCCTGCGCCCGAGCGCGTCCGAAGCTCGCCAGAATTGGCTGAGCAACTGCGCTTGCAGGCAACCGCTTCCGAGCGGCTCCATACGGAACGCCTCCGTGGCGGAGCACTTGAGTTCGAAACCGTCGAGCCGCAACCGGTGATGCGGGACGGCGGCGTGGTCGCTTTGGAACTGCGGGAGAAGAACAAGGCGCGAATGCTGATCGAAAACCTGATGGTGGCCGCAAATTCCGCCATGGCCACCTATCTGGAGAGGCGCGGCTGGCCGACCCTTGAGCGCGTGGTGCGCACACCCGAACGCTGGCCGCGCATCGTGGCGATTGCTGCCGAGCACGGCGAACGCCTTCCGGAGACGCCCGACTCCGTCGCGCTGGCGGCGTTTCTCGAAAAAAGTCGGCGCGCTCATCCGGAGACTTTTGTTGATCTCTCCCTGGCCATTGTAAAACTGATCGGTGCCGGGGAATACGTGGTGGTCCACGATGCGAACGAGCCGTTTATTCATTTTGGCCTGGCGGTGCAGGACTACACGCATGCCACGGCACCGAACCGTCGTTACGCGGATCTTATCACTCAGCGTCTGCTCAAAGCTGCTCTTGCTGGCGGGCCTTGCCCTTACAGCGCTGAGGAGTTGGGACAGATCGCCGGGCAGTGTAATGACCGGGCGAGAGCTGCACGGAAGGTTGACCGGCAGATGCGCAAGGTGGCGGCGGCTTCCCTGCTGAGTGATTGTATCGGCGCCACTTTCGAAGCGATCGTGACTGGTGCGTCACCCAAAGGGGTATTTGTGCGCGTGAAAAACCCGCCGGTGGAAGGGCGCGTGGTTCGCGGTGAAGCCGGCATGGACGTTGGCGGAAGGGTGCGCGTCCGGTTGTTGGCCACAGATCCACAACGGGGATACGTTGATTTCGCCGGGATGGACCGATGATCTCCAGGATGGTGCGCGATGCAGGGTTCGAACCTGCGACTTCTTGCGTGTGAAGCAACTTTCGAGGTTTCGCGCAGATGCGTGAATGTGCGTGGAACCTTGTATCCATGCGGGTTCGTGCACATCGGGCAAAATGCCCGTTGCGCAGCATCGCGAACGATCGCGCAAGAATTTTGTCAGGAATTGTCAGGAATTTAAGCGAGGCGGCAAATGTCGCGAGGCAGTAATTTAAAATCAGACGCAGCCGAGGAATGCACGGATAACCCGCGATCACAACGTCGGTCTGTCTGGGTGGGTAGTCGATTTTGACGAGGGGGCGTTGCGCACACCACGGTTTTCTTAAAAAACGGCCCATAATATATAGGTACCCTTACCCATCGGTCAGCCAAACCGGTAGGACGGAAGATCCGCAATTCCGTAATCGAATTACGTGAAGCATGGCGCGAGCGCGGTAATTCTTCTGTCCGGATTGAGCATCACTACTTTGACGGCGAGCCAGTTCCCTCGCCCAAAGTTTTCTCACGACTCCATTTCGCACCGGTTGCCCTGCAGCACCTGACCCTCGGGTCGAGGTAGCTCAGGGCATTCGTGCATTCCCAAACGCCGCCTTAAAGCGGCCGTCAGTAAATCAAGACTGGTGGCCGTCCAGGCGGAGCTTTGGCTTCGTCTCTCGCCACCTTTCTTTCCAAAACAAAAAGAAAGGAACCAACAACATGAGTCCACAAGCAGGTCTCGTATTGGTGCAGGAAATCGCTCCGCGGCTGAAGTCAGCCATCGCGCATTGCGTCAAACCGGTGGGAGCCGAGGATGCAGAAGAGTTGCTGCAGGACGGAATCACCGTGGCGGCGCAGATGTTGCACAACCTGGAGCTGCGCGGGAAGGTGGTGACTCCCGGCAACGTGGCCTACTACACGCTGCTCCATCTCAAATCAGGGAGAAGGAGCAATGAGTGCGGGCGGACCGACGTGATGGCCTCCGCTACGCAGCTCGACCACAAGAGCTGCGTGCTCTCAGTGGAAACCGAGGTTGGCTACGATCCCGAGCTCGATGAACCGGTGCGGCTGGGGGAACTGCTCACCTGCTCGAAGGATGACCCCTCCATGGAGGCAGGGCGGAACCTCGACTGGGAAGCGTTCATTGAAACCCATGACTACCGCTACGGGGTGATCGTGAAGTCGACGGCTGAAGGGGAATCGATGGTGGAAGCGGCCAAGGAATGCCACCTCAACTACTCGACGGCCATCGGGCTCCGGAATCGGCTCGCAAGAGAGCTCAAGCAGTTCATGGGCGAGGAGGCCGTGGCCGACAGCGTCCGGGTGCCGGCATGGAGAGGAAACATCATGGCCGACAAGGAAAAGGCCGCGTGCAGGGTCGATCGCCGGCGGAGTTGATCTCCATGGCGGGTCACCGAAAAGGAGTCTGCCATAATGGCAGATTCCTTTTTTTAGCTATTGGATCCACCATCACGCCGCGCCTTGTTGGTGGACAGGAATGAAAAGTCATTTCGTGAGAGTGATGCGGAGGCGAGACGGGTTGGCGGCCCGCCTCCGCGGTTGTCAGTCTTCGGCGCGGTCGCCGGCTGGGCACATCTTCACGAGCTTCGGATCGAACTGGCCGAGGACTTCGACCAGATCGGTCTGCGCGGCCATGACGGCGTGGATGTCCTTATAGACTCCCGGCACTTCATCGAGGCCGGCGCTGAGCAGTTCGACGCCGCGCTCCAAGTGAAGGACTGCATCGCTAAGCTGGACGTCGGGCTGGATTCGGATTTCCTTGAGCACGTCCGTCAGCGCCTTGCCCCACAAGACCCGCAACAGTTTGCACGCCTTACGGAATCGGCGCGGGGAACATCAGGACATGGAAGCCTTCTTGAAAGGCGCCGAGAAACGCGCTGGTGTCCTCATTGAAGATAGTCCAATGCGCTCCGTCGTAGTAGACCCCGCGCACCTTATCGCGATTGCCTCCAGATTGGCTGAAGAAGACGACGTTCGAGGCGCTGACGAGAGCCTCTGGTTCCGAAATCGTTGTCAAGTTGCTGGAGGAGTTTGTCCCGTCGGCAGTATGGAGTAGTTTCACAGCACCCAAGGCAACAGGAATGGTGGCCGTATCAACGACGAAGTAGCCTGCCGCCAGAGCGCCAGAGAGGT
>JAXDQV010000108.1:0-6238 GCA_034667645.1 Chthoniobacter sp.
GCGATGCGCGTCATGTCGAGCAGGTCGTCGATGAGGCGCGCCTCGGTTTCGACACTGCGGCGGATGAGCGCCAGATCTTCGCGCACGTCGTCCGGCAGACGCGGATCGGCTTCCAGTTCCGGCAGGAGCGCGGTCGCCGGGGTGAGCGGCGTGCGAAGCTCGTGCGAAAGCACGGCGAAAAACTGATCCTTGGCGCGGCTCGCCTCCGCCATGTGCTCCAGCGCGGCGCGCATCGTCTCCTCCGCGAGTTTCTGCTCGGTGATGTCCATCACGACTCCGTCAAAACGCGTCGCCACGCCGTCTGCGTCATAGGCGCCGACCCCCGCCGAGCGCATCCATTTCAGGGTTCCGTCGGGATGTTGAATTCGATACTCCACTTCACAATTCTCCCGTTCCGTGAGAGCCGTTTTCACAGCCTGATCGATCGAGTCGCGATCATCGGGATGCAGCATGCTGTAAAACATCTCGGAGGTCACACGATCATCCTTCGAGACCCCGAATTGCTCGCGCGCCGTGTCGTTCCAAAGCAGTTCGCCGTCCGGCAGATCGTGCTGCCACGTTCCGAGTTTTGCCGCCGCGAGGGCGAGTTGCAGCCGCTGTTCGCTCTTGGCCAAAGCCGCTGCAGCTCGATCATGCTCCTCGGTTGTCTTGCTCAACTCGCGCAGACTGCGGCGCAGCTCCAGCAGCGTCATGACCTGCCGGCTGAGAGCCTGCAATGAGGCGAGCTGATCGGGAGTCAGCTCCCGCGGTTCCGTATCGAGGACGCAGAGCGTGCCGAGCGGCTGGCCCTCGCGGGAGAGCAGCGGTGCGCCGACATAAAAACGGATGAACGGCTCTCCGGTAACCAGGGCATTTGTCTCAAAACGGGGATCGGCGATTGCGTCGGGAATGATGAGCATCTGGCCCGACTGACGAATCGCATGTGCGCAAAACGAGATGTCCAGCGGAGTCTCGCTAAGGTCTGTCCCCACCGCCGCCTTGAACCACTGGCGGTCCGCCGCGATCAGCGAGACGAGGGCGACCGGCGTGCCGCAGATTTGCGCGGCGAGCCGGGCGATATCGTCGTATTCCTGTTCTCGAGGAGAATCGAGGATGTCGTAGGCCGCGAGTGCGGCAAGCCGCGCTGTCTCTGCTGATTCAAAGTTCACATGAAGCCCCGGATGAGGCTCCGCGAAGGATGCCCTTTGTCTCGTCAGCGCGCAACCAATGTCGCTCGGAAAACGCCACTTAAACAACGGCCAGCGCTCTCAGGTCGCAGCGAGATTTCTCCGCCACCCGCCGCAATAAAAGATTGGCGGCTGTGCGGCCTTTGCGCTTCATTGCGCGTTCCGGTGCACCCGCCGGTGCAGCTTCCATGGTCAATTGGCTTTTAAAGAAAATCGTCGGCTCGAAAAACACGCGCGAAATCAAGCGCATGCGCCCGATCGTGGACCAAATCAACGCGCTCGAGCGCGAATTGCAATCGGTGAGCGACGAGGTGCTGCGGGCGAAAACGGCGGTGTGGAAAGCCGAGATTTCGGCGATCGAGGATTTTAATGAGCAAGAGCGGCGGCTGGGGGAAATTTTGCCCGAGGCGTTTGCGGTCGTCAAAAACACCGCGCGCCGGCTGTGCGGACGGACGATCAGCATCATCGACCATCCGATGACCTGGAACATGGTGCATTTCGACGTGCAGTTGATCGGCGGAATGGTGCTGCATAACGGGCGCATTGCAGAAATGGCGACGGGTGAAGGCAAGACGCTGGTGGCGACACTGCCGCTTTATCTCAACGCGCTCGCGGGCCGCGGAGCGCATCTCGTGACGGTGAATGATTATCTCGCACGCCGCGATGCCGAGTGGATGGGCACGCTCTTCAATTTTCTTGGACTGACGGTCGGGGTCATCCAGCACGACCAGCCGCCGAATGTCCGCCGCGAGCAGTATTACTGCGACATCACCTACGGCACGAACTCGGAGTTCGGTTTCGATTACCTGCGCGACAACGGCATGGCGACGACGAAGGAGCAGCAGGTCCAGCGCGGCTACTACTACGCGATCGTCGATGAAGTGGACTCGATCCTCATCGATGAAGCGCGCACGCCGCTCATCATCAGCGGCCCGGCGACGGTCTCGACGCATCAATACGACAAGTTCAAGCCGCTGGTCGAACAGCTCGTGCGCAAGCAGACGATGCTTTGCAACCGGCTCGCCAGCGACGCCGATGAGTTGTTCAAGCAAGGGAAACCGGAGGACGCGGGCAAGATGATGTTCAAGGTCAAGCTCGGCCAGCCGCGCAATAAGCAATATCTGCGCATGATGGAGGACGCGGAAAAACGGCGCGCGATTGATAAAGCCGAGCTCTCATTTTACGCGGACGCACAGAAGGAGGAGCTGTTCAAACTCAAGGAGGAGCTGTTTTTCACCATCGACGAGCGCGCCCACGAAGCCGATCTCAGCGAGCAGGGACGCGAGTTTTTAAATCCGAACGAACCAGACGCGTTCGTGCTGCCGGATTTAATGACGCAGTTTGCAGACATCGATAACGCGCCGACGACTGATGAGGAAAAGGTCGCGGAGAAAGCGAAGTGTCAGCAGTTCATGGATCATCAGAGCGAGCGCATTCATAACATCTCGCAACTGCTGCGCGCCTATTGCCTTTTTGAAAAAGACGTCCAATACGTGGTCGAGGAAAACAAGGTGATGATCGTGGACGAATACACCGGCCGCAAGATGCCGGGCCGGCGCTGGAGCGACGGACTGCACCAGGCGGTCGAGGCGAAGGAAGGCGTCCAGATCGATCGCGAAACGCAAACGCTCGCGACCATCACGATCCAGAATTACTTTCGGCTCTATTACAAACTCGCGGGCATGACCGGCACGGCGGAGACCGAGGCAAACGAGTTTCACGACATCTACAAACTCGACGTGAACGTGATCCCGACCAACCAGGCAGTCGGGCGCAAAGACGCGAACGACCTGATTTTCAAAACGCGGCGCGAGAAATTTAACGCGGTGGTGAACGAGTTAAAATTAGCGCACGCCAAAGGTCAGCCGGTGCTCGTCGGAACGGTCAGCGTGGAATCGAGCGAACTGCTTTCACGCATGCTCAAGCGTGAAAAAATTCCGCACAACGTGCTGAATGCGAAATACCACATGCAGGAGGCGGACATCGTCGCGCGCGCGGGTCAGCCGGGCACCGTCACGATCTCCACCAACATGGCGGGACGGGGCACCGACATTAAACTCGGCGAAGGCGTCGCGGCAGTCGGCGGACTTTATGTGATTGGCACCGAGCGCCACGAGTCACGGCGGATTGACCGGCAGTTGCGCGGACGGTGCGCGCGTCAGGGCGACCCGGGCATGTCACGGTTTTACGTTTCGTTTGAAGACGATCTGATGCGCAACTTCGGCGCGGCGGATCGCATGACGAAAATTATGGAGCGCTTCGGGATGAAGGAGGGCGAGGAGCTCGAGCATCCGTGGCTGAACAAATCCGTCGAGACGGCGCAGAAGCGCGTGGAGCAACGCAACTACTTGATGCGCAAACACACGCTGGAATTCGACGACGTGATGAACAAGCAGCGCGAGGTCGTTTATGGCCTGCGCAACGAGGCGATCGAGACCGAAGACCCGCGCAAGCTCGTGTTCGAAATCATCGACGAGGCGGTTCCGCTCAAGACGCAGGAGTTTATCGGCATTGAAGGCGAGCCGCCAAATTACGCCGGACTTCTACATTGGGTGAACACAACTTTTCCGCTCGGCCTTTCCGCCGAAAAAGCCGGTTTTGAAACGAAGACGGTGGGAGAGACGACCCAGTTTTTGATCGATCGCATCAAGACAACTTACGAGTTGAAGTCGAGCCACGAGGAGCCGGTCGCGGTGAAAAGCCTTGAGCGCTATATCATTCTCAATGCCATCGACCGGCTCTGGCAGGAGCATCTTTACGCGATGGATTCACTGCGCGAGGCCGTCGGCTTGCGGCGCTTCGGCCAGAAGGATCCGCTGATCGAATACAAGCACGAGGCTTACGAGATGTTCGTCGAGTTGATGGGCAACATCAAAAACGAAGTGTTAAACAACCTGTTCAGGAGCACGTCGAACCTAATGGCTTTCGAGCAGTTCCTCGCCAACCTGCCCGCGCATCTGCTCAAGCACGATTCGCCGCATCCGACCGGCGAAAACGCGGGCGTTCAGCCAAGGCGTGTTCCCGCTGCTGCAGTGGCCGGCGGCGAACAGGAGGTGCAGCTCGAGATTCCGCAAATCCGGCGCGAGCTTCCAAAGGTCGGACGCAATGATCCCTGCCCATGCGGCAGTGGGAAGAAATACAAAGCGTGCTGCGGCCGCACTGCGTAAACGGTTTCAGTTTTCGACGTGCAGCGGCTCGTCAAACTCGAGCTTGATCACGCTGGCAACTGCGTCCGGCGCCTCCACCGGCACATCGAGCGTCACGTCCCCGCTCTCGGTTGACGCGCGGACGGCCGCGCCTGAAGCGAGCAAGGAAGCCCCCTTCGGTGCGTTCTTTAATCCGGTCACAACAAGCTTTCCGTCCTTCGGCCAGTCAAATACTTGGAGGTAAAGTGCTGTTCCCTTCTCCGTGTTTTTCTTTGTCACGCGTCCCCAGCCGACTTTGGCAAGCGGACTGGCCGTGGTGCCGTAAACGGCTTCGCCATTCGTTTTCAGCCACTCACCCATCTGACGCAGACGTTCGATCTCCGGCTCGGGAATTTCCCCTTCTGCGGTCGGGCCGACGTTCAGCAGGTAATTCCCCCCTTTGCTGACAATATCGATGAGATTGCGCAGCAGCTTTTCCGTCGGTTTGAAATTCTGATCGTCGCTTTTGTAGCCCCAGGTGCCATTGATCGTCATGCACGTTTCCCAATCGCGCCCCGGAAAGCCGGTCGCCGGAACACGCTGCTCGGGCGTCTCCGTGTCACCCGCGAACCCAGGCGCGAGGCGGTTATTGGTGATGATCTTTGGCCGCAAGCGGCTCACGAGTTCGGCAAGTTTTTGTGCCCGCGCGTCGTTCATGTCATTTGGCGTATCCCACCACAACACCGCCGGCACGTTGGGTCCATAGTTCGTTAAAATCTCGCTCACCTGAGGCGCCGCAACCTTGTCAATGTAGTCGTCCATGTTGTGCTCCTGCGCCGGATCCCATTTTCCGCCGATCGCCGAACCGCCGTTGTTCCAGTCCTGCGCCTGTGAGTAATAGAAACCAAGCTTGATGCCCGCTTCGTCGCAGGCGGCAGCCAGTTCCTGCAGCGGATCACGACCGAAGGGAGTGGCATCGCAGATGTTCCACTTGCTCGCTTTTGAGCAAAACATCGCAAAACCATCGTGATGCTTCGAGGTGATCACGATGTATCTTTGGCCGGCGTCCTTCGCGATCTTTACCCACTTCTTCGCGTCGAATTTCGTGGGATTAAACTGCTGCGCAAACTGCTGATATTCCGCCATCGGGATTTTTCCCTTGTTCATAATCCACTCGCCGATCCCGGGAACTGCCTTGCCTTGGTAAAATCCCGCCGGCACCGAGTATACGCCCCAATGAATGAACATGCCGAACTTCGCGTCGCGCCACCAAGCCATGCGCGTGGCGCGCTGCTCCGGGGTTTCAGTGGGTTCCGCGTGCATCAGATTGGTAAATACGAACGCCAGAACGGCGACGGAACGGATGATTCTATTCGGGAAGGGGAAATTCACAGAATAGTTTGTTCCCCTGCAACCGCGAAGGCGCAAGCCTTTTGACGGCTCTCCACCGGCATCGGTTCAATCCTGAACTAAGCGATCATTCAGCGTCTCGTGGCTTTCCCTTGCCGCAAAGGATTTTAAGACTAACGTCAGGAAGTCGGATTCGGAAGTTCCACCCTGCGTTCCATGGACATCATGAAGAGTTTCATCTTATCGCTTCTGCATTCCTGGAAAACTGTGGCTTCTACTCTGCGCGCGCATTTTCATGGAAAGGCCCCTCGTGCAAAGCCCAGTCGCATCTAACGTTCACCCGCTGCGTTTCCCGCGGCGGTCAACAACTCCACCACGAGTTGCCGCCTCTGCGCTGGACCGCGCATTCGAGCGCTTCGCAGCCCGCTCACACCTACTTGTAAAATATCATGAGACCTCAAAACAGACAGAAGGATCGTCGTTCCCAAGGACGGTCCCGTCGCCCCAGTGGCGGCAATTATCCTCAGCCAGTAACCCCTCAAACCCCTACGCTCTGGGAAAGATTCCTTGCGCTTTTTACGGGTAAGAAAGCGGGCG
>JAXDQV010000109.1:0-13088 GCA_034667645.1 Chthoniobacter sp.
GACTGTTCCTCCATTCCACAACATCAGCCTCGTAAGACTGGCTCCAAGCTCGAAACCCACATCCTGGCCCTGCGCCGCCAGCGCCGCTCCTACGCGCAGATCCTTTCCGTGCTCAACGTCTCCAAGGATTCGAGTCTCCGCGCTTTGCATGCACCTTAAAAAACACGAGTGGCTTCTGCTGATTGCCCGTAACAACTGGCAGATAGAGGTCATCGGTATGTGACGATCCATTCTTCGTTTCGGTGTATTCCCATGCAGCAAGGAAACGGAAGTCTCCGCCCTTCATTGAAAGAAAGCGATTCGTGGGAATTTGATGATTTTCCAAAGCTGCGACAATAACGACGGTTGGATGAGTTTGCGCACCGGCAGCGACGAAGAGATTATAGCCGCCCATCCACAACGACATTGCCAAGAGCATTGTCCAAAGGAAAAGTAGGGAGTTCATTCTGAGATCACCCCCTATCCTAGTAGACAACAAAAGGGCTTTTGTCATGAGTTTTTGACTCAATAATGTGAATGCGAGTGGACTCTCCAAGTGGTGTGCAACAGTCGCAAGATTGCGGGACCAATGGATTTTGAGCCTTGCGCAAGAACATCGCTTTTTCTGAAGAGTTTGATCAACGTCCGCCCGCGATTCGCGGCAAAATCGAATGAAATATTTCTCACCGTCTCCGTCAATAAATACGCGCTCGCCTGATTCTATGGTGACACCAAGATACCACCACATCGTTTCCTCAAATTCGGTTTGCTCTGCGAGAGTCAAGCCGCCTGCTGACGTGTGAGCAGCATTGGCGGGTAATTCGAAATCACACGCACCAAAGTTTTTCTCATGGAGGGCTATTTCTGGGCTTCGCATTCTGGTTAGAAGTTCAAATGGCGTGATATTTGTGTATTCGATTTTTATGCTTAAGAGGGCACCAGTATCGTCGTATGCGTTGTCCTCCCGAAAGTGAGCATTGATGCCAGCTTCGATTCATGTGCCCGCCGAACGATCGCAGTGTTTGCAGTTGTTAGCCGCCACGCCTTTGACAGTGCGCCAATTTTGTAAAAGAGCATGCAACATCTCTTGGATGAATTCGTCTGGGTAAAGCCTGAAGCCGACTCTGAAAGGGTTTTGATGTGACTGAGTCATAATGTGAAAGTTTCTTGTTGTGTCACCACTGTGTAAGCCTGGAAATGATGTGACGTTTCTTGTTTGTGGAGTCCTTGGACCTCAAGTGTTATGAGATCCCGTTGTTGTTCCGCAGCCACGAGGGACTAAGAAGCGCTTAAACCTGAAATCGCTTTTCTTTGTGCTTCTGAGCGAAGATGCTCTGATTAAAGTCCACCGGGCTTTTCCCTGCGGACTTAAATCAAATCACTAAACCTCGTGTTCTACTCTTATTAGGCTTCCCTCCGGTTAATTATATTTTACACTTACAGGCGTAATGAAGCACACTAACTGCGACTAAATTGTGAAGATATGAGGTTTCTTCCTTCGTAAACAAGGATGTGCCTTGTGCGGATGCCCTCTACTTTTACCTTCTTCGCGCAATACTTGAAAACACCCGTCCGAAACGTCCGAGAATCTAATTAATTACTCCCATGGAATTTCTCAGCAGTTACGCCAAGAAACCCGAGGACCTCCTTTTCGGTCGCTGGACGCCCACCACCGCCATACCCTGTGGCTCGATCATCGAGGCCGACCCTCCGGGGTGATGGAGAAGGAATTTTCTTCTTGTGCTCCGCCGGGGTCGCCACATTAGCTGGAAAAGTGGGATCAGCTGTGACCTCAGCCTGCTGATCATCACTTGGTTCCTCTTATCTGAAGTTGGCGGTGTAGACGGTGTAGGGTTCTCCTTCTTCCCGTGAGAAGCTGCGGAGAAGCGTCCGAAACGTCCGAGATCCATGATCACCTTCGATTCGGGCACCCTGAATGTCTTTACACTAATCTTTCCACCGGCGTCACTGTCGCATGTCTTCTGCCCTGCGAGAGCAAATATCTCCTTGGTGTGGGCCTTATCCTGAGGATTTGCCGCGCAGCCATACTTTGGCGGTTGTTTCGCATCGTCTGGCCGTGATTGAGATTGCCTCCAAATGCAGCCATCGGATCAAAGGCGACCACGTCAGGCTGGTATTCATGCACGAGCTGCGACAGAGTTTCGACGACCTCTGGATCGGTTAGATCGCAGAAATCGTCCCCCTCTTTTTTGAGGGTTTTGATGACGAGGTGCTCATGCACGGCGTTCCACTCGGTGTCTCCCACCCACCCTTTTAATTGCTGCAGGTCTGTAGCCAAGCGCCGGTTTCCGTTTTCAGCTTGGATAACCAACCAAGTGAGGTTTTTCGCGTTGACCTTCAGCTCGAAAAAATCCCGCTTTAAGATTGTGCAGCCGGCGAGCATGAGCAGGAAGCCCGACTTTCGTGATCCGGGCGGGCCGAGCAACGTAAGCGTCTGCCCTTTGCTCAGCATTTCGTTGTCGAGATAACGATCAGCCGGATCGAAATCCAATGCGAGGATCTCATTTGGTCGCCGGCACGACACTCCGCTGGACGTAGCTGCCGGCGCTTTCTTTTTCGGTGCGACAAGTGTCTCGTTTTCCGCTGGAGCAATGGCTGCAACACGGATAGGCTTAGCGGGTGATTCGCCTATCTGGTCCCCCGGGGTCAAGTCCGGGAGAGGAAGGGTCGGCGAGGTGAGTTCGACGGTGGCGGTTTCCAAAGCGCAACCGCTTGCGGTCGTTGATATGTTTTTCATATGACCGCACAAATGAGCGGCCACCATCCGTTTTTCAAAGGACGCTTGAGGCTCGCCTCAAATGTTCAGCCCCTCGGGATCACTTTGATCCGAGCTAGACACCGATCAGGGGGTAAATTCAGAAGCCCTTTCAACACACCGGGCTTTTCAGTCCCGGCCCACGGGAAAAATTTGTCCAATTCCTCGGGCGAAAAAGCGCTCCAGTCCCACCTTGTCGATCAAACGCACTGCGTGGCTTTCCGGGTATTTCCCTGCGACAAGCGCAGTTGCCTCTTCAGCGGCGCGTTCCCATGGCATTTGCTCGAATACAGTGCGTAGTTTCTGCCGGTCGTAGGGTCAGTCAGGACGCTTTTCGAGTGGGCTGCCGCTTGTTCCCATGAACCGAATGCATCGAGGAGGCGTTTTGCGGCGAGCTTTTTGAGCCAGTCCCGTTCACTGGTTCTGCCATGCGTCTGATCCTCGGGAAAATCAGGCGGGCGATGAGCTTTGGCCCACTCGCCGAATGCATTTTTCAGATCATTGGTGCTGTAAGCCCAGTTGATTTTTAGCGGCTCAATGGTGTATCGCTCTCGAGGAGTCCAGTCTTTGAGGGAGAGTATTTGCATGGATCCGCTCCCACGGCACGAGGGAAACTGGTGGATCGGGCAGCGCTGCGAGCCGCTGTTGTCTGACTTGTTTTTTGATTTTCAGCCAAGGCATGTTCGGGAATTCGCGAAAATGCTTCAGACTGCTAAGGTAGGGAAGCCCCGTCTCCATGCGAAATTATCATCGGTGAACATCTGCGGCCAGTCCTCGTGCTTCCGAAACTGCGCCACTTTTTCTCGCGTCGATGGTGACTCACGCGCGAACTCGTAAATGAAACAGTGCGGAAGTTCTGCCTCGGGACAGCCTTCGTAGTTCGGGTGCACATTAAAATCCCATGCTTCTCTCGCGATGAGGCGTTTTCGAGGTGTCTGTTTTTTCATCGCTGGGACGGTTGGGGTGCGCGAAGTTTTTGCTGCGTGTTCATGTATTGCGCCATACGGGCTTGGACGTGGCGCCAGCAGTTTTCGAGCAGTCATCCTACCTGAATCGTGTTTGTCGAAAATCCAGCTTTACTTGCCAAAACTTGCCAAGGGAAGCACGGGAATCCACCAGAAAGCCCGTTTTTGTTAACACTTTGTTAAACAGGCATTATCAGCGCAAGTGACTAAAAATGAGGATACTGCATAGAAACTTCGAAAACAGGTCTGACGTTTTGCAGACCCCGGCCTTACCACTTGGCTACCCCGCCGCAGAGCGGGTGAACATGGCGAAGGCGCTTCGCGGTGGCAAGCGTGTTTGCACCTGCAAGCGACTAAGCCTTGCGCGGCCAGCGGCGCTCATTAACGTAAACGCGTGCGTGAGTTTCCCGAATCGCTCGGCCTTGGCGGCTCGCTCTTGATCGCTCATCCGAATCTGCTGGATCCAAATTTTCGGCGCACCGTGCTTTTTATTTCAGCCCATGACGCGCAGGAGGGCTCGTTCGGTTTTGTGCTCAACCGAACGACGGATAAAAACGTGAGCGAGTTTTTTCCCGACCGGGAATTGGACGGGCTCGCGAATGTGCCGGTATTCATCGGTGGTCCCGTTTCGCCGGATCAACTGATGTTCGTCGCGTTCCAATCGAACGGAGAGACGATCTCCTGCCGCACCCATCTTTCCATCGATGAGGCGCGCGGCTTCGTGGAGGAGGATGTGGAGTCGGTGCGCGCCTTCATCGGCTACGCGGGCTGGAGCGAGGGCCAGCTCGAAGCGGAGCTCGCGCAAAAAGCGTGGCTGGTGCAAAAGCCCGACCGCGAGATTCTCGACCTCGAAAAGTGCAAGGCGATGTGGCCGACGATCATGCGTGAGCAGGGGCCGTGGTTCCGCCTTCTGGCCGCGGCGCCGGACGATCCGTCGCGAAACTAAACTCAATGATCATCGGCGTTCCGAAGGAAATCAAAGAGCAGGAAAATCGCGTCGCGCTGCTTCCCTCCACGGCTTATCAGCTGGTGAAAAACGGGCATCGCGTGCTCGTCGAAAACCGTGCCGGCGCAGGCTGCGGTTACATGGATGCGGATTATGAAAAAGCCGGCGCGGAGCTGGTGGAGCGGCATACGGAGGTTTTTGAGCTCGCGGATTTGGTCGTTAAAGTGAAAGAGCCTTTGCCGGAAGAATATCCCCTGCTCCGTCGCGAGCAGATTCTTTTCACCTATCTCCATCTCGCTGCGAGTCGCCGGCTCACTGACGCGCTGCTCACTTCCGGCGTGACGGCCATCGCCTACGAGACTGTGGAGGTGAACCGCCGGCTGCCGCTGCTCGAGCCGATGAGTGAGATCGCGGGTCGCATGTCGATCATCGTCGGCGGGTATTTTCTCGCGAAGCATTGCGGCGGCACCGGCGTGCTCCTCGGTGGGGTTCCGGGCGTGCTGCCGGGTCGCGTGGTCGTGCTGGGCGGCGGCTCCGCCGGCGTGAATTCCGCGCGGATGGCCACTGGCCTTGGGGCCGACGTGACGATTCTCGAAGTCGATGTCGAGCGCATGCGCTTCCTCGACATCACGATGCACAGCGCGCACACGCTGTTTTCCAGCGAAGCGCATCTCATGGAACTCATGCCCGGCGTGGACCTGCTCATCGGCGCCGTGCTGCTGCCGGGAGCGAAAGCGCCGAAGCTCGTGAAGCGCGAAATGCTGCGGCTGATGAAACCCGGCAGCGTGTTTGTGGACATCGCCATTGACCAGGGCGGCTGCGCGGAGACTTCGCATCCGACCACGCACGACGATCCCGTTTTCATCGAGGAAAACGTGACGCACTATTGCGTGGCAAATATGCCCGCGGCCTACGCCCGCACCGCGACGCAGGCGCTGACGAATGTGACGGCGCCCTACGTCGAGGCGCTCGCGATTTTCGGGCTGGAAGGCGCTTGCGAGCGGCATCCGGCGCTCATCCTCGGGATTAACGCAATGGCTGGCGAACTGACGAATCACGCCGTGGCTGCGGCGCACGGACTGCCGTTTCACGCGCCGGCACTTTGAGGGCGGCGACTTCTTTTTGCGTCAGAAAACGCCACTCGCCGGGCTGCAAACCTTCCAGCCGCAACGAACCGATCCGGTTCCGGCCGAGACGTTTCACCTCGTAGCCGAGCGCGCGGAACATCAGTCGAATCTGCCGTTTCAAGCCCTGTCGTAAAATCACGCGCAGCACCGTTTGCGTGAGCTTGTGCACCGCGTCGGCTTTCGCGCGCACGCCTTCGATGAAGACTCCTTTCAACAGCTTCTCGCGATCCGCCAAATCAAAGGGCCGATCGAGCAACACTTCATATTCCTTTTCGATTTTGAATCGCGGATGCGTCAACGCCAGTGAGAGATCACCGTCGTTGGTGAGCAGCAGCAATCCTTCGCTGTCCTTGTCGAGCCGTCCCACGTGGAAAATGCGCGGCCAGTGCTTTGGCAGCAGTTCAAAAATCGTGCGTCGATCGCGCTCATCGGATGCCGTGCAGAGATAGCCCCGTGGCTTGTGCAGCAGGACGTAGAGCCGTTCTTCGACCTGCGCGCGTTTGCCGTTCACTTTCACAAAATCCGTGTCGGCGACTTCGGTCGCGAGGCTCGCGCAGACCTGGCCGTTGATCGTCACGCGGCCGGTGCGGATGAGTTCCTCGCAGCCGCGGCGCGATCCGAAGCCGGCGGCGGCGAGAAAACGATTGATACGCATGCATCACGATGACGACTGGAGGCGGTGAATACAACCGGCTCTTGCGTTTGGACCGGGGGTCGAGCACCTTGGACGCAGGCTTTTTTCGCAAGTGTCGCGACTGCTCATTCCCCGCAAGACGGTTTACCGTCTTTCGCTTTATTACCGTGCTCTGCAGCAGCTCAGCGCCAACAACATTCGCACCGTGTCCTCCGCCGCCCTCGCCAAGGCCGCGGGTGTAAAGCCGACGCAACTGCGAAAAGACCTCACGCATTTCGGCCAATTCGGCACCCGCGGGCTCGGCTACAACGTTGTCGCGCTGCACGCGAAACTCAACGAGGCACTTGGTGCGACTCGTTTGCAGTCGGTTTTACTGGTCGGCGCCGGAAACCTAGGCGCGGCGCTGTTGCGCTATGGCGGTTTTACCAAGGAGGGTTTCGACATCCTGGCGGCCTTCGACATCGACACGTCGAAAACAGTTTCTGAGCGGCTTCGGGTCCACCTCTTGCCGATGGGGAAATTGCGGCCGTTCGTGCGGGAAACGAACGTAAAGCTGGCGATCCTCACCGTTCCCGGAACGGCGGCGCAGCAAGTAGCCGATCAACTAGTGGCGGCGGGAATCCGCGGCATCTTAAATTTTTCGCCAGTGATCCTCGACGTGCCCGAGGGCATCATCGTCAACAACGTCGACCTCGCTCTCGAGCTCGAGAATCTGAGCTACTTCGTGCAATGAGGCTCGCGCGCGTCGCCGCGCCGCACTTCGATCTCGCCCTCACGTTGCACTGCGGCCAGGTCTTTCACTGGCAGCCCCTTGGCCGCGGTTTTGCCGGAGCCATCGGCGACGATGCCGTTTTCATCGAACAGTGCGGTGATGAATTGCGCACGAACGGCCGTCCGCAAATGATCGGCCGCTATTTTGCGCTGGATCATCCGCTCCTTGAAATCTACGGCAGCTTTCCCGATGACCCGGCGATGGCGGAAGCGCTCGCGTTTTGCCGCGGCCTCCGAATCATTCGCCAGCCGGCTTGGGAATGCCTCGCGACGTTCATCACTTCCTCGATGAAACAGGTCGCGCACATCGCGCAGATCTCGCACACGCTGCGGAAACGTTTCGGCAAAAAACTCGCGTTGCGGGACGCCGAGGTGTTTGCCTATCCCGAACCGGAGAGGCTGGCGGCGCTGGAGGAAAAAGATTTGCGCGAATGTGCGCTCGGCTATCGCGCGAAGAATCTGCTCGCGACCGCGCGCATGATCGCGAGTGGCGAATTGGATTTGCAAAAGGTCGCAAGACTCGATGACGACAGCGCCCGCGCCGAACTGTGCCGCTTGCCGGGCGTGGGAGAAAAGGTCGCGAACTGCGTGCTGCTGTTTGCCTTCGAGCGAGTGCGCGCGTTTCCCATCGACGTGTGGATCGAACGGGTCTTGCGTGACAAATACTTTAAAGGCAAACGGCGCGTGACGGCCAAAAGACTGCGGCAGTTTTGCGAGAAATACTTCGGCCCCTTCGGCGGCTACGCGCAGCAATACTTGTTTCACCACGCCAGAAGCACCCGCCGAAAAACGCAATGAACATTGACGTCATCCTGAGTCCGCCGGAAATCGATCTGCTGCCCCAGCGCGATCTCTCGACTGCAACCGTTGTCGTCTTCGACGTTCTCCGCGCCACGTCCTCCATGATCACCGGTCTAGCGCACGGTATGACCGAGATTTTCCCGGCTCGCACGATCGAAGAAGCGCTCGAACTAAAAACGCGCAGGCCGGACGCGAAGCTCGGCGGCGAGCGGCACGGCGATCGGATCGAAGGTTTCGATCTTGGAAATTCGCCGTTGGAATATCGCGACCTGCGCGGCGAGCGCATCATCACCACGACGACAAACGGAACGGTTGCGTTGCGCGCGAGCGAAGGCGCGCGAGAAGTGCTGGTCGGCGCTCTCCTGAACATGAACGCGCTTGTTTTACATCTGCAAAAGGAAAAACCGTCGGAACTGGTTCTAGTTTGCGCGGGCACTTTTCGCGAGCTGGCGCTGGAAGACGTGATCGCTGCCGGAATGCTCTGCGCACGCCTGTCGGGAAGCCCGAGCGATTCCGCACGTGTCGCGGAGGCGGTTTTTCGCCGGCACGAAAACGATCTTCTCGCAGCGTTGTCATCCGCTCGAAACGGCCGTGTGTTGCTCGGGAAAAATCGAGGGGCCGAAATCGAATGGTGCGCGCAAGTTTCGGCCTTTGACGTGGTCGGATCGCTGCGCGACGGAGTCATTCGCCCGCTCTCTGCGCGGGGTTGAGCCGAAAGATTTGCGTCTGCGCGGCTTGGAAATTATTTTGCACGTCCATGTCCGAGCGGCAGAAAACATTTATCGCCCTGAGCGCGTCCGCGATTTTGCACGCGCTGATGTGCATATCGCTGATCGCGTGGGCCTGGCTGCGGCCCATGAAGATGCGCCAGGCGGTGCCGGATTTCTCGCAACTCGAGGTAACGCTGATGCCGGCGGGCACCTCACCGCCACCTCCGGCGGTGGCGGCAACAACCGTTCCGCCGATGGTGGCGCCGACGCCGCCGCCAAAGGTCACGCGCAGCACGCTCGACGCGGACGGACTGGAGGCAACGGACATGGCTCCTGCCAAACCGTTGTTCGAATCGGACATTAACTCCCGCGCCGCCAGTGAACTGCCGGGACTGGGAAGCCTGCCGCTGCCCAGCCAGGAGGGGAAGCAGCGGGAATTTGAGCAATTTAAAACGCAGGAGTTTTCCCTCGGGAAAGGCGCGCAGCCGGCGCAGGCGAAACTCGATCCGGCTGGGCGCCCGGCCCCTGTCGAAGCAAGTCCGCCAGCGCCGAAGCCGATGCCATCGGCCGCGCCGAAGGAACAAGCCGTCCCGCAATCAACACCGCGCCCGACGCCATTTTTTACTCCCACTCCGGCGCCGACCTCGACACCGGCAATCGCCAACGCCCTCGCGCTTGGAAAGCCGACGCCGGTGCCGTCTGTCCCGCCGCCCCCTACGCCCGTGCAAAGCGCCACTCCCGCACCGCAGCTTGCGAAGCTCGTGCCGACCCCCGCTTTGCGCGGGCATACGGAAGCTCCGCCCACAACCCCGCGCGAACCCGGTTACCAGCCACAGCGCGAGCAGACGAAAATCGAGGGTGGGATTTCCAACAAAGGCCGCCCGGGCGTGGATGCCGTCGCGACGCCGCTCGGTCGCTATAAAAAGTCCATCGCGGATGCCATCGGGTCGCGCTGGTATTTCTACATCAACAACCGAATGGATTTGATCACGGTCGGGGACGTCCATATTAAGTTTTACGTCAACGAAGCGGGTCACCCGGAAGACGTTAAAATCCTCTCGAACACGGCCAACGACACGTTTGGCAACTACTGCATTCAATCCGTGACGGAAGCAAAAATCCCCGCGCTGCCGCCTGACGTCGCGTCGGCGCTGGTCAACGGCCGCCTCGAAATCGACTACCACTTCACCATCTATCCGCAATGATCCTGCTCCTCGCCTCCACCGATTCGGTCATTAATTTCTTTCTCCAGGGCGGCTTTTTCATGGCGCTGCTGATGGTCTGTTCCGTCGTTTCGCTGGCGGTCATTTTGCTCCGCGGGTTTGCCCTGCGTCGCAACACCGTGATGCCGCCGGAGATCGAACAAGGCGTCGAGGAGTTGCAGCCGGGCGACGACACCGAGGCGGTGGTGAAACTCGCGCGGCTCGTGCGAGGCGACGCGTCGCCGCTGGGTCGCATCGTGCAGGCGGGATTGCAGAATCTGCAGTGGCCCAAAATGGAAAACATCGAGGCCGTGCAAACGCGCGCGCGGCATGAAATCGTCCGGCTCGAAGCGGGACTGGTGGTGCTCGAAGTAGTGGTGGGAATCGCGCCGCTGCTCGGTCTTCTCGGGGCGGTTTCCGGCCTCGTCACGGTCTTCGCCCACCTCGGAGCCAGCGCCACCGTTAGCGATCCGCGCGGAATCGCGAAGGGAATTTCCGAGGCGCTGAGCACGACGATCGTCGGCCTCGCCATCGCGATCCCGAGTCTAATTGCATATTCGTATTTCTCGAAAAAAATCGAAACGATGGCCGCGGAAATCGAGTCGCTCATCTCGGAACTGCTGGCGAAGTGCTACTATCAGAAACAGCGCCGGCAGCCACTGCAGCCGGCCATCGTCGCGGAGATCGATCAAATCTTATGAAGTTTTACACGCGCAAGCGCCGCGTGCCGTCGGTGATCATCGTCTCGCTGATCGATATTCTGGCGATCCTCCTGATCTTCGTCATCGTGACAACAACGTTTAAAAGTGCGCAGCCGGAGGTTGTCATCAAGTTGCCGGAATCGAGCACCGCCATCCCGGACGCGAACCCGGCGAATCCGGCCGTGCTGGCGATCACCAAGGACGAACAGCTTTTTCTCGATGGAAAATCCGTTGCGATCGATGAACTGCTGAAAGCGTTGCAGGGATTGCTGGCCGCCACGCCGAACCGACCTCTCGCTTTGAGCGCGGACACAAAAGCGCCCTTTGGTCTGATCATCAAAGTGCTCGATGTTTTGAAGCAGGCCGGGGTTAAAAACCTGCCCGCTTTCACGGAGGCGAAATGATTTTGCCGATCCTCAAATACGGTGAGCCCGTGCTCCGGGCGAAAGGGAAACGCGTCGGGGAAATCACCGCAGCAGTTCGCGCCCTCGCCGATAACATGCTGGCGACGATGCGCGCAGCGAACGGCGTCGGTCTCGCCGCGCAGCAGGTCGGGGAGCCGTTGCAACTTGCGATCGTGGACGTGGCCGGGGTCGAGGATCGCCCGAGCGAGATGTTTGTTGATGGGCAACTCGTGGACTTGGGCGCCTGGATGCCGCTGATTTTCACAAATCCAGAACTCACTCTCGACAAAGCGAGAACCGTCGGCTCCGAAGGTTGCCTTAGTTTTCCCGACATCACCGCTGACATCTCACGCGCAGCCAGAGTCCGTGTGCGCGTGCGTTTGCTCGATGGACGCGACCTCGAATTCGAAGCGACGGGCCTGCTCGCACGCGCTCTTCAGCACGAGGTCGATCATCTCAATGGCGTCCTGTTTATCGACCGGATGAATTCCGCCACGAAAGCCGGCCTCGCGGGGCGCCTCAAGCGGCTGCAGCGCGAAACGCTTGCGCCGAGTCCGGCTGGTCTAAACAAGTGAAATCTTGACCGCCACGCGGTGGAGGGATTTCGTCAGCCTGATGAAACCACCGCTTTCAGTCATCGTCCCGCTTTGGATCGTCGCCGGATGTTCGCTCTGGATGGCGTGGCAGATCACCCAGACTCCGACGGTCAAAATCGCCCATGACCGGCAGGGCAATATTTCGAGCAGCAATGAAGGAGAGCCGCTTGATGTGCACATCGTGGGCACCAACTCGCCGGTCGAAGTGGCCATCAAGAGTTTCGACATCACCGAGCCGCTCGACGTGAACATGGCGTCATCCAACCCGAACGCGGGCTTCAACGTAAATATCGTAGGCTCCGCGCGTCCCCTGGAAGTTAGCGTGGATGATTCAACGCCAATCCAGGTGCAAACGCAGGCCCTGCCGGCGCAATAGCAGCTTCGGTTATTTCTTCGCTGGCTGCGCGGGCTTTCCGGCGGAATCCGCACCGGCTGGCGCGGCTTTTTTATCGTCGTCTTTTTTGATCGCGAGCAGTTCGACGTCAAACAACAACACGGAGTTCGGCCCAATTTCCGGCGGCGCATTCTCGCCATAGGCGAGCGTGGAGGGAATCGCGAGCTGCCATTTTGCGCCGACCGGCATCAACTGCAGCGCCTCCGTCCAGCCTGGAATCACGCCATTGACCGGAAACTCCGCCGGTTCGTTGCGCGCGTAGGAACTATCGAATTCCTTGCCGTCGGTTAACGTGCCGCGGTAGTTGACTGAGACGGTGTCGGTTGCTTTTGGTTTCTCACCTTTTCCCTCGTTGACGATCTTGTATTGCAGGCCGCTGGGGAGCGCTTTCCAGCCTTCCTTCTTCTTGTTCTCTGTCAGGAAAGCATCGCCCGCCGTCTTGTTTTTATCAGATAGCTCCTTCTGCTTTGCCTGCATCTTCTCGCGCATCTCCGTCGAGAAAGCCTGCATCGTCTTCTCCATGTCTTCCTCGCTGAGCCGTGGTTTTGCTCCCGTGAGCCCATCCTTGACACCATTCATCAGCATATCGGCATTCACGTCGAGGCCTTGCCGTTTCAGATTGTTGCCGATGTTCAGGCCAACGGAATAGCTGACCTTGTCCTTGGTTTCTTTTGGCACGTCGTCGGCCGCGTGGAGGGAAACTGCGGTGACGGAAGCCGCGAGGGTCGCGGTGAGGAAGTGTTTCATAAATAGGAACGGCGTTTGTAGGGGAAAAACAAGTGTATCGTAAACAAGAATTCCGGGGCGGTCGCTCGCGCGCGCGTTTTCAATTTTGAGCGTTCCGCCGGGGGCAACATTGGCGTGATTTGCAGCGTTGCAATCAGACCATGCGGCTTCTAGATTTCGCCTCGCGCACGGGCCGTAGTTCAGCTTGGTAGAACGCTTGAATGGGGTTCAAGAGGTCGCGGGTTCGAATCCCGCCGGCCCGACCACCTTGGAATGCTGATAGAATCAGCGTTTCATGGCGGTCGGTGAGAAGCGAAAAGGAAACCTGAAAAAGTGGTGGTAGCCCTTGGTGGTAG
>JAXDQV010000110.1:0-7372 GCA_034667645.1 Chthoniobacter sp.
ACGCCATCCATGCTGCGGATCGCGGGCGAGTGGATGTGACCGCAAACAACGCCGGTGACGGAGAAATCCCTGGCGTAACGCACAATCGACTCTTCGAATTTCCCGATAAACGACACGGCATTTTTGACACTTTTTTTCACGTAAGCGCTTAGGGACCAGTAGCCGAAACCACAGGCGTGCCGCAGAAAATTGATCGGCCGATTCAGTCGGAGCAGGAGCTGGTAGCCGACGTCGCCGACGAAGGCGAGCCACTTGATGTTTTGCACCACGGCATCCAGTTCATGTCCGTGCATGACCAGCAACCGGGTCCCTTTCGCTGTGACGTGAATCGCGTGTTCGCAAATTTCGATGTGTCCGTAAGTGCCAAAGAAACCGGCGATGAACTCATCGTGATTGCCCGGAATGTAAATCACACGCGTGCCTTTGCGCGCTTTCCGCAAAATCTTCTGGACGATGTCATTATGTTCCTGCGGCCAGAAAATGCCGCGCCGGAGCGCCCAGACATCGATCAGATCGCCCACGACATAAAGCGTTTCGAAGTCGTAATCGCGCAGGAATCGGATGAGTGCGGCGGCGTTGCTTCCCTTGCTGCCGAGATGAACGTCAGAGATCCATGCCGTGCGAAAATTTTTCATATGCGGACGCAACGCCTAAGCGGGTGGAAAGCGGTTTGTCAAAATGGGAACGGCGCGCGGGAGCTGATTTAACCTGAGCGTAACATTCACGACTCCAGCACGGCACAACGACGGATCATGGTCGAATCCGTGAGAGCTGTTCCCGCCCAACGAACTCGCCGCCGCCAGCCGGCGTCCCGCAAACCGAAGCGGAAGAGCGTGCGCGAGATCCTGCGCGATGCCTACCGCGCTTGCTGTCGTGACAAGGCAACCCTCCTGGCCGTGCGGCGCTGCCTCTGAGGGGTTTTCAGGCCTTGCGCAAATGTTGCCCGAATGACACGGGACCGTAACAACGCACTCAGACCTTGGCACCGCAGCAGCGATCAATTTCTGCCGCGAAAAATAACTTAAAAAAATGTTGCGCTAATCCATACTGTTTAAGTATGGATTCAATCCGTCAGTGAAATAGGATGCTTTACGGCTCCGAAACAACAACCAACAAAATACCATACAATGCTTAAACAAACGTTAATTACCGCGGCGGTGGTCGCAACGCTGCAGCTCGCTCAGGCGCAGGACAGCGCACTGCTCGATCTGCTCGTGAAAAAGAAAGTGCTGACCGCGAAGGAAGCACAGGATGTCCGCGCCGATCTCGTGAAAGAACAAGCGGCGACGAACAGCACCGGCGCCACCAAGATCGCCATCGGATCCTGGGTTCAGGAAATGAAGATCGGCGGAGACCTCCGGCTTCGCTATCAATACGACAATCGTGATTTTCAGGTCGATCCGCCAGAAGTCGGCGCGATCGGCGCGAGCCACGACAAAGATCGCAGCCCGAGTGGCTCGCAGCGTTCGCGGTTTCGCTTTCGCCTTCGTCTCAATGACGACTTCAAGCTCACCGATCATTGGTTCGGCGGCGTGCAATTAGCGACTTCTCCGGCGGCGGATAGCGGAAACACGACGCTCGGCAGCGGTTTCGGAAAATACAATATCTTCATCAGTCGCGCGTTCCTCGGCTGGAACGAATCCGACTGGCTGACGCTCGTGGGCGGCAAGGTGCCGAATCCGTTTTACTCGACCGACCTCGTTTGGGATCCGGATATCAATCCGGATGGCTTCACGCAATCGGTGCGCCTCCACAAAATGCATTTTGGCGGCAGCGACGAGGGCAGTTACTCGAAGGACGGGAAGACGTTTATCGCGGCAGAAAAGCAGAAAGATCCGCCATGGGAGCTGACTCTGAATTTCGGCGAATTCATTTTCTCGGATAATCTCGAGAACGGAAACCTCTCGGGAAATGCCGAGCCCGGCCTGCGGGATAACGACGTGGCCGATGATGCGTGGCTCTTCGAGGGGCAGCTTGTGGCAAGCTACAAATTCGACGGTGGAATCAAAGCGACCGTGGCGCCCGGCCTGATGTTCTACAACGCCTCACGGCTCACGCTGCCCGCCGGCACCAACGAGAACCAGTTCTCGGATACCCCGTCGACGGTCCTGCCGAGTGGCGATCTGGCGTTTCTCGGTGAAACCCGCAATCTCGTCATCCTGAACGCCCCCGGCGATATTTCGTTCAAGCTCGGCAACGTCCCGACAAAGTTTTACTGGGACTTTGCCTGGAACACGCTCGGTCGCCGTCGCGCGGAGGAAATCTACGGGCTGCTGACTCCCGCGAAATCCATGACTCCGGGTCACTTCAACACGAACCACACCGGCTCGGATGATTTTGCCTATCTGCTCGGAGTCCAGGTGGGCGAAAACAAGAAGAAGGGTGACGTTTCGGCCATCTTGAATTGGCGGCAGACGGGAATCACTTCCGTCGATCCAAACTTGAACGACTCGGATTTCGCTCTCGGCGAGCTGAATACCCGCGGGATCAAAGCCGGGCTCCTTTACAGCCTGACGGACTTCGCGACGTTTGGCGTGACCTATCAATACGCCTGGAACCTGCGTGACAATCTCTTCGGCGGATTTGCCACCGGCGGCCCGAGTGGCGGTGTCGCGGACTCGAACGTCGTGCAGGTGTTGCAGGTCGATCTGAACGTGAAATTCTAACACTCACTCCTGGGTTAAAAACGAACGGCCCGGCATCGCAAGATGCCGGGCCGTTTCTTTTGTTTAAACAATGTCAACCCGCCGTCTTCGCACACGCGGAGGCGCACCAGTCCTCGATCTTCGCGCGGATCAATTCACGCACTTCGCGCGTTTTCACGAGCTTCTCGTCATGCGTGCCTTCGAACTTCGAGGGATCGGGAAAGGGCCAGTGCAGGCGCTGCGTCGCGGATGGAAAGATCGGACAGCCTTCGGACTCGGACTCGCTGCAAACCGTGATCGCGAAGGCAAACGAATCGCCTTTTTCCAAAACCTCGTCGACAGAACGCGTCTGCTTTTGCGAAATATTGATGCCGACTTCCGCGAGCGCTTCCACCGCGAAAGGATTGAGTTTTCCGGGCAAAAGACCCGCGCTTTCCGCCTCGAATTCATCGCCGCAGAGCTGGTTCATCAAGGCCTCCGCCATCTGGCTGCGGGCGCTGTTGTGAACGCAGATGAAGAGAATTTTCTTTTTCATCTCGTCCTAATCTGTGGGCTGGGCCGACGCGCCGACTTCGCGCACGCAATGGCACGCGACCACTCCGAGAAGCGCGCCGAGCACGGGCGCCACCAGATAAATCCAGAGATGCGCGAGATGCCCGGAAACGAGCGCGGGAGCCAGCGACCGCGCGGGATTCATGGAGGCGCCGCTGATCGGTCCGCCAAACATTGCATCGAGGGCAATCGTGCCACCGATCGCAATTCCCGCCGTGATACCGCGTTCTTTCGCGCCGGTGGAGACATTCAGAATCACGAACATCAGGAAGGCGGTGAGGACGATTTCGAGCAGGAAAGATTGCAACTCCGAGCCGGCGGGCAGCGTCGTGCCAAGGAATTCATCCGCCGGAAAAAGCAGGCGGAGCAACGCGCTCGCGACGAGCGCACCTGCCACCTGGCTGCCGAGATAAGCGGGTGCGGCCCGCCATTCGAAGCGGCGCGCCACGCAAAATCCGAGCGTAACTGCCGGGTTGAAATGCGCACCGGAGACATCGCCGACCGCATAAATCATCGTGAGGAGCGCGAGCCCGAAAGTGATCGCAACGCCGACGTGCGTGATCGCGCCGTGACTGGCTCCGTTCACGACGACTGCGCCCGTCCCGGCGAAAACGAGGGTGAATGTCCCGATAAATTCAGCAGCGAGTTTTTTCATGCGACGCGTAAAGCTTGGGACTCATGCGCCACGTCGTGAAAGAAAAACTTTCTGGTGACCGGCGTTCTACTCGTCACACGATCGTCACTGCGCTGTCACATTGAGGCGGCAACGTGTCTTCGCGCGAAAAGGCGTGGAGTCATTTTTCTCGAATCCATCGCACTGAAAGTCGAAACGTAACTGGAACCCGTTCCCTGCTGCCGCGCGAGCATTTCCCAAAAACTCGCAACCATGAATAACAAAGTGCTGATCGCCGACGATGAGGAGGACGTGCTTTCCCTCGTCGCGTCGAACCTGAAAAACGCCGGCTTCACCGCGGTTACGGCCTCGGACGGGATCGAGGCGCTGGAAAAAACCCGCCGCGATCTCCCGGCCCTGGTCGTGCTCGATCTGATGCTCCCGAAACTGAGCGGGCTCGATGTTTGCAAGGCGCTCAAAGGCGACGCGGCGACCGCGGGCATTCCCATCATCATGCTCACGGCGAAGGCCGAGGAAGTGGATCGCATCGTGGGCCTCGAGCTCGGCGCCGATGATTACATCACCAAGCCGTTTAGTCCGCGCGAGCTCGTGCTCCGCATCAAATCCGTGCTTCGGCGCGGCACCTCGGAACCCGATGACGCCAAGCCGTTGAAGGCGGGCATGATCACGATCGATCAGGCGCGGCATCAGGTGCGCGTGAAAAATCGGCCGGTCGAGCTGACGGCGATTGAATACAAACTTCTCACCGTGCTCATCCAGCGGCGCGGGCGGGTGCAGGATCGCGACCGGCTGCTCAACGATGTGTGGGGTTATGAAACGGCGATCGACACCCGCACGGTCGATACGCATGTGCGCCGGCTCCGCGAAAAACTTGGCGTGGCGGCCGATTGCATTGAGACGGTGCGCGGCTTCGGCTATCGCATCTCGGAGGAGTAAACTTTGACCATCGCGCTGCTCGCAATCCTCGTTTGCGGCGCGCTGCTTTGGCTGCGGCAACGGCGAAATTTTCTCGATCATCTCCGGCACGTCGAGCGCATCCTCGACGATATTGCAGCGGGCCGTCAGCCGTCGCACTTTGTCTTCCGAAATGCGCGGGACCTTGCCGGTCTGCCGTGGCGCCTCGAGCATCTCAGCGACGAATACGACGTTCTGCGCAAACAGGTCGAAGAACGGAAATCCGATCTCGATGCGATTCTCGCGAGCATGACGGAGGGCGTTTTGATGGTGAGCGAGCGCCACGTCATCCGGATGGTGAATCACTCGTTCCGCGAAATGTTCGGACTGGCGGACGATCCGCTCGGCCACACGATTTTGCAGACGCTGCGCGAAATTGCGGTCGATCGGCTGGTCAGCGAAGCGCTGGAAAATGGGGGCGTGCGCTCGCGCGAAATCTCCCTCGCGGGCCGCTCGTCGGAAACCCGGTTTTTCAGTGTGAATGCGATTCCCATCAACAAAGCCCCTGGCGGCGCGCAGGCAGTGGTCGCGGTATTTCACGACGTTTCGCGACTGCATCAGCTCGAAAATATGCGACGCGAATTCGTCGCGAATGTTTCGCACGAGCTGCGGACGCCGCTGTCCATTTTTCAGGGACACCTCGAAAATCTGCTCGATGACCCGGAGCTCGCCAAAGGCGACGTTGCGCACGCTTTGCAAACCATGGACCGGCATTCGCGCCGGCTGAATGCGCTGCTGGATGATTTGCTGCAGCTCGCCCGGCTGGAAGGGCGGCGGGAGAAGCTGCAGATCTGCGAAGTTCGGCTCGACGCCTTTTTGCGTGAGCTCGTTCCGGACTGGCAGCAAAAGCTCGAGCAAAAACGCATGACGCTCGCCGTTGAGGTGCCTACGGAGCTTCCACCGATCTGCGCCGACCCGCGCCGGCTGGAGCAGATTCTCGGCAATCTCCTCGATAACGCGATCAAGTTTGGCGGTGAGAACGGCGTCGTCACCATCTCCGCGGTCACCCGGGACGGGGCGGTTGAAATTGCCGTCCGAGACAACGGAATCGGAATTCCTCCCGGGGATCTGCCGCACATTTTCGAGCGATTTTACCGCGTGGAAAAAGGCAGAAGCCGCGATGCGGGAGGCACGGGCCTCGGCTTGTCGATCGTGAAGCATATCGTCGCTCTACACGGCGGCAGTGTTCGCGCGGAAAGCCCGGGAGGAATCGGCACGGCGATTCTGTTCACGCTCCCGCCCGCATCCGGCGCGTCTGAGAACGATTGATTCCGAACCTCCGTCGAGGTGTTACGGAGTCGTTACGCTGCTGCCACGCGATCGTCACAATTCGGCGGCACCTTGCCGGCAACACCATATGACGTTTCCCAAAACCTCCCTCCTGCTCGCTGGAGCATGCCTCACGAGCTTCTTTCACGCCTCAGCGCAAATGACGATCAACGGCGCAGGGGCAACTTTCCCGTATCCGATCTACTCCAAGTGGTTCGACGAATACGCGAAGGTCGATCCGTCCGTTCGTTTCAATTACCAGTCCATCGGCTCTGGCGGCGGGCAAAAGCAGATCATGGCAGAAACGGTCGATTTCGGTGCGTCGGACGGACCAGTGAGCGATGACAATCTCGCGAAAGCGCCGCGCAAGCTCCTGCACATCCCGACTGTCGCCGGCGCGGACGTGATCGTTTACAATCTCCCCGGCAGTCCGGCACTCAAGCTCGACGCCGATGCGATCGCCGGAATCTTTCTCGGCACGATCAAAAAGTGGAACGACGCGAAGATCGCCGCGCTCAATCCCGGCGTGACTCTGCCGGACGTGGATGTCGTGGTGGTTCATCGCTCGGACGGCAGCGGGACGACTTACATTTTCACCGATTACCTGAGCAAAGTCAGCGCGGACTGGAAATCCAAAGTCGGCACAAACACCTCGGTCAACTGGCCGACCGGCCTCGGCGCGAAGGGGAACGAAGGCGTGAGCGGACAGGTCAAACAGACACCCGGCGCAGTTGGCTACGTCGAACTGATCTACGCGCTGCAAAACAAGATGGCCTTTGCCGACGTGAAGAACGCAGCCGGCAAATCGATCAAGCCGTCGCTCGAGTCCGTGACGGCCGCGCTCGCCACCGCCGATATTCCGGACGATTTCCGGTTCTCGATGACCAATGCAGCGGGCGACGATTCCTACCCGATCGCCGGCACCAGCTGGCTGCTCGTTTATCAGGAGCAAAAGGACGCGACCAAAGGCAAAAAGCTCGTGGAGTTTTTGAAATGGGCGGAGACGCAGGGCGAGCAGATGGCGAAGGATTTGAACTACGCTCCCCTGCCGGAAGCGGTGCAAAAGAGGGTGCTGAGCCGGATCGACGAGATTAAATTCTAATGCCGTTATCCCGAGCGGAACGCAGCGGCGCCGAGGGAGCCCGCGGGCTTGCCTCTCAGGATGTTCGCCGTATTCCAGCGCTTTCACCGGGGATGACTGCAGGCGCGCAAGAGCGCATGAGCGCGCCATCGCGGAGCGGCGACATCGTTTTCAAATGGTTCACATTCGCGATGGCTTCCAGCGTTTTGGTCCTCGCGATCTTGGTGGCGGCGCAGC
>JAXDQV010000111.1:0-4886 GCA_034667645.1 Chthoniobacter sp.
GACGAGATTCCGCACGGTCCCTGGGCGAAGTTTGGTGAAAATAACACGTTTGTGCAAAACGCACGCAAGACGCAGGAACGCGTGGCCCAGAATTCCACGACCGAAACCGTCGCCGCGAGCGCGACAGCGGGCCGGCCGGCGGGCACCTGAGCGAATCAGCGGGCGATCACCACCAGAGTTCCCAGTTCCACCTGTTTGAAGAGTTCCCGCGCGTTCTCCTCCGGCACGCGGATGCAGCCGTGCGAGGCGGGATGATCCGGAACGACCCCCGCATGCATTCCGAATTCGCGGCAGTTCAGGCGCATGAAAAAGGGCATGGCAACTTTGTAGATGGTGGAGTTGTGCGTCAGGTGTTTGTCGGTCACGACGAACGCTCCCGTCGGCGTGTCGTGCCCGGGTTTCCCGGTGGAAATCCGGGTGCTCAATGAGAGCTGGTTGTTTTTAAAAAGATTCGCCCGCTGATGATTCAGGGAAATCTCGATGCGATTCTCCTGGGTCTCGAGACGCGGATCTTTTCCAAATAGTGCCAGCATCGCAGGAGCACTCTCCGCCCACGCTGCGAAGGTCAGCGGCAATAATTGATACTTCTCAGTTGAGGCGAAGCGCCTTGCGCCGTGGTCAACGAGAGTCTGCACCATTTCCACGCGCCCAAGTCCTGCGGCCAGCATCAACGGCGTCATCCCGCGTTCGCTGGTTAGATAATGCGTGAGCATTTCTCGCGAGACGACTTTGAGAAACTCCTTCTCTGCCGGAACCACGAGCGCCTCGTTCGGATCGACCCCACAATCCAACAGGAAGCGCAACCGCTCGAGGTCGCCGTCGGCGATCGCATAGGCGAGGGGCCCCTGGCGGCCTTGCTCGAGAGCGGGCGCGCCGGCGTGTTTGGCCAGCAAAATGCGGCCGAGTTCCAGATCGCGATCTGCGATGAAGCTGCTCAGAGCCTCGCGCGTGGAAGCATTCCATGAAGGCTGCGAAGGCAGAGCGGAGATTAACGCTCTCACGATACTCCGGTCCGGTTGCTGCAACGCGAGGCCGAGCGCGCTTTCGCCATTGGCATCCGCTCGCGTGCTCGCGGCATTGTGCGCGAGCAGTGTCTCCACTACCGGCAGACGCCGTCCAGCGACTGCATAATGAAATGGGGTGTGGCCGTTCGTGTCCGCCGAATCCATTAACGCTTCATGCTGGAGCAATTGCGTGACGATCCCGAGGTCTCCGGCCGCCGCGGCTGCCATCAACGGCGTGTGTCCCTCCCTATCCGCGAGGTTTGGGTCCGCACCGGCGGCGAGCAGTTTTTCCACGACGGTTGCCCGAGCAAAGCACGCGGCGCAAAGAAGCGCGGTGCGACCCTCCGGATCCTGCGAATTCACGTCGAAGCCGCCCCGTAAAATCCCCTCCACACGTGCCAGATCGCCGCGCGCGGCGGCAGCGAGGAGGTAGTTTGCGCCGTCGCCGCCGAGCACGGCCAACTCGCGCTGGAGCGGCGGCGGCTCGGAAGGACGGACAATCTTTTCACGCACCGCAGCCACCGTCGGTGCGAGGATCTTCGGCAAATGCGCAGATGACGATTTGCCAAAAACTGCGAGCGCCAGGATCACGCCGGCGGCAATGACGCTCAATGCATTGGCTACGTAAAAGGCGAATCTCATCAGCGTGACTTCGGGGCGATTTGAAGAGTAGCATCTCTCCGCAGGATTTCCATGACGGGCATATTGGCAATTCGGCAGGGAGGCGTTGCCCGCGCTGAATTTCCACCTAACGTGCTGCGCTCGATATGCGCCCATTTTTTCCCGCCCTCCTGCTGATCCTGTTTTCCATCCGGGCCGGCGCCGCACCGCAGTTCGATCCGGGCAGCGAGACCTTCGCGTTCTCCAATGACACCGTCTTTTCCTACGGCGTAGATGAAGCAGGCCAACTCACGATGCGGCGGAAGGAAAAGGAACCGCCCTTTGCGCATCGTTGTTTCGTGCTCTGCCGGGCGGTGCTGCAGTTTCACAAATTCGCGGTTTTCGCTCCTGACCGGCCGCGGATGAGCGACGTGGAATATCGCCGGCTCGTGCGCCGCGTCAGTCGCATCCCGGTCTGGTTTCCGGAGGCGCGGCGGGGCGTGGTGATTCCAGGCTACACCAGTCTCCACCAGTTTTCCCGCGGCCACGAGCGCATGCTCAAGGAAGAACTGGGGAACTGGTTTCCGACCTATTTGCGGTTTGGCAATTGGCGCATGGTCGGCCCCTTCCCACGCTGGGGTCAGTCGCTCGCCAGCCGGCGTCTCATCGCGCATCTGGACGAGGGCGCGCTGCAGGCCGTTTACATCACGCGGTTCCCGAAGATGAATCACTGCCTGATCGTCTTTGATTATCAGCGGGAGAAAAACGGCGATGTGCGCTTCGTCGTTTACGATCCGAACTACCCGAACGAAATCGGCACGCTGCGATACTCGGCCTCGGAGAAGAGCTTCGACTTCCCGAAACGCTGGTTCTGGACGGGCGGTCGCGTGAATCTGATGCGCGTTTATCTCTCACCGCTCCACTGACGCTAAGCCAGCAGAGCGGCGCGCATTTGCTCGATCGGCGCCGGGCGGTCGAACCAAATCTCAAAGGAGAGCGCACCTTGATGGAGCAACATCGAGAGACCATTGGCGCTGCGGATGCCAGCCTCGTCCGCCGCTCTCAGCAATGCGGTGCGATGCGCGCCGTAGATCGTGTCGTAGATGAGCAGATGCTGCGGTAAAACGGCGGCGGGCAGCGGAGACGGGTCCGTGTTTTGCATTCCGCTGGCGCTTGCGTTGATCACCAAGTCGATGTGGGGCAACTGCGCCCGCAACGTCTCGAGGTCGGGCGGCACAGCGGTCACTCTCGGAGTCTCGAAATACGGCGCGAGTTCGTCGGCGAGCAGGCGCGCCTTTGCAAAAGTCCGATTCGTGAGCACGAGACGCTCGCATTGCTCCAGCGCGCACTGGACCGCGATCGCCCGTCCCGCCCCGCCACCCGCACCGAGAATCAGGACGCGCAAATCGCGAAGCTCGACGCCAAACTCTGCTCGGAGCGCGCGGACGATTCCCGGACCGTCGGTGTTGTATCCGCGCAGTTTTCCATCGCGAATGACGACGGTGTTCACGGCGCCAATCTTCCGGGCGTGCTCGTCCACTTCATCCATCAATCCGAGCATCGCGGCTTTATGCGGAATGGTCACATTGGTGCCAATGAAGTCGTTCCGCATCAGGAGCGGCACCGCACGCTCCAGCTCACTCGGATGAATCTGGAGCCGTGCATAACCCGCCGCGAGGCCGCACGCACGTAACGCGGCGTTATGCATCTGCGGCGATTTGGAATGCGCCACGGGATCTCCGAGAACGGAGAGCCGGATCGGCGGTTCGTCTGCGCCTCCCGATTCACGCCAATCCTGCAAGTCGCCGAATGTGTAAACCTCTTTCAATGCGCCTGACGTTTCGCAGATGAAGGCAGCTTTTTCCAGCGCTCACGTGCGCAGCCTCCCTTGAACCGCGCGCCCGCGCTCTGCTAGCTTCCGCGACCACGATGAACACGCAACCCGACACCGCTCCCGCGCCTTCCGATTTCATCCGCGACATCGTGGCGGCGGATCTGCAAAGCGGGCTGCACGCGAGAATCCACACGCGTTTTCCTCCTGAGCCAAATGGCTATCTCCATATCGGACACGCGAAATCGATCTGCCTGAACTTCGGGATCGCGCATGAGTTCGGCGGCATTTGCAACCTGCGCATGGATGATACGAATCCGGCGAAAGAGGGCGTCGAGTATGTGGATTCGATCCTCGAGGATGTGCGCTGGCTGATCCGCGATTGGGCGGATGGCAGTCTCGGGATGAAACCGGCCGGCCAGAAACCCTTCGCCCTGGAGGCACACGGCGGGACGGATTTTCAAGCTCCGGCTGTCCTCGCCACGCAAACCGAGGCGATGTGCGAGCCGTTTTACGCCAGCGATTACTTCGAGCAAATCCACGACTACGCGGTGCGGCTCATCCGCAAAGGGCTGGCCTACGTCTGCGACATGACGCCGGATGAAACGGACGCAGCCCGGCGGGAAGGACGCGAGAGCCCGTTTCGCAACCGCGGTGTGGACGAAAGCCTCGACCTTTTTGCCAGGATGAAAGCTGGTGAATTTCCCGATGGAGCTCGCACGCTGCGTGCAAAGATCGACATGTCAGCGCCAAATGTCTGGCTGCGCGACCCGGTGCTGTATCGGATCCGCCACACCGGGCACCATCACACCGGGGCGGCGTGGTGCATTTATCCGATGTATGACTTTGCGCATTGCCTGAGCGACTACATCGAAGGGATCACCCACAGCATTTGCACGCTGGAGTTCGAGGTGCATCGGCCGCTTTATGACTGGCTTCTGGAAAGTCTCGATCTGCCTCGTCCGTTGCCGCACCAATACGAATTCGCGCGGCTGAATCTCGCTTATACTGTCATGAGCAAGCGCAAGCTCATGCAGCTCGTAAACGAGAAGCTCGTCAGCGGTTGGGATGATCCGCGCATGCCCACCATTTCCGGCATCCGGCGACGCGGGGTGACTGCCGCCGCGCTCCGCAGTTTCGCCTACCACATCGGCATCACCAAGTATAACGCCCAGACTGATGTCAGTGTGCTCGAACACGCGATTCGTGAAGACCTCAACAAACGTGCGCTCCGACGGCTGGCAGTGCTGCGCCCGATCAAAGTAATGCTCACCAATTACCCCGAAGATCAGGTGGAAGAACTGGACGCGGTGAACAATCCGGAAGATCAGTCTGCCGGATCGCGAAAACTGCCCTTTAGTCGCGAGTTGTTCATCGAGCGCGACGACTTTTCCGAGAACCCGCCACCGAAGTTCTTTCGTCTCAAGCCCGGCGGAGAGGTGCGCTTGAAG
>JAXDQV010000112.1:0-5304 GCA_034667645.1 Chthoniobacter sp.
ATGATTGTCTCCAATGGCGTCGGCAATTGGTTTCCGGTGCGCGTCCATGCGCCGGCGGAGATTGTGCATATCACCTTGCGCACCTGCGCGGTTTAACTGCGTCCTTTCTGGATCAAGTGCCTTCCGGTTTCTGCCCCGAGCGGATACAGTCCTTGTTCATGAAACCACTAATCCCTCTGTGGATCGCGGCCGTCACGACGGTGATGCACAGCGCGGTTGCAGCGGACGATCTGGCTGCGAGCCAAAGGTCTGGTGCGGATTCACATATCGTTATTCCCCTCTGGCCAGCGGGTGCGCCCGGCTCGGAGGCGCGCAAGGATGAACCTGAAAAGGTCGTCGGCAACAGTGTTTCAAACATTCATTTTCCGACGCTTACGGCCTTCCTTCCCGGCAAAGACAATACTACCGACTGCGCGGTCATCGTCTGTCCGGGCGGCGGCCACCGCAATCTCGTCATGCAGAAGGAAGGCTACGACATCGGCCAGTGGCTCGCCGATCACGGGCTGGTCGCGTTTGTCCTGAAAAACCGGCTGGCGCGCGACGACGCGACCCCGGAGGGTAGTCCGCAACCCTACACGATTGAGCGTGACGCGCTGGCCGACGCGCAACGCGCGATCCGGCTCGTCCGCAGCCGCGCCAGCGAGTGGGGAGTCACTCCCGCGAAAGTAGGGATCATCGGTTTCTCCGCCGGAGGCGAACTCGCCGCACTGGCGGCCATGCATCCTGATGCTGGAAACGCCACCGCCGCGGATCCGATCGAGCGCTGCGATGCGCGGGCCAGCTTCCAGGGACTGATCTATCCCGGTCAGTCGCAAAAGGTCACGCCGGCTAATGGCGCCCCGCCAGCCTTCCTGGCCTGCGGTGCCGACGACCGGCCCGATATTTCCGAAGGCTTGCCGAAACTATACTTACTTTTCAAGCAGGCCGGCGTGCCCGTGGAGCTGCATATCTATGCCGGCATCGGCCACGGCTTCGGACTGCGTCCCGGCCCCGCTTCCGGCTGGGCGGACCGGTTTCGTGAATGGCTCGTCAATCAACACTTGATCCCTGCTTCCGCGCCATGAGTCGGCAATAGACACACGTGAAGACCCTTGAGTTATCCGCTGTCGGTTCCGATCGCCTAGACCTCGCAAACCCAACGGTAACAGGAGAAATCATCGGCGCGCGCAATGCCGCGCAAGTGGAGGGTATCATCGGCGGCGTGACCCTTCACTGACACGCGAAGAGATCACCGAAATCGAAGATAACGGCTGAACGGCTCCGCACGAATTCCCATTCACCATGAACCTGCAACTCGAAAACAAACTCGCGCTTGTCTCCGGTTCGACCGCTGGCATTGGACTTGCGATCGCGAGTGCCCTTGCCGCGGAAGGTGCGTGTGTGATCATCAACGGTCGCACCTCCGAGCGTGTGGAGGCGGCGACACAAAAGATTCGCGCCCTTCATCCGGAAGCAAAACTGGAATCCCTGCCGCTCGACCTTTCTACGGCAGAGGGCGCGGACGAAACTGTGAACGCGTTTCCCGATGTGGAAATTCTCGTGAACAATCTCGGCATCTTCCAGCCGAAGCCATTTGCGGAAATTCCGGATGCTGACTGGCTGCGCTTTTTCGAGGTGAACGTCATGAGCGGCGTGCGTCTGAGCCGCGCCTATCTGCCGCGAATGAAGCAGCGAAACTGGGGGCGTATCGTTTTTATTTCCAGCGAGTCGGGCATACAGATTCCCGCGGAAATGGTGCATTACGGCATGACGAAAACCGCGCAGATCGCCATTGCCCGTGGGATCGCGGAGACCTGCGCGGGCACGGGCGTGACGTGCAACGCGGTGCTGCCCGGACCTACTGGCTCGGAGGGCGTGAAAGAATTTGTCGGCTCGCTGGCAAAGCAAAACGGCCAAAGTTTTGAGGAAACAGAAAAGGAGTTTTTTGAAAAGGCACGCCCGAGTTCATTGCTGAAGCGGTTTGCCACTCCGGATGAAGTCGCGTCGATGGTCGCGTTTGTCTGCAGCCCGCTTTCCTCGGCCACGAACGGCGCGGCGCTGCGTGTCGATGGCGGAGTGGTGAAGTCGCCATTTTAAAAACATGAGAGCCTGGCAATTGACCGCGCAGACCGGCGCCGACGCATTAAAACTTAACGAACTCGACCAGCCGACACCGATCGCGAATCAAGTGCTGGTGCGGGTTCGCGCGACTTCGCTGAATTATCGTGACCTCATGCTGGCGAGTGGCAGTTACGGCGCGCCCGTGTCGCTGCCGCTGATCCCGCTCTCCGATGGCGCGGGCGAAATCGTCGCAGCCGGTGAGGGCGTCACACAGTGGAAAGTCGGCGATCGGGTAGCGGGCACATTTTTCCAAAAGTGGCTGACCGGCCGTGTGCAGCGGGAGGCGTTTGATAGCACACTCGGCGGCACAGTTGAAGGCATGCTGGCCGAATATGTGGCGCTGTCTGCGGATGGGGTGATCGCGATTCCGCCGCACATGAGTTTCGAGGAAGGGGCTACGCTGCCATGCGCGGCGCTCACCGCGTGGCACGCGCTCGTAACCAGCGGCAAAGTTTCCGCCGATCAAACCGTGCTTCTTCTCGGCACCGGCGGCGTTTCCGTTTTCGCGCTCCAGTTCGCCAAAATGCACGGTGCGCGGGTGATCATCACGTCGAGCAGCGATGAAAAACTCGCGCGCGCCAAAGCGCTCGGCGCGGACGAAACGATCAACTACCGAGCGACACCAGACTGGGAAAATGAAGTCTTTCGCCTCACGGCAAAAGCGGGCGCAGATCACGTGATCGAAGTCGGCGGCGCAGATACTTTTCCGAAGTCACTGCGCGCGCTGGCGCTGGGTGGCACGATCAGCGTCATCGGCGGGGTGAGCGGGTTTACCAGCAACGTCGCCCTCGCGGAAATTCTTGGAAAATCGGCGCTCATTCGCGGCATCTACGTTGGCAGTCGCGAGATGTTTGAAGCGATGAATAGCGCGATCTCAGGGCACCAGCTCAAGCCGGCGATTGATCGCGTGTTCCCGTTTTCCGAAGCGCCTGCCGCCTACCGTTATCAGGAAAGCGGCGCCCATTTCGGAAAGATTGTCATCGCCGTTTCATAACCCAAGCAGCACTGAATCTTTATGTCCGACATCAACCATCCAGACCTCACACAACGACCGCCACGGAGTCCGCGCTGCCGCTTGGGCGGCTACGCCATTCTGCCGCGGATGCTCGACAAAGGCCGCGCGGAGATCGCAGGCAAAAACGGCGAATACAAATACAACTGCCCGCTCGACCAGCACATCGTCAACTTTCTCGGAATCGATGCCGAGGCTTTGCGCGAGCAACTCGCCGCAGGCAAAGGTGACGGCGAGATCCTGGATTGGATCAATGCCAACGCAAAGCACCAGCGCAGCGCGTGGGAGATCGAGCAGTGGAGCGACTTTCAGCAGCGGCGCGGACCGGACAGCGATGCGGAAACCCTCCTGTATTTCGCCGAAGCAGTCGGCAAATTCAGCAAAACACGCGAGGACATCAAAACCTGGGCCGATCTGCTCGACGTGGATGATTTCGTCAGCTTCGGAGGAAAAGCATGAAGACGCGGGAACTTGGAAAAAGCGGGCTGCGCGTGTCGGCGCTTGGCTTGGGCTGCATGGGGATGAGCGATTTTTACGGCGCCCGCGACGATACGGAATCGATCGCGACCATTCACCGCGCCGTCGAGCTCGGTGTGACGCTCATTGATACCGCAGACATGTATGGGCCGTGGACGAATGAAGAACTTGTCGGCAAGGCGATCAAAGGCCGGCGTGAGCAAGTGGTGCTCGCAACAAAGTTCGGCATCGTGCGCGATCCAGGCAACCCGGCCGTTCGCGGCGTGAGCGGCAAAGCGGACTACGTGCGCAACGCGTGCGATGCGAGTCTGCGTCGGCTCGGAGTCGCGGAGATCGACCTTTACTACCAGCATCGGGTCGATCCGGAGACGGAGATCGAGGAAACAGTTGGCGCGATGGCGGAACTCGTTCGCGCCGGCAAAGTGCGGCATCTCGGCTTATCGGAAGCGGGTCCGGAGACGATCCGCCGCGCGCATGCCGTTCATCCGATTACCGCGTTGCAAACCGAGTATTCGCTCTGGTCACGGGATCCTGAGGACGAGATACTGAGCGTCTGCCGCGAGTTGGGAATCGGCTTTGTGCCTTACTCTCCGCTGGGGCGCGGTTTTCTCACCGGTCAGATTAAACAAGTGGAGGATTTCGCGCCCGATGATTACCGGCGCCAATCGCCACGCTTTCAAGGTGAGAACTTCCGAAAGAACCTCGATCTCGTCTCTCGCATTGAAGAAATCGCCAAGACGAAAAACTGCACCGCGTCACAGCTCGCGCTGGCCTGGGTGCTGGCGCAAGGCGAGGACATCGTGCCGATCTTTGGAACCAAGCGCCGGAAATATCTCGAGGAGAATCTGCATGCGCTCGACGTGCTGCTCACGCACGAAGACCTGCAGCGCATCGACGAAATCGCGCCCCGCGGAGCCGCCGCCGGCGGACGCTATCCGGAAACGATGATGCAGTTTGTGAACCGCTAAATACGGCAATTCACATCAATTGGACTCCACAGAAATTGGGCGGCTGGTATTCGCGTCGTGGTCGAAAAATATCTCTTCAAAACCTTGGGCGAACCCGCATTGCGGACTGAGTAAGTCCAACAGTTTTGCTATCTGCCGAGCCGACTGCCGCTACCGCGCTGGGCGGGGAACCTGGATTCGGAAATCGCCGACGCCAGCAGCGGAAAGACTGTCGGGCAGCCATTGGAAGGGCGGTTTAAGAACTCGCACTGAATCAATGGACGTACCGAGGACGCCGAACGCCTTGCCGCCGTTGTCGGAAACCACCGAGGACAGTGTGACACTGCCAACAGCCTGCGCGGCGATAAAGCTGTTCCTGAAGGCAGCACTGGAATCTGTGCCAATCGTGGTTGAGCCGATTCTCGCCGGGATCGTGAATGAGATGCCGTCGGGATTCCCAAAAGTGGAACCAGTTACCGCGCACCCGGCGTATAAGCTCGAGTCATTCATGTGCGCTGCGCTCACGCGGCTGATATTTCCGCCGACCAAAATCGCGGCAGAGTCGATCGCCCCCCGCACGTTCAGCCAGCCCAGCGCCGGTTCGCCGTGATTCAAGCCTTCGCCAGAAAGCGTCAGATTCGCCCGGAAATCTCCGGCGAGCGCGAGTTCCGCCTCACCGCTGATTCGCATCGCACCGAGACTCGGAGCGGCGATTTCGCCCTCGCCGACGTGGGCCGCGGTGAAATTGCGGATGCCGCTGCCGAAGCG
>JAXDQV010000113.1:0-2529 GCA_034667645.1 Chthoniobacter sp.
GCGGCACTAGTTCGAGGGCGTGCGATTGCCTTCGCTCAATGGACGGCGCAGTGCGCCGAGATCGACATCCTGATCTCATCGACGTCCGCGGAAGAGCCGCTGCTCGCCCGGAAGGTTTTGGCGCCGATGCTTCGCGGTCGGGCCGATCGGCCATTGTTCATAATCGATATCGCGGTGCCGCGAGATGTCGCCCCGGACGTGAACGAGATGGAAGGCGTTTACCTTTACGATATCGATTCGCTGCAATCGATCGCCGAGCAATCGCTTGCCCTGCGGCGCCAGCAAATCTCGGCCGCTGAAAAGATCATTGCCGAGCACGTTTTGGATTTTTCGGCGCGCTTTGGGTCAGGCTCCGAAACAGCGGTGTCACCGCGGAGTGCTGGTGTCCTGGACGACAGAGCCATGCGTCCTTCCGAACTTTAAGTCCGACGCGCGTGGAGAAAATCGTTCTGGGTTCGCGCGGCAGCGAGCTTGCCCGCAGACAAACGGCGCTGGTCGCTGAAGCCCTCCAAAAGGCATGGCCGAATCTCGCAATTTCGATCGAACTCATCCGGACCAGCGGCGACCAACGCAAGGCGGAGCCGATCGATCCACGCGCCGGCCGCAAGGGTCTATTCACCGGTGAAATCGAGCGGGCTCTTGCCGCGGGCACGATCGATGTTGCGGTGCACAGCGCGAAAGATCTGCCGAGCGATGACGCTGCGGGTTTGGAAGTGGCCGCCGTCCTGTCGAGGGCTCCGGTAGCCGATCTCCTCATCAGCAAGAAAACCAGCGCCAGTTCAGCCGGCAGCATCGCGACAGGGAGCGTGCGGCGCCAGCATCAGCTGCGCTGGAAGCGGCCTGGCACAAAGGTCGCGGATCTTCGGGGAAATGTTCCCACTCGTTTGCGCAAATTAGTGAGCGGCGACTGCGATGCCATCGTCCTCGCGCGGGCCGGGATTGAGAGATTGGGTTACGATTTGGCGGCCGACTCTTTCGATTTCGAGGGCGTTTCTCTTGGCGTGGAGATTCTTTCACCGAAGGATTTTCTTCCGGCCGGCGGGCAAGGTGTGATCGCGATGCAGGTGCGCGCAAACGACGAGAAAGCGACCACGATCGTGCGCGCGATCAACCACCCGGAAACGCTGTCCTGTTTGCAAGCGGAGCGCGAATTCCTCCGTTTGCTCAAAGGCGACTGCGGCTCGCCAGTCGGCGTTCTGGCCACCATCTACGGCGAGACCATGACGTTGCGCGCGCAGTTTTTTGAGCCATCGCGCATTGAACCACGGATGGCGCGAGTGGAAGGTGACGCGACCTCGGGCAAACGATTGGCGAGGGAATTATGGGAGGCGATTAATGGCTGAAAAAGCGAAAAAGGGAAAATGCTTTCTCGTTGGTGCCGGCCCCGGCGACCTCGGTTTGGTAACGCTGCGAGCGAAACAGTGCATCGAGGAAGCCGATGTCATCGTCTACGACTACCTCTGCAATCCCGAGATGCTGCGCTGGACGCGCGAAAATACGGAATTGATTTTCGCCGGGAAAAAGGCTGGCGCGCACACACTCACACAGGACGAAATCAACGCGCTGCTCGTGGACAAAACGCGCGAAGGAAATCAAGTCGTGCGGCTCAAGGGCGGCGATCCGTTTGTCTTCGGTCGCGGGGCGGAGGAAGCAGAGGCGCTCGCCGGCGCGGGATTGCCGTTCGTTATCGTGCCCGGTATCACCTCAGCGATCGCCGGGCCGGCCTACGCTGGAATTCCAGTCACGCATCGCGACAAAAATTCGCATGTCACCTTTTTCACCGGGCACGAAAACCCGGAGAAATCCGAGAGCGCGATTGATTTCGGTGCGCTGGCGGAGCTCGGCGGCACCCAGGTAATGTTGATGGGTGTCGAGCGGATCGAATCGATCGCGCGCGAGATGCTCGCAAAAGGGATGAGGAAGAATCTGCCGGTGGCGTTGATTCGCTGGGCTACGACCGGCCGGCAGGAAACGTTAATCGGAACGCTCGAAAATATCGGGCAACGAGCGACCGAGAAAGAATTCGCCGCGCCGGCCGTCGCAGTCTTCGGGGACGTGGTCGCACTGCGCGAGAAACTGAATTGGTTTGAAGATCGGCCGCTCTTTGGCAAGCGCATCGTGGTCACCCGAACGCGCGCGCAAGCCGGAATTTTGACGGAACAATTGCGCGGGCTCGGAGCGGATGTAATCGAGTTGCCGACCATCCGGATCGAACCGCCGACCGACCTTCGCGCGTTCGCAGAGCTGGTCCAGGACGCGCACGCCTACGATTGGCTCGTGTTCACCAGTCCGAACGGGGTCACCGCTTTTTTCGATCTCTTTTACAAGCTTTACGATGACGCGCGCGAAATCGGCGGCGCGCGCATCGCCGCCATCGGTCCCGCGACAGCACAACGGATCAAGGAGTTTCACGTCCATGTGGACCTGCAACCGGAGGAATTCGTCGCGGAATCCCTCGTGCGCGAGTTTCGAAAGGAAGGCGGCGTGGAAAATCTGCGCGTACTAATTGCACGAGCAGAGAAGGCGCGG
>JAXDQV010000114.1:0-10211 GCA_034667645.1 Chthoniobacter sp.
GCGATCGAACCCGACGAGTTAAAGCGAATCAACGAGAAATGGTTTGGCCGCACGATAAACAGGATTGTACAATAACTCACCTACTCGGGCTACGCGGTGTCTGCGGAGTTCCTAATTATCGAGGGCCTAACCGTGTGGAATCGCACGCTCAGACAGAAGGTGCTGCAGCGAACGGTGGCATTGGGTGAAAGCGAACAGCGATTTGGCCGGTTGGTAGAATTGATGCCGGTCGCGGTCTACGTGTGCGATACGGGAGGGATAATTCGAAGCTACAATAAACGCGCTGTGGAACTATGGGGACGCGAGCCAGTGCTAGGGGATACAGCGCAGCGTTATTGCGCCTCTTTGCGCCTTTGGTCTCCCGATGGTAACCTTGTGCCTCATGAGAAATCGAAAATGGCGGAAGTGCTCCGGACGGGTGTTGAGGCTCGCAATCTGGAAGTAGTGATCGAGCGGCCCGACGAATCGTGCATAACGGTCTTGGTGAATATTGCTCCTTTGAGAAATATCAAAGGAGAACTGATGGGCGCTATGAATTGCTTTCAGGACATTACCCAGCGCAAACAAGCACAGGAAGCGTTGCGCGAAAGCGAGACACGGTTTCGCCAGGTGGCCGAGAATATCAGCGAGGTCTTCTGGCTGGCTAATCCGGAGGCAACGTTGATCCACTATGTCAGCCCCGCATACGCAAAAATCTGGGGCCGGTCCTGCGACAGCCTGTATGCAGAGCCGAGCTCCTGGATGGATTCGATCCATCCCGACGACCGCGAACGTATTGCCAAAGGCGTCCGGTTGCAGTTGGTCCGCGGTCAGCACGATCACACCTACCGGATCGTTCGGCCGGACGGCTCCCACCGCTGGATTCGCGATCGCGCATTTCCAGTCTCTGACGAGTCGGGAAAACTCATCCGTGTCGCCGGCCTCGCTGAGGACATAACGGAACGCAAGGAGGCGGAGGATCGCCTGCGAGAATACGAAAAAGTGGTCGAGGGATTGGAGGAGATGATTGTGGTAGTTGATCGCGACTACCGCTATCTGCTCGCGAATCGGGCGTTTCTGAAATATCGCGGTATGGAGAGGGAACAATTGGTGGGGCGGTTGGTGGCAGAAGTATTAAACGAGGCGGTTTTTGAGAACGTCACCAAAAGAAAATTAGACGAATGCCTGCACGGCGAACCGGTTCAATACGAGATGACGTACCGCTATCCAGATCGCGGCGAACGGGACCTGCTCATCTCGTACTTTCCGATCGAGGGTCCCGCCGGGGTTGATCGCGTCGCTTGTGTCTTGCAGGACATAACTGAGCGCAACCGGGCGGCGAAAGAATTGGAAGAGGCGAATCATCGACTGCGGATTCTTTCGCGCCGGCTGTTCGAGGTTCAGGAGCAGGAACGGCGTCACCTCGCGCGGGAGTTGCACGACGAGATTGGCCAGACACTCACTGCGGCCAAGCTCAATCTGAAGATCATCGCGCCGGACGTGCCCCCTGCGTTCGCCCGCCGGCTCGAGGACAGCACTCAGCTTCTCGATCGGTTGCTCATGCAGGTGCGACAGCTTTCGCTCGATCTGCGCCCGCCGATGCTCGACGAACTGGGACTCGTGCCCACGCTGCGCTGGCTGGTGGACCAGCAGGCGCAACGCGCCGGATTGCGCGTGACTTTCACAGCCAATGTGGAGCGCATGGAGATGGATCCGCTTACTCGAACTGCGTGCTTTCGCCTCGCGCAAGAAGCGATCACAAACGCCATCCGGCACGCGCAGGCGGCGACGGTGGCCGTGGAGCTTCGCGCGGAGCCGCATCGCCTGTGGCTGGTCGTGCATGACGACGGCGTGGGCTTTGACAAAGACGCAATGCAGCAACGCGCCGCGCGCGGCGGCAGCATCGGCTTGCTGAGCATGAACGAAAGAGTCTCGCTGTTAGGGGGCGAAATGGAGGTCTCTTCCGCGCCCGGCCGTGGCACCGAAATCCGGGCGTGGTTTCCAACTGCGCCTCCCGGCCCGAGCTTCGCAACGGAACCCTTATGAACCCTGTTCGGATGGTTTTGGCCGATGATCACGCTCTGGTGCGGGCCGGCATCCGCGCCCTGCTCGAAAAACTGCCCGGCGTGATAGTCGTGGGCGAAGCGGACAACGGACGCGAGGCGCTGGAGCTGATCAAGACGAGCGCGCCGAATGTGATCCTGCTGGACATTTCCATGGCCGAGCTGGGCGGGCTCGAAGCTCTCCCGCGCATCGTGAAGAACTTCCCGGCCGTGAAGGTGCTCATTCTTTCCGGCTACGCGAACGAGGAATACGTCTTGCGGGCGCTGCGCTGCGGTGCCGCCGGCTACATGCTCAAGGACGCCGCGGCTGAGGAGTTAGGACTGGCCATCAAAGCCGTCGCGCAGGGCCGGACCTACCTTAGCCCGTCGGTCTCGCACACAGTGGTCGAAAGCTACCTCAAGCGCGCTGCGGGAGAGGACAGTCCGATCGAACAACTCACCGCGCGCCAGCGTGAAGTCCTCCAGCTCATCGGTGAGGGCAAAAACATCAAGGAAATCGCCTACCTCCTGGGCATCAGCATCAAGACCGCCGAAGCGCACCGCTCACAGCTTATGGATCGTGTCGACATCCACGATGTCGCGGGGCTGGTGCGCTACGCGATTCGCACGGGACTGATTTCGGCTGATAAGTAGGTAGCGTCGTGATGTGACGACGATTGACACGGCGGGCAATCACCTGTGCCCCGGCTCTCAGGGTTTGACCGCAGTGGGAACTCCACACTTCGCCCGACGTGACTGGCACTCGGCGCGCTTCATTCACGTTTGAGAATGAACACCCTGATTGCCGATGACGACGAAATCACCCGATTGCTGCTTAGCTCCGCGCTGACGAAGCTCGGGCACGACGTGCAGGAGGCAGCCAATGGCTGCGAAGCCTGGGACGCATGGCACGGCGGCGAATTTCCGCTGGTCATCTCCGACTGGATGATGCCCGATCTCGACGGGTTGGAGTTCTCTCGCCGCATTCGCGCAGAACCGCGCGCCGATTACACCTACATCGTCCTGCTCACCTCGTGCTCCGGGAAGACGAACTACCTTGAGGCAATGAACGCCGGGGTGGACGACTTCATCACGAAGCCATTTGAAAAGGACGCATTCGTAGCGCGTGTGCGCGTCGCCGAGCGCATCCTCGGGCTGCACGCGAACCTGCGCGCGGCGAACACCGATCTCGAGCGCCGCGTCCGCGAACGCACCGCCGAGTTGGAAACCGCGCTTCGCGCGAAAAGCGAGATGCTCTCCCGCGCCAGCCACGAGCTGCGCACCCCGATGAATCACATACTCGGCTTCGCCCAACTCCTGGATCTGGATCCGCTCAATCCTGAGCAAAAGGACAGCGTCAGCCAAATCCTCACCAGCGGTGCTCACCTTTTGACTCTGATCGATCGCATCCTGCAAGTCTCCCAGTCGGAGCCAACCGACTTGAGCTTTCTTGAATGACGCGACACCAACCGCTCAGCCAAACTTTCATGAAAACCAATTCGATACCCCGCAAGCTTGCCCTGCTCCTGGCAACCGCCGCCCTTTCACTCAATCTCGGATGTTCCCGCGAAAAGCCCCGCTCTCTGCGGATCGGCCTCGCTTCCTGGCCGGGCTACGAATTTCTGTATCTCGCGCAGGAAAAAGGTTTCTTCCGGAAGGAAGGGCTCGAGGTGCAGCTCATTGAGTTCACCTCCATCTCCGACAGCCGGCGCGCTTACGAACGCGGACAGATTGACGCGATGGGCGCGACGATTACCGAGGTGCTGCAAGCGCGCGACCAGTCATCGCGCTCGCCGCAAGTCGTGCAGGTGGTCGATTACTCGAATGGCGCGGACCTCATCCTCGCCCGGCCCGGGATTGCAGATTGCGCCGGGCTGCGCGGGAAGCGCGTCGGTGTGGAATTGGCGACGTTGGGAATTTACATCCTCGCGCGCGGGCTCGAGGAAAACGGGCTGAGCCTCAGCGACGTCGAGACGGTGTCCATGGATCAACCGTCGATGGCGGAGGCGCTGCGAAATGGGACAGTGGATGCAATCGTCACCTACTCGCCACTGTCGGTCAAAGTGATCCGTGAACTGAAAGCGATCACGGTTTTTTCCACGGCTGAGATTCCGGGCGAAGTCGTGGACGTCATCGCGGTCGAGGCCGGGATCAATGCGCAGCGCCCGGGCGAGGTCGCGAAGCTTTTGCGCGCCTTCCATCGCGCGATCGCTTACAGCCACCAGAATCCGGCGGACGCTTATCGAATCATGGCCGCGCGTGAAGGGTTCACCCCCGAAGACTTCGCCACCGCATTGACCGACGGCGTCAAGATGCTCTCCGAGTCGGACCAGGCAGGCTTTTTTGGGCCGGGCGGGAAGCTCGCCGCCGTCATCGAGGCCTCGGATCGCATCCTCCGGCAGACCGGGCAAATCAAAGGCCCCGATCGGCGTGGCGATTTCTCGAACCCGTCCTTTGTGGCGAAGAAGTAACCGCCATGAGCAGCGCCACCACCGCCCCTTGCGGGTCGCTCAAACGCAAGCTCCTGTTGCCCTTGCTGGCGACCGGTGCCCTCGGCGCCACGCTCGCCCTCTGGGCGATTCACGCCATCGCCGAAAAGCAGCTTCTCGAGAAACTGCGCCAACGTGCCGAGCTGGTCGCGCATACTTTGAACTACGCCGCGGAGAGCGTTTCGCAGGCAAACGACCTGGATCGCATCGTCGATGCGATCGGCGCAGAAAAGGAAGTCAGTCTCATTGTCGTGGTGGGCGGCAGTCCCGCTCGCGTCCTCGCCAGCACGCACGACGCCTGGATGGGCAAAACTTTGGCAGAGATCCCCGTGAAGGATGTGGCCGAGGAGCTGGCAGCAGCGATCCGCATGCGGCAGGATTTTAGCCATCTCGATCCCGATTCCGGCCAGTTTGATTTCAACTCGCCGCTGCTTTTGAGCCGGACCGATCTCGCCGGCCACTCGCTGAGCGAAGGCGCGGTGATTGTGCGTTTGGACGTTCGATCCACTTATGCCGAGATCCGGCAATCGAGCCTCCAATTCGCCGCCGCTTTTCTCGCCATTCTGGCCGGGCTCACGGGACTCGGCTTTGCGCTGCTCCAGCGCCACGTGTTGCGGCCGATCGCCGCGCTGGGAAAGTATATCGAGCATCGCCGGGAGGGTGGCGACCGATTCATGGCGCGTGCCGACACTGATGACGAGGTCGGTGGCCTCGCCCGGACGTTGCACGATGCCATGGCCCGCACCGTCCACGAACTGGAAGAGCAGCAAAACGAACTGCGCACCGCGAAAACCGCCGCGGAGTCCGCCAGCCGGGCCAAGAGCGAGTTCCTCGCGAACATGAGCCACGAGATTCGCACGCCGATGAACGGCATCATCGGCATGACCGAGCTGGTCCTCGACACGGACCTGAGTCGCGAACAGCGCGAGTATCTTGGGATGGCGAAAAGCTCGGCGCACGCCCTGCTCGGGCTGATCAATGACATTCTCGATTTTTCCAAGATCGAGGCGGGGAAGCTGGAGCTGGAAGCGATAAGCTTCAGCCTGCGCGAATGCATCGGCACGATGCTTAAACCACTCGGGATGCGCGCCGATCAAAAAGGGCTCGAGCTCATCGCCGACATTCCCGCGGTGGTGCCCGACCATTTGATCGGGGACCCGCTGCGGCTGCGGCAAATCCTCATCAACCTGACGGATAACGCCATCAAGTTCACCGCGCGCGGTGACGTGACGCTGCACGTCGCGGTCGAGTCGGCGACGGACGACGACCATTGCCTGCACTTCACGGTGAGCGACACCGGCATCGGCATTCCGGCGGAAAAGCAGGCGCTGATTTTCGAGGCGTTCGCGCAGGCCGACGGCACGACGACGCGGACCTACGGCGGCACCGGCCTCGGGCTGGCGATCGCCTCGCAGCTCGTGCGGCAAATGGGCGGACGCATTTGGGTCGAGAGCACCGTGGGCCAAGGAACGACGTTCCATTTCACCGCGCAACTCCCCGTGCGTCACACACCCGCGCCGGACGTGCGGCACGCGGACCCCAGCGAACTCGAAGGCCTGCACGTGCTGGTGGTGGACGATAACGCGGTGAATCGCCGCATCCTGCGCGAGATGCTGACGAACTGGCGGATGCAGCCCTCAGTGGTCGCCTCCGGCGCGGCAGCGATCGTGGAGATGCTGCGGGCGGCCCGTGCCGGCACGCCATTTCCGCTCGTGATTCTCGACGGGATGATGCCAGAGATGGATGGCTTCATGGTCGCGGAACAAATCCGCGAACATACCGAGCTCTCCGGCGCAACGGTGATGATGCTTTCCTCCGCGATGCCAGCCGGCGCGACCGCACGCTGCGCGGAGCTGGGATTGGCGAGCTACCTCACCAAGCCGGTGAGCCAATCCGAACTGCTCGACGCGATCCTCATTGCGATCGCCGGGGCGGATTTGCATTTGCTCTCGCCCTCGCTGTTTCAGGCGAATGAGAACGGATCAAAGACGAAGAATGAGAACCAGGACAAGAGGGAAGGACTGCGCATCCTGCTCGCAGAGGACAACGTAATCAACCGCGCCCTCGCCGCGGGCATCCTCGAAAAGCGCGGTCACTCGCTCATGCACGCCACCAATGGGCGCGACGCCGTGGAAGCCGCCGCGCGCGAAGCTTTCGACCTGATCTTCATGGACGTGCAGATGCCCGAGATGGACGGCTTTGAAGCCACGCGTCGCATCCGGGAGTCTGAGCAAGCGACCGGCCGACACACGCCAATTGCGGCGATGACCGCGCATGCGATGGCCGGCGATCGCCAGCGGTGCCTCGACGCAGGGATGGACGATTACATTTCCAAGCCGCTCCAAAAAGCCGAGCTGCTCGCGCTGCTCAAGCGAATCTCCTCAGGTCGGCACCCCACCGGTGCCGCAGTTCCGCCGACCGCGCCCAATGGGCATCTTCAGACTTTGGCACACGAATCGTCCGCGAGAGAGCTGCCTATTTTCAGCCGCCAAAAACTGCTCGATCAGCTCGATGGCGACGAGGCGCTGATGCAGCGAATGATCACGCTTTTCCACGAAAACACCCCGCGGCTGCTCGACGAAATCCGCGGCTCCGTCGCCCGCCGCGGTGCCACCGATCTTGCCCGCTCCGCGCATGCGCTGCTCAGCTCCCTAGGTGCATTCGGGGCGAACGACGCCCGCCACCTCACCCAGCAACTCGAAACCCAAGCCCTCGATGAAAATTATGAATACACTGACCGCACCTTCGCCGCCCTCGAACGGGAAGCTGCTGAAATTCACGCTACCCTGGCCGCTTTCACTCCCGCCCGAACCTAGGCCCGGCGCCGGGAAGGCCGCGGAGCCGAAGACCAGAATTCTGGTCGCTGAAGACGACCCGGTCTCGCGCGAACTCATCTGCGCACGGCTGACAAAGTGGGGTTACGAAGTTACCGCGACGCAGAACGGAACGGAAGCAATGACCGCGCTGCGAAAGCACGACGCACCCTCGCTAGCGATTCTGGACTGGATGATGCCCGGCATGGACGGCCTGGAAATCTGCCGCCGCGTCCGCGACGTCGATCGGGTGCTTTACATCATCCTGCTCACCGCCCGCGGCAGAACGGAGAACGTCGTCGAAGGACTCGGCGCGGGCGCAGACGACTACCTGGTCAAACCCTTCGACAAAGATGAGCTCCAGGCACGCATTCTCGTCGGTTTGCGCGTGATGGCCTTGCAAGCAGCGCTCGCGGATCGAGTGAGCGAACTCGAAGCGGCCTCCGCAGAGATTAACGAACTCAAGCTTCAACTCGTGATGTGAAGCCGAGTGGCACGGCTGCAGTCGATGACCGGCCGGCGTCTCGTTGATGCGCCGCATTGCGTTGCCTCGCGCATCTGACGCGAGCGTCGCCAACTACGCTTCGATGATCTTATTTCGGATCGCGTAACGGACCAGCTCTGCGAACGATTCCAGAGCCAGCTTTCGCATGACTGTCGAACGATGAGTCTCAACTGTCTTGGGGCTGATGCCGAGAGCGGCGGCGACTTCTTTGTTGCTTTTGCCCTCGCACAAAAGCTGAACGGTTTCGCGCTCGCGGAGCGTGAGGCGGTCGCCGCTCTCCGGCTCGGCAGTTTTGTTTTGCTCACCTCTATTCAGGTAACGCGCGAAGATAACCTCGGAGACTTTAGACGTGAAATACGGTCTATGCTCGGCCAGGGCTTTGACCGCAGCCACCAGATGCCGATTCGCGTCTGCCTTAAGGATGTAGCTTTTCACGCCCGCGTTGAAAACCTGATGGATCAATTTGTCGGCTTCATGCGCGGTGAAGACGAGTATCTCAGTGCGCGGCAGCATGCGCTTGATCCGGCGCGCTGCTTCCAGGCCGTTAAGTTCCGGCATGGTCATGTCGAGCACGACGACATCTGGAGCCAGTTTTTCGGCAAGCTCAACTGCATCGCGTCCATTTGTAACAGCGCCGCAAACCTCCCAGCCGGATTGTTTTTCGAGCACCGCACGCACCCCTTCGCGCACAACTTCATGATCGTCTGCGATGAGGATTCTGACAATTTTCATTTTTGATCGCCAGCGTGGTTGTCCAGCACGCTGCGCAACGCAGTCAGCAATTCCACCGTGTTATATGGCTTCCTCAGAAACACTTTCACGCCGAGATCCTTCAATTCCGCTTCGTGCGCTTCCTCGCGTTGACCACTACAGGCGATCATCGGGGTTAGCGGACTCATCCTCTTCAGCACACGCGCCAGACCCGTGCCGTCCATGAAAGGCATCGAAACATCGGTGAGCACGACATCGATCTCGTTCATTTGCTGCGCAAAGAGGGTCAGGGCACCGGTGCCATCCGCGGCGGTCACCACACGATAACCATGCTTTTCAAGCATGGTTTGCGTGATGAGCAAAATGCTTTGCTCGTCGTCCACCACCAGAACCATTTCACCATGTCCCGGCGGCAAAGGCATCGCCTCCGTCGCCGGGCCGGTTGTTACTGCACTGCTGTTCGCAGGCAGGAAAACTTTGAAGGTCGTTCCACGGCCTTCCACGCTATCTACAGTCACGAATCCGCCGTGATTCTTCACAATCCCAACGACAGTCGAGAGCCCAAGTCCCGTGCCCTTTCCCAGCTCCTTGGTGGTGAAAAATGGATCAAAAATTTTGTCAATAAGCTCACTTGGGATACCAACTCCGGTATCACTCACGGTGATGATGACATAGGGTCCGGGCTGGGAGCCGGGCATCATCCCCGCATATTGTTCATCCACGGTAAAATTCTCCAACGCAATGGTCAGTTTGCCGCCATTCGGCATGGCATCGCGCGCGTTGACGCACAAGTTTAAGAGCACCTGGTGCAGTTGCGTCGGATCCCCTTCCACGACCCAAATGCGGTCGGAATAACGTGGCCTGACCACAATTGATTTTGGAAACATTTGCTGCGCAAACTCCGCGACTTCTTTGATCAGGTGAATCGGCTGCACGAGCATCCGTTCGCCCTCGACTCCGCGAGCGAAACTCACCACCTGTTTGACGATATCGGCCCCACGTTGCGCACTTTTTTCGATCGTCGAGATGATTCTGTCCCTCAGGTCCAGCGGCAGTTCGTCGCGCAGCATCGACACGGACATCATGATCGGCGACAGGATGTTATTGAGGTCGTGTGCGACGCCGCTGGCGAGGGTGCCGATGCTCTCCATGCGCTGTGCGCGAAGAAACTGCTGTTCGAGCTTTTTCTGCTCGGTGATGTCAGTGTTGATCACTAAAGCGGATTTCGGATTGCCGCTGGCATCTCGCAGCAAAGTTACGCGCCCGCTGATGTTTAATTCCTTGCCGGCCTTCGACACGTGATGATGCTCGCCCCGCCACTCGCCAGTTTTAAGCAACTGCGCGGTGACGGCGTCCAGTGCGCCTGGATCGGTGAAGATCAGTTTTCCAATATCACAGCCCACCGCCTCGGCAGCGGTCCAGCCATACACGCTTTCCGCTCCGTGGTTCCAGAAACTGATTTTTCTGGTGTAAGTATCGCGCACGATGATCGCGTCGTGTGCATGGTCGAGCAGATCGGCCTGTTCGCGAATGCGCGCCTCCGCCCGGCTGCGCTCGGTGATGTCGCGAAAAGTCACCACTGTGCCGATGATGCTGCCGAGATGACTCCGCATCGGGGCAGCGAGATATTCGACCGGAAAATGAGAACCATCTTTTCGCCAGAACACTTCAT
>JAXDQV010000115.1:0-2765 GCA_034667645.1 Chthoniobacter sp.
GTCCGCAGCGGTCTTTCCATCCTGATGGAACATCCGCGGCTCTATTTTAACAATGACTGCACGCCAGGCACGGAATGGATTCGTTTCACGCCTTTGCGCGTGCCGACGGACCGCATCTGGACGGCGAAGGACGATGGACGTTACATCTCGCCGATGGTTGCGACGCCCGGTTATCGCCACACGGTTGGCGTCGCGCGCTCCTGGCATTTCATCACCGTTTACGGATTTGTTCTGACCGGTCTGTTTTTTGTCATTGGGCTGTTTACTACCGAGCAATGGCGACGGCTCGTGCCGATGTCGCCTGATATCTTCGTGCAGGCGTGGAAGACCTTCGTCCATTACGGCAACCTCCACATTCCGCCCGAACCGAATGGGTTCTACAGTTACAATCCACTTCAGCAGCTCTCTTATTTCGCCACGGTCTTCATCATGGCGCCGCTCTCGATCCTCACCGGCATGGCCATGTCGCCGGCGTTGGTGAATCGCTTTCCAATCTACGCCCGATTATTCGGTGGCCGCCAAACCGCGCGCTCGATTCACTTCTTGTTACTTATCGGATTCATCGGCTTCACCATTGTGCATGTGACGCTCGTCGCATTCACCGGGTTTGCGCGAAACATGAATCACATCGTGTTAGGCATCGACGATCTGCGGCCTGCCGGAATGATTTTCGGATTCGTCGGGATCGCGGTCGTCATCTTGTCCTGGATCGGCGCTCATTACGTCTCATGGTATTTTCCGCGCAAATTGCAGCATGCGCAGAAAGCCGTCACGCAACCGGCGAAACTGCTCACGCTCGACCAGCTCCTCCCGAATCAACATTATCGCAAGGACCAGATCTCGCCGCGCCTCTGGCCTAACGGCAAGGTGCCGGAACGCGAGGACTGGAAGCAGCTCGTCGCCGGAAACTTCAAGGATTACAAGCTAAAGGTTTCTGGTTGGGTTGAGAATCCCGTCGAGCTCTCGCTCGGCGACCTTCGAGCGCTGGGCGGAGAAGAGTTCATCACCATGCATCATTGCATCCAGGGTTGGACCGGCATCGCGCAGTGGCGCGGACTTCCCATGAAAAGGTTGATTGAACACGTGAAGCCCGGGCCGTCTGCGAAGGTGATCGCTTTCTACTCCTTTGGCCCGTCACTTTTCAGTCCCACCTATTACGAGACACAGACCTTGGATAATGCGCTCAAGCCGGAGTGCATGCTAGCGCTGGAGATGAACGGCACACCACTGCCCGCCATCCATGGTGCGCCGTTGCGACTGCGCGTGGAGAACCAGCTTGGCTACAAAATGATCAAGTGGATCGAACGCATCGAGTTCGTCGAATCCGAGAAGCAGCTCGGCAAAGGCGAAGGCGGTTCGAACGAAGATGATGAATACTTTGACTTGCTGCCGAATATCTAATCGAGAACGGGACGCCAAGCTGACCTGAATTACAGTCTGCATCTTGGCTGTGGTTGAGATACCAGTTCGCCGCCTTGTAAACCGCTGCACCACCGAGAAAGCCTGTCGCCGAAGAATCAAAGCCGCCGCGTTTATAGGCCTCATCCATCAAATCAAAGGAGAGCGCAGAGATCAGCTCGCCGCTACAGAACGCCATCACTGGCTGCGGCACGCGGATGAAGTAACCGACTCCCGCGCCCAAAACGAGCGCCGCTCCCGCGAAAAGTCCCCACCGTCCAGCGATAATCCAAAGCGGTAGGCACATGGTTGTATTGAACCGCCGATAACCCAGAGCTTCTCAACGAACAACTAAGATGGCTCCGGCGTTTGTTTCGAGGCTATCAGTAGGCCAATCGCGATCTCAGCAAGGTAAATGCCGCGCGCGAGATTGCGATTCTCCGCGAGCATCTCGGTAAACTCATGCACTGGCTCTGGCCCGCAGTCCCACAGCAGCGAGTGGCGGCGCGGCTTCAGCAACCCCATGATGCCGTCACCGATAAGAAACAGCGCAAAGCCTTCGACGATTCGGCGTGTTGTTGGGTTCATAGTCATAGAAGCACAATTTGCCGCGACAGCGCGTTTGAATCAATACGTCGCTGCGGAACAACCCGTTTGCAAAAACTCCACTGCGGCAGGAGCTTCGAGTATTTAACGTTCGATCTGAACGGGATACAAAACCTTCCCCCTAGCATTTTCGAGGATCCAGTCGCCCAAGACTCTGGCTTCAAGATCGGTGGGAACCAGTGCACCAGCGCCTGCGGAGGGCTTCTCCGCGGGCGCAGGAATCCGGAGAGCCTCCTTGACCTCGAGCGCGGTCTCTAAATCGCCGACTTGGGTGGCCTTTTTCAAAAACTGCTGAAGTTCGTCTTGATAGCGTCGATTGATTGGCTCGACGGCAGCAACCAACTCCTTTTCGTGCTTTTCCTGACGTTCCTTAAACTCATTTCGATAAGAGGCGTCGGCAAATGACGTTGTGGCACTAAAATGGAAGACCACAATTGCAGTAGCCTCAGACAGGTATTTCATGGCAGTAAGTGTGTAAGGATTAAGCATCTAATCGCCTAAAGAACCCAAGCTCAGCGACGCCGGAGGCCGGTGCGCTGGCTCCCCGCGACCTATGACGCCGGCTTGAGCTTGGTCCAAGCATAGCGGCGAATTTCCGTCACCTTCTTCGCAGCGCTGACGCTCGTGTGCAGGAACTTGCGGTCGAAATCGGAGATGCCGGGCGTATCGAGCAACACTTCGCCCGCGGTCTCAAACGGCAACGGCGTGAAGACCAGCTTGCCGCTGTCATCAATCGTGCCTTGGTTCAACTGCCCGCCGAT
>JAXDQV010000116.1:0-2711 GCA_034667645.1 Chthoniobacter sp.
CCGTTTCCTCTCCGATCGCTCCCGAGACAACGATGAACGGAATGTCGAATTGTCGGGCCTGGAGCAGGGTGAGTGCATCCCTGGCGTTGAATTGGGGCAGGTTGAAATCGCTGATGATCGCGTCAAAGGCCGGATCGAGATTCTCCAGGTAGCTCTCTCTTGTGCCCACTACTTTCACATTCGCTTGGACGCCGGCGCGGCGCAGTTCGCAGATGAGCAAATCTGCATCGGCGGCGTGGTCCTCGAGCAGAAGAATCTGAAGAGGGAGGAGAGTTCCGTTGTTAGGGTGCATTGAGTTTGGGAGGCGCGTTGGAGAGAAGCCAGTAGATCCCGATCTGCTTGAGGCAGTCGCTAAATTGATCGAAGTCGACCGGCTTCACGATGTAGCTGTTCACGCCGAGCTGGTAACTCTCCACCAAGTCCTTCTCTTCCTGGGATGAAGTCAGGACCACAATGGGAATAGTGCGAGTGCGAGGGTCTCCCTTGATCCGGCGCAACACTTCGAGCCCGCCGATCTTTGGTAATTTCAGGTCGAGGAGAATGACCTTTGGTATCTGAATGCTCCCACGGCCCGCGTGCGCACCTTCGCCAAAAAGGAAATCCAATGCCTCCGCGCCATCGCGAGCGACTTCGATCCGGTTCGCAAGCTCGTGCTTCCTGAAAACTCGCAGGGCCAACTCCAGATCTGTCGGGTTATCCTCCACCAGCAGGATCTCGGTTTCACCGTAATCAGGCTGCATCGCGGCCTCCACTAAGAGTAAAATAAAAGGTCGCGCCCAGATTCAGTTTCGCTTCCGCCCAGACCCTGCCGCCGTGCCGCTGCACAATGCGTTGGACCAGCGCGAGACCCACTCCAGTTCCTTCATAGTCGTCGGTCAGATGCAGACGCTGGAAGACGCCGAATAACTTGTCGGCATATTTCATGTCGAACCCCGCGCCGTTGTCCTGGACGAAAAACACGTCCATCTCGCCTTCCCGCCGGCTGCCGATGGTGATCACTGCCGGATCACACTTCCTCGTGTACTTCAAAGCGTTCGAAAGCAGGTTCAACCAGACTTGCCTGAGCAGCGAGGCGTCGGCTTCGCAATCGGCTAGATCGCCGACGCTGATGTTCACCCGGCGATTTTCCTGCATGGCCTTTAAGTCATCCAGAGCAGCGTCGACGACATCAGCCGTGATTACCGGCTGGACGTTGAGCGCCTGGCGGCCGGTGCGCGAAAAGGTCAACAGATCGTCGATCAACTGACCCATTTGCAGCGCGCTTTTTTCCACGAGCTGCAGATACCTCAACCCATCGGCATCCATCCCCGTTGAGTGGTCTTCGAGCACGATCCTGGAAAAGCCGCTGATCGCTCGCAACGGCGCGCGCAAATCGTGCGAGACAGAATACGAGAAGGACTCCAGGTCTTTGTTGGCCGCTTCCAGTTGGTCCGTGCGTTCGATGACGCGCTCCTCCAGCTCAGTATTGAGGCGGAGGATTTCATCCTCCGCCTGTTTGCGCCCCGTAATGTCGCGCGCCACTTTCGACGCACCGATCACCGCGCCCGAGGCATCCCTGATCGGTGATACAGTAACCGAGACGCTAATCAATCGTCCGTCCTTAGTTTGGCGCATCGTTTCAAAGTGATCCACACTTTCGCCATCCTTAATCTTTCCCAGAATCTGATCCCGCTCTTCCTCCTGCAGGTGGGTTGGTACTAACCGCATGATTGAAGTCCCCATCATCTCGCTGGCGAGATAACCGAAAATCTTTTCCGCGCCTTTATTCCAACTGGTGACGAAACCGCTCAGGTCTTTGCCGATAATGGCGTCGTCAGAAGACTCCACAATCGCCGCCAGCCGGAGTGAAGCTATTTTCGCCTCCTTCCGTTGCGTGATGTCACGGACGTTGCATTGAATTACTTTTACCCCGCCGGCTTCGTACAGGTTGCTGACAAATTCCACGGCTAGCTTGCGACCATCCCGCGCTTGCAGGGGCAGATCGTCATAGCGGGCAAACCCAAACTTCTGCAACCGTTCCAGCATAGCTTGGTTGTCCTCAATGTCTGTAAAGGGACTCAGTTCGCCGACGGTCTTGCCTAATATTTCGTGGCGAGAAAACCCCAAAAGTTCGATAAGAAATGGGTTCACGTCATTAATGCGACCCGTCTCAACGTCTAGAATAAGGATGCCGTCCATCGCCGCTTCGAATAACCGCCGGTAACTTACTTCTGAATCGCAGACAGCCTGCTCACTTCTTGTCTCCGCCTGCTCACTCCGAGCTTCAGCTTGTTCGGTTCGCAGCTCCGCCTGCTCCGTCCGAGCTTTGGCCTGTTCTGTCCGCGTTTTAGCCTGCTCGCTCCTGGTCTCCGCTTGTTCAATCCGCGTCTCCGCCTCGGCGATTCGCACCTCTGTCTGTTCTGTCCGGGCCTCCGCCTTTTCCGTTCTGACCTTTGCCTGCTCGATCCGCACCTCGGCCTTCTCTGTCCGCAATTCAGCTTGTTCGATTCGGATCTCCGCTTGCTCCGTTCGTGCCTCCGCCTCATCAATTCGCGCGTCGAGGCCCGGTGCGTGGGCAGATGATGGCCGACGCCCCGCAAGGAGAGAGGCTGTGGGATTTTCTGGTAAGGGGGGTGATAAGGAGTCCATGGTGTGCGCTTTGACGTGAGCCGACGGTTGTAGCCGGGCCGCACTCGCGGCTTCACTTCATAGTATCGTCGAGCGTGGTGGCT
>JAXDQV010000117.1:0-16751 GCA_034667645.1 Chthoniobacter sp.
GGTGATGTTGATGGTGAAGGCGGGCAAGCCGGTGGATGATTTCATCGAGACGCTGCTGCCGCATCTGGAAAAGGGCGACATCATCATCGATGGCGGCAACTCGCTCTATGACGACTCGGCGCGGCGCACGGCCTATCTGGAAAGCAAAGGGCTGCTCTACATCGGCACCGGCGTGAGCGGCGGCGAGGAAGGCGCGCGCAACGGCCCGAGCATCATGCCGGGCGGATCACCGGCGGCGTGGCCGCACGTGAAGGCGATTTTCCAGGGTATCTCCGCGAAGGTGGATGACGGCTCGCCGTGCTGCGACTGGGTCGGCGAAGGCGGCGCGGGGCACTACGTGAAGATGGTGCACAACGGAATCGAATACGGCGACATGCAGCTCATCTGCGAAGCGTATCAGCTGATGCGCGACGGGCTCGGGATGAGCGCGGACGAAATGCACGAGGTCTTCGCCGAGTGGATGAAAGGCGACCTGAACTCGTATCTCATCGAGATCACGCGCGACATTCTCGCGTTCAAGGACGAGGACGGAAAACCGCTCGTGGACAAGATCCTCGATACCGCAGGCCAGAAGGGCACCGGCAAATGGACGGTGATCAACGCGGCCGATCTCGGTATTCCGATCACGCTGATGGCGGAGGCGGTTTTCTCGCGTTGCGTCTCGGCGATCAAAGAGGAGCGTGTGGAAGCGTCGAAGATTCTGAAGGGGCCGTCGCCGAAATTGACCGGCGACAAAGCGAAGCTCATCGGCCAGATCCGCGACGCGCTTTTCGCCTCGAAGATGATTTCCTACGCGCAGGGTTACATGCTCTTCCGCTCGGCGGCGGCGCAATACGGCTGGAACCTCAACTACGGTGGCATTGCCTTGATGTGGCGCGGCGGCTGCATCATCCGCAGCGTCTTCCTCGGCAAGATCAAAGAGGCGTTCGACAAGAACCCCAAGCTCACGAATCTCCTGCTTGACGACTATTTCCGCGGCGAAATCGATCGCTGCCAGGACGGCTGGCGCGAGGTGGTCGCGGCGGCGGCGAAGAGCGGCATTCCCGTGCCCGCGTTCAGCACGGCGCTCGCATTCTACGACGGCTATCGCACGGAAAAGTTGCCGGCGAACCTGCTTCAGGCGCAGCGCGACTACTTCGGCGCGCATACTTACGAGCGCGTGGACAAACCGCGAAAGCAGTTTTTCCACTCGAACTGGACCGGCACCGGCGGTCGCGTTTCGAGCAGCACCTACAACGTCTAGCGGCACGCGCAGCAAAATGCCTGGCGCAATGAATCAGCGGAAATCGCCGCTGATTCTTGCGTTTGATATCGGGTCGTCGTCGCTGCGCACGGCGCTGTTTGATACCAGCGGGGAGAGGCTGGTCGCGACGACGGCGCAAAAGGCGTATCGGCTCAAAAACACCGCTGACGGGGGGGCGGAACTCGCCCCCGCAGTGCTGCTGAAAGCAGCGCGCGAAGCCTTGCGCGAAACGCTGCGGCACTCGCCGGGCGCGCCGATTCTGGGGGTCGGGATGTCCTGCTTCTGGCATTCGCTGGTCGGCCTGGATCGGCAGCACAAACCGATGACGCCGATTTTCACGTGGGCCGATTCGCGTTGCCGGCCGGACGCGGCGCACCTGCGCGAAGAGCTCGGCGAACGTGCGGTCCACGCGCGCACGGGCTGCATGCTGCGCGCTTCGTTTTGGCCGGCGAAACTGGTGTGGCTGCACCGCACACAGCGCAAAGTTTTTGCCAAAGTCAGCCACTGGGTGTCGCCCGCGGAATGGCTCTGCTACGAGTTCTGCGGCGCGGCGACGTGCGGGTTTTCGATGGCGAGCGGCACGGGAATCTTCAACGCGCACGAGCTGCGATGGGACCGCGCTTTGCTCGAGCGCTGCCGCGTGTCGGAGTCGTCGCTCCAGCCGATCAGCGAGAACCCGGTTGGCGACGCGCGCGATTTTTCACGGTTAAAAAACGTGCCGTGGTTTCCCGCGATCGGCGACGGCGCAGCCAGCAATCTCGGCTCCGGTGCGATGCGATCCGGGCTCGTCGCAATCAACGTCGGCACCAGCGCGGCCGTGCGCGTCGTGCGAGCCGACGGTCCGCCGCGTGCGCCGTTCGGGCTCTCCTGTTACCGCGTGGACGACCAGCGCTTTTTGATCGGCGGCGCAGTCAGCAACGCCGGCAATTTGCGCGCGTGGTGCATGCGCGAGCTGCGGTTGGACGAAAACGCAATCGAGAAAGCGCTCGCGCAACGCTCCGCTCCGAACCACGGCCTGACGGTGCTGCCTTTTTGGTCCGCCGAACGCGCGCCGACGTGGCAGGAAGATCGCTACGGAATGATCGACGGCATCGGTCACAACACCACCGCACTCGACATGCTGCAGGCGATTGTCGAGGCCAGTTATTTTCGTCTCGCGCGGATCACGAAATTGTTTCTAGCGGAGGAAAAAACGACGCCGAAGTTCATCGTCTCCGGCGGGATCCAGCGTTCGCGCTCCTCGCTGCAGCGGCTGGCCAACGTCCTGAACCAGCCGCTTTATACCAACGACGAGCGGGAAGCCTCGCTACGCGGAGCGGCGATTTACGTCCTGCAAAAGCTCGGCTTCACGCTCCTGCCGCTCCGGCTGGCGAAGCCGATTCGGCCGCAGCCCAAGCTCGTCCCGCTTTACGCGCGAGCCTTCGAGCAGCAGTTGCGCGCAGAGCTCGGATAGGCTGCCAGGCCCATCGCCGCCCGCGCTTGCAAACGCGGATTTGAATCAGCGCTGAATCCGCGCGGAGCCGCCTTTGGCAAAGGCGCGGACTTGATCCACGGTCGCCATCGTCGTGTCGCCGGGGAAAGTCGTGAGCAGCGCGCCGTGCGCCCAGCCGAGTTTCACCGCATCTTCGGGAGATTCGCCGCTGAGCAGTCCGTAGAAGAACCCAGCCGCGTAACCATCGCCGCCGCCGACGCGGTCAATCACGTCGAGTTCGCAGGTTGGTGCCTGGTGCGTTTTGCCGTCAATCCACGCGACCGCACTCCAACTATGGCGATTCGTCGAGTGCACTTCCCGCAAAGTCGTCGCGACAATCTTCACGTGCGGGTGCTTTTTCGTGACGTTGCCCATCATGCTGACGAAGGCACTCGGATCGAGTTTGTTTTTCGCCGTTGCTTCCGGTCCTGGAATGCCGAGGCCGAGCTGCAAATCCTCTTCATTGCCGACGAGCACATCCACGTTTTTAACGATGCGATCGAGCACTTCCACCGCGCGATCATGACCGCCGGAAATGTTCCAAAGTTTGGCGCGGTAGTTGAGATCGAAGGACGTAATCGCGCCCGCTGCCTTGGCGGCTTTCATGCCTTCGATGATCACCTCCGCAGTCGTCTGCGAGAGCGCAGCAAAGATGCCGCCGCTGTGAAACCAGCGGACGCCGTTGCCGAAAATCTCCTTCCAATTAAAGTCGCCGGGCTTGAGCTGGGCCGCAGCTTCGTTCGAACGATTGTAAAAGACCACCGGCGCGCGCAGTCCCTGTCCACGATCGCTGTAAACCGTGCCGAGGTTCGGACCGTTAACGCCGTCATGCTTGAAGTATTTATAGAAAGGCTGAACGCCCATCGCCCGGACCCGCTCCGCAATCAAATCGCCGACAGGGTAATCCACCATGGCGCTGGCGATTGCCGTTTTAAGCCGAAAACAATCGGCGAGATTCGCGGCGACGTTGAACTCGCCGCCGCTGACGTGGATGTCGCAATGCGTGGCTTTCCGGAATGGGATGATTCCAGGATCGAGGCGGTGAATCAGCGCGCCGAGAGAGACGAAATCGAGCGCGCCTTGGGAGGGGATGTTGAGGCCGTAGTTCATTTCTCGTCAGAATTTCAGCGGCGAAGGCGAAGTCAAACCGGAAACGATGCCGCAGTCCATCGTTACGTCTGGAACACTGCAAAAAATTGCAACCAGCGGAAGAGGCGCGAGTTTAACCCCGCATGAAAGAACGCCGCGCTGCCTTCACCCTGATGGAGCTGCTCGCCGTCATCGCGATCATCGCGGTGCTCGGCGCGCTCATCTTCCCCGCGACGCGGACCATGATGCGAGGCCGCGACAAAACTGCTGCGTTGGGAAATATGCGCCAACTTGGCGTGGCGCTGCATCTTTACAGCGGCGAAAACGAATTTGCGGTGCCCGGCCGCGTGACGAGCAAGGACCACAAAAGATGGCCCGCGTTGCTGGCGGCGTATCTCTCCGACGTTCGCATCTATGCAGCGCCGGGGCTGCCGAATTACCTGACCGAAAAGCAGGACCCGCTCAGCAACACGCAAAACCACACCAGCTTCATTATCAACGGATTCAACGACAAAGGCGCATTCAGTGACGAAAGCGTGCAGATCCGGCTCACCCAGTTCTCGCAGCTCAATGAGGTGATTCTTTTCGGCATGCAGATCGACACGAGCAACTTCTACATGGACTTCATGGAAAAAAATCAGGACGGCGTGCTGAAGCTCGACGCCTACAACGACGGCTCGATCTACCTGTTTGCCGACGGCGCATCGCGCTTCATCACGAAGGCGGAATATGCGGCTCCGAAACCCGGCACGGAGATTCGTTACGGCGACTGGCTCTGGCTGGCGGATAAAAGCTCCGCCGTCCCCGACCCGCAGCCGAACTGAGCGCAAATCTGCGATCAGAGGCCGAGCCCGGGCGGCAGGCCCATGCCAGCGGTGAGTTTGCCCATTTCAGACTGGGCCATTTCTTTTCCTTTGTTTACCGCTTGTTTTACACCGCTCAAGATGAGGTCCTCGAGCATCTCCACGTCCTCCGGATCGACCACATCCTTGCTGATCTTGATCGAAATCACATCGCCCGCGCCATTGGCGATTACCGTGACCTTGCCGCCGCCCGCCGTCGCCTCCACTGTTTTGTCTGCGAGCTCCGCCTGAGTTTGCGCCAGTTGCTCCTGCATCTTCTGCGCCTGCTTCATCATTTTCTGGATGTTCATGGTGTTGTCTTTCGTTTAACGCATCGTTTCACGTCTGCAGGATCTCTGCCTTGAAGATTTCCAGCGCCTTCACAATGAGTGGATCGTTTTTGAACTCTTCCATTGGATCCGCCGGGGGAGCCGGCTTTGTCTCAGGAAGCACGACTGGCGTCACCACCAGATCGGCTCGCACTTCGCATCGCACGGCGAGGGGACGTCCGCTCAGTTGCGCAATCAGCTCCTCGAGAAACGCGCGATTGTTCGCCCGATTGAGCGAGTCCGCCGCCATCTTTTGATCGGTCGGAAATCCGAGCACAGCGACGCCATCCTCGATGCCGAGCAACGCGCCGGCCTCGATCCAGGAGCTAATGAGCGGCCGTTTGGAGCGGATCTGGGCGAGCAATGCCGGCCATAGGTTTTCCGGTGCAACCGTCTGCGGAGCTGGCGGACCCGGCTCCTCCCGCGCGACCGGCGATTGGGGCGCAGAGGGCTTTAAGGCAGGCTCAGCGACGAGCGGTGGAGTTTTTTTTTCCACCGGCGCCGCGGGCCTGGACTGCGGCACCTCGCGCCCGTCTCGAAGCGCCGCCAGCGTGTCGATCACCTCGCTCAACGTCGCCTGGCCCAGAGTCTGGATCGCTTTGATGACCGCGATCTCAAAATGCATCTTTTTATTCGGCGCCCATTTCATGCGCTCCTCGGCGGCGGCAAATTGCTCGATCAGTTCCAGCAGCCGGTCCATCGGCACCTGGGCGGCTTGACTTTGCAAAGTGGAAAATGTGTCCGCCGGCACTTCCGCTTTCACGCATTCCGGGTCGGCTTTCACGATCAGCAAATCGCGCAGGTGCGTGATTAAATCACCCATCAGCCGGCTCATGTCCCGCCCTTGCTCCGCCTGCTCATGCACCGTGCCGAGCGCGTCCGCGCAAGCGCCATTGAGCAGATGCGCGCAAAGCTCGGAGACGGTCTGTTGCGCAGTGAAACCGAATACTGAAAGCACATCCTGCCCGGAGATTTTTTCCCCACAAAATGCAACGAGCTGATCGAGCATCGACTCCGCGTCTCGCAACCCGCCCTCCGCGCCGCGGGCGATCGTCTGCGCCGCTTCGGGAGCGAGTTCAATCTTCTCTTTATCGGCGATGAACTGCAGGTGCTGCGCAATCAAAGGAGCGGGAATCCGCCGAAGATCGAAACGCTGGCATCGGCTCAGAATGGTCACCGGCACTTTCTCCACGTTCGTCGTCGCGAATACGAAAATCACGTGCTCCGGCGGTTCCTCCAGCGTCTTGAGCAGCGCATTGAACGACGAGGCGGAGAGCATGTGCACTTCATCGACGATGTAGATTTTGTATTTTCCCGTCGTCGGACGGTATTTGACGTTCTCGATGATGAGCTCGCGGACTTTGTCCACCTGCGTGTTCGACGCGGCGTCAAACTCGAGGACGTTGAAACTCGTGCCCGCGGCGATCTCGCGGCAAATCGCGCACTCGCCGCAAGGGTTGATGCTCGGCCCGCGCTCGCAGTTCAACGCCTTGGCGAGAATGCGGGCCGTCGAGGTTTTGCCCGTGCCGCGCGGCCCGACGAACAGATAGGCGTGCGCGAGCCGGTTTTGCTCGATCGCGTTTTTTAGCGTCTGCGTGATGTGCTCCTGCCCGACGACTTCGTCGAAATTCTGTGGCCGGTATTTGCGGGCGAAAACCTGATAACTCACAGCGCGGAATGTAAGGGGCGGGTGCCAAAATCAAAATCAAATTTCCCCGCCGGCTCGCCACGTTTTTCACGATCCAGTTCGTCCAAATGTGTTCACGCGCAGGTTGGTTTTTGTGTAGCGTCCTCCGCACTTCCCGCAAGGCATGTTTGGCAATCTCCTCGAGCCCGAAATCAAAGAACTGATCGAGTCGAAAAACTTCGTCGCGCTGCGAGATGTCTTTTTTGACTGGCCGCCCGCGGATCTGGCGGAGCTGATCGCCGACCTCCCGGAGAACGAGCAGGTCATCGTCTTTCGGCTGCTGCCGCATCAGACGGCGACGGACGCTTTCGAGTATCTCGAGCTCGACGCGCAAAAAAATCTCCTCCGCGCGATGGGGCACGAGGAGACGGCGAAGATCATCAACGAAATGTCGCCGGACGATCGCACGGCGCTGCTGGAGGAATTGCCGGGAAATGTTGTCACGCAACTGTTGCGCGCGCTTTCACCCGAGGAACGGGCGGTCGCGCAATCGCTGCTCAATTATCCGGAAGGCAGCGTGGGGCGCTTGATGACGCCGGATTTCGTGGCCGTGCATGACGACTGGACGGTGCAGGAGGTGCTCGCGCACATCCGCGAAAACGGCAGCGACTCGGAGACGCTGAACGTGATTTACGTCGTCGATCAGCGCGGGCTGCTGATTGATGACGTGCGCATCCGCGAGTTCCTGCTCGTGCCGTTGACGACGACCGTGCGCGAAATCCGCGACGAGCAGTTCGTGGCGCTCAAAGTGACCGAACTCGAGAACGAGGCGGTGGATGATTTTAAAAAATACGATCGGACCGTGCTGCCCGTGGTGGATTCGGAGGGACGTCTCGTCGGCATCGTGACCGTGGATGACGTGCTCGATATTGCGGAGCAGGAAGCGACGGAAGACATCCAAAAACTCGGCGGTATGGAGGCGCTCGATGAGCCCTACGACACGATCGCGCTGCCGAAGATGATCAAGAAACGCGCGACGTGGCTGATCGTTTTGTTTCTTGGCGAAATGCTCACGGCGACTGCGATGCAGGGCTACAACGGCGAGATCGAAAAGGCCGCGGTGCTCGCGATGTTTTTGCCGTTGATTATTTCCAGCGGCGGCAACTCCGGCTCGCAGGCGACGACGCTGGTGATCCGCGCAATGGCCGTCGGTGAAGTGCGGCTGCGCGACTGGCTGCGCGTGATGCGGAAGGAGTTCACGTCGGGTCTTTTTCTCGGGTTGATTCTGGGTGCGGTGGGGTTCGTGCGCATTGCGCTTTGGCAGTCGCTGCACATTTTTGATTACGGCCAATACCATTGGTTCGTGGCGACCACGGTCGGGTGCGCCTTGGTGGGTGTGGTCCTGTGGGGGACGCTCATAGGCGGGATGCTGCCGTTTTTGCTGCGGCGATTCGGTCTCGATCCGGCAACTTCGTCCGCGCCGTTTGTCGCGACGCTGGTGGATGTGACGGGGCTCTTGATTTACTTCAACGTCGCGCTGTTTATTTTGCGCGGGACGCTGCTGTGAGGCGGATCGCCGCGCTGCGGCCGTGTGCATCGAGGCCCTCGATCGCGCTAAAGGTTTCGATCGCGCTCAGGGATTTGCGGAGCGATTTTTTATCAAAACGCACAATGCTCGTGCGGCGCTGGAACTGATCCACCGTCAGGCCGGCGAACGACTTGCCCGCGCCTCCAGTCGGCAGCTCGTGGCTGGGGCCGGCTACGAAATCCCCGCCGACCACAGGTGAAATCCCACCGAGGAAAATTGCACCGCTCGTGCGGATCTTCTCAGCGAGCTTCGAGCTGTTTTTTGCCGCGATCGAAAGGTGCTCCGGCGCGAAGTCGTTGGCGAGCCGAACGGCGTCAGCAAGGGTTTTGACGAGGACGAGGAAAACGGAAACCTCCTCGAGTTGCACTTGTCGGGAAAGGGACACTCCTTGCGCGTTAAACTCCCGTTGCACGTCGTTTAACAGACGCTGCGAGTCGGTCGCCAGCACCACGACGCTGCCGTGGCCGTGTTCTGCCTGCGCCAGCATGTCGGCGGCGATCCACTCCGGTTTCGCGGCGCTGTCGGCGATGATCAGGATTTCGCTAGGGCCCGGCAGCAAATCGACGGCGACCGTCCCGAATACCTGTCGTTTTGCTTCGACGACATACGCGTTGCCGGGACCGAAAACCTTCAAGACCGGTTTGATCGTCGGCGTTCCAAAAGCGAGTGCCGCGATGGCTTGTGCGCCGCCGACTTTGTAAACTTCCGTCGCGCCGGCGAATTTCAACGCGTAAAGGAGCGCCGGATTCACGTTGCCGGCTTTGTCGGCGGGAGTGGTCACGACAATCTCCGGCACCCCGGCCGAGGCCGCGAGCGTGCAGGTCATGATCGCGCTGGAAACCAGCGGCGCGGTGCCTCCGGGCACGTAAATGCCGACGCGCTGAAATGGATCAAATCGCTCGCCGACGCGGACGCCTTGCCTGTTCTTTGCGCTCCAGTTTTTGCGCAGACTGCGTCGCGCGAATTCCCGCACGTTTTCGTGGGCGAGCGCGATGGCGGACTTCGTGGTTTGAGCGATCGTTTTGCCGGCGGCCCGCAGCTCGCCAGCGGAAACACGGAGTTGGTTTGCACCGAGTTTTGGCCCGCCGAAATTTTGGGTGAAATCAATGACCGCGTCGTCGCCACGTCCCCGGACCGCCGCAATAATTTCGCGCACTCGGTCCTGCACTTCGGGCGCCGGTTCCGCACGGCGCTGGAGCTGTTTCAGCGCGGTCTGAAAATCCGGGTCGGTGTGGCGGAGGATTTGCATGCGGACGCGAGTTGGTCAGGATCGCTGACGCTGGGCGCTGTTTCCGAGCACCGCCCGGCCAGTGGTCTTCTCGGCCGTCCGCCCTGTTTTCCTTTGTTTTACATCCGTTCGGTGCGCCGTTTTCTGAACGGTGCCGCGTTTCAGGTATTGCGCGCGCAGTTTATCCAGCATCCCGTCGCGCGAATCGTAGAGCCGCTTGCGCTTTCGCGGCGCGACTTTGCTCAGCGCGTAGGCGGTGATGAGCGGCAGCGCCACGGTCGAGTCGAGATAACAGACGACGCAATCCGGCAGCGTATCGGGATCTATTTTGCCCCAGCTCACCGCCTCGGCTGGCGTCGCGCCGGAAAGTCCGCCCGTGTCGGGGCGTGCGTCCGTGCATTGCAAAAAGTAATCGTGTCCGCGTTCCTCGATGCCCATCACTTCCTGAATCTGCGGCTCGGTCTGCAAAATGAAATTTTTCGGCGAGCCGCCGCCCAGAATGAAAACGCTGCTGGTGAGCCCCTGCGATTTCGCTTCATAGACAATGGCCGCCGTCTGGTTCACGTCTCGATTTACATCGAATTGCAGACTTGAATCGCGCAGCGCCATCGCGGCGACGTTCATGCCGATCGAGCTGTCGCCCGGCGAACTGGTAAAAATCGGCACGCCGAACTGATAGGCGGCGCTGAGCACGCTGGTTTCCTTGATCCCCAGCTTGCGTTCGCGTTCAAACACGTATTTGCCGAGCCGGAAGTGGAACTCATCGGTGCCCATCATTTTTTGAAACTCCGGCTCCTGAATGACCTGCCGCACAAAGGCGTCGGTGTCGAGCAGCACGTCGTAATCGAACAGCACGTCGTAGATCCGGATGACGCCGTCATGGCGCAGCTCCACATCGTTTAGAAACGGCGAGCCGGCGAAAAGCTCCATGCCGAGGCCAAAGTGAAGATCGTGGTAAAGATTCGCGCCGGTCGAGACGATCCAATCGACAAAACCGGCTTTCATCAGCGGGACAATCGCGGCTTTTCCGAGCCCGGCCGGAGTCAGCGCACCGGTGATGGACATGCCAACTGCGCCATTTTTCGGCAGCATTTTTCCCGTGAAAAGACGGCAGGCTTCCGCGAGACGGCCTCCGTTGTAGGCTTTGAAGGTCGAGTCGATCAGCGCATCGACCCGCATGTTTTTACGGATGGGCTCGGGCAGGAGGCGCGGAAATTTTTTGTTAAGCATCTGCTTGTGGAGCGGCGATTTTTTTCATTAAACGCGCGTTGCCGCAACCACTATCCACCCACGCTGCGAAAGAAAGAACTCATGACACAATCCGAACTCAAACCGGGCGAGCTGACCGACGAGCAGCTGATGGAGCGGATCCAGCGGCGCGAGTCGGAGGGTCTGTCGGCGCTCTATGATCGCTACAGCGGTATTTTAAAAGCGCTCATCATGCGGATCATCCACAACGAGTCGGAAGCGGACGATCTGTTGCAGGAGATCTACATGGAGATCTGGAATCACGCGCAAAATTTCTCGGCGCAAAAAGGAAAGCCGCTCGGCTGGATGGTCACGCTGACACGGCGGCGCTCCATCGACCGTCTGCGCAAGCGCCAGGCTTATGCGCGGGCCGAGGAACGGCTCCAGCAGCAGCCGCAGCAGCAGCCCGAAGCCTGGGTGCACAATACTTCCGACGGCGATATCGAGAGCTCCGACACGCGGAAACTACTCTATAAAGTGATGAACGCGCTCCCGCCGCCGCAAAAGCACGCCATCGAGCTCGCGTTTTTTAAAGGAATGAGTCAGCGCGAAATCGCCGCACATACGAATATCCCTTTGGGGACCATAAAGACCCGGCTGGAACTTGGACTTAAAAAAATCTCCGAAGCCTTAAAAGGAATGGAAAATGAATTTTGAGGAATTTGAAAACAAAGCGCGCTTGTATGTTGTGGGCGCGCTGGAGGCCGAGGAGTTCGATGAATTCGCAGAACGGCGGCGGCAATTCGGGGAACGTGCGGAAGCTTTCATCAACGAATGCCGCAAACTCAATTCAGTTTTCGCCTTGAGCCTCCGACCCCACGCGCCCAAGCCGGAGACGCGCGCCCGTTTGCTGGAGCAAATCCGCGAAACGATGAAGGAAAACGGGTTTAGCGGCGCGGCCCACGATTGACCGGCGAAAAGCGGCGCGCGTTTTCAGCGTTATGGACGACGCATTCCGGTCTTCTGACCGCCCACGAGCACTCAGGAAATAGGGAAACCTTTAGAGCAACTGCGACCGGCGGGGAAAAGTCGCGGGGGCAGGCACGGAAACTGTAGGGCCGGTATTTCCGCGAAGGTAACCATGCTCCTGAAAATCAAGCACCCGATCCTGCTGATCGAGTTTCCGCTGCTCCAGTAGATAGGTTGGCACATATTTGAGTCCCGAAACCGTGAGAGCCGTCAGGCATAACCAGCAGACGATACGTTGTTTATGATTCATGTCGGTAACTTGTCGGAGCGTTTGGGTATGGCGTTTGGAGCAGCAAAGATGCGGCAAAGAATTACGGTAATTATAAACATTGTCAACGCTCGTTCGGAAAAATTCACTCCCGAGGCACGTCGTCCGCTAGTCGCAAACACGCGATGTCGTTTTCTCAAAAAAGCGAAGTTCACAGTGCATCGCTGTGGAGTTTGGACTAATTTCTGCCGTTGTGGCTGACCAAATTCGATTTCCGCATCTCCCGCTTACATCTCTCGATGCGGTTTGGTTCCAAGTCAGCGGGACGCTTTGCAATCTGCGGTGCCATCATTGCTTCATTTCCTGCTCGCCGGAAAATCACACGCTCGGGTTGATGCGGTTTGCGCAGTTCAAAACGGCGCTCGAAGACGCGGTGAGGCACGGGGTGAAGGAGTATTATTTCACGGGCGGCGAGCCATTCATCAACCCCGAGATTTTCGAGATGCTCGCCGCGACACTGGAAGTCGGTCCAGCCACCGTGCTCACAAATGCCACCCGTTTCCCGGAGGAAAAAATCATGCGGCTTGCGCATTTGCGCGACAGCTCCATTTACTCGCTGGAACTGCGCGTGAGCATTGACGGTTTTTCGCCCGAGACGAATGACCCGATTCGTGGAGAAGGCACGTTCGCCGCAGCGATGGACGGGGTGCGAATGCTCGTTGCGCAAGGTTTCCTGCCAATCATCACTTCGATGCGCTCCTGGCCGATGCACGAGGATGATCTGTTCCTGGCGGAGTTCAAAAAACGACTCGCAGAAATCGGCTACACACGGCCGCGGATGAAACTTTTGCCGTCACTGAAGATCGGCCAGGAAGCGCGCCGCGATCATGGCTACGGCAAGTTCGAATTCGTGACCGAGGAAATGATGCACGGCTTCGATGAAACTCAGCTGCTCTGCCACAACTCCCGCGTCGTTAGCGATCGCGGCGTCCACGTCTGCCCGATCCTCGTGGATAGGCCGGACGCGCGGCTCGGAGCGACGCTTGACGACGGCATGCGCGGCTACACACTTCGCCATCACGCATGCTCGACCTGCTACCAATTCGGCGCGCTTTGCTCGAATGCAGCGTCACATGCGATGGAGAACACGCACACCAGTCCGACGCGCGTTTCTTTTGAAACCGTGCCAGCCGTGGCAGGCCGAAGCACAAACTGGAAGCTCGGGATCTCGTGAAAAAGAAACGGCTCGTGGTCATTGGCGCGGGGCCGATCGGCCTCGAAGCCGCGCTCGCAGCAGCGGAACGAAATTACAGTGTTCGTGTTTTTGAACGCGGTGAGGCGGGCGATGCCGTGCGGCGGTGGGGACACGTCAAAATGTTTTCTCCCTTCGGCATGAACGTTTCCCTTCGCGGCATCGAGCGACTGAAAAAAGATGGCGAAACGCTACCGGACGCGGACGAGATTTTAACCGGAACCGAATTCGTCGCGCATTATCTCGCGCCGCTTGCCGATTCGCTCGGCAGCGAAACGGTGCATACCAATGCGGAAGTCGTGGCGATCGGGCGGTGTGAACTTCTCAAGCACGAAAAGATCGGCGACCTATCCCGCCGCGACACGCCGTTTCGTCTGCTGCTGCGGCGCGGTTCCCGTGAGTGGAACGAGGAGGCGGACGTTGTGCTTGATTGCGCGGGCACATTTTCCACGCCCAATCATCTGGGCGACGGGGGCATGCCGGCGATCGGCGAAGAGACCTGCAAGGCGCTGATATCCTACGGCGTGCCGGATGTGCTTGGCCGCCAGCGCTGGCTTTTTGAAAACCGGCGCGTGCTCGTGGTCGGGGCGGGGCATTCGGCGGCGACCGTCGTGCGGGATCTCGCGGAGTTGCAGAAGACTTCGCCCGATACCGAAATCGTCTGGGCCACGAGGCGGGGGCTGGTGCCGCCGTGCGCGCGCATCGAGGATGATCCGCTCGTCGAGCGTGATCGTCTCGCGGACGAGGCCAATCTCCTTGCCGACTCGGCTGCCGTTGATTTTCGGCGTGAAAGCACGGTGCTCGGGCTGGAGCAAACCGATGACGGCCTCGCCATCACGCTGGGAGATTGCGCCGGCACGGAGACCATTTTCGTGGATCGCGTCATCGCCGCAGTCGGCTTTCGTCCGGACCTTGATCTCGCGCGAGAGCTGCAGGCGCGCACCTGCTACGCGACGGAAGGCTCTTACAATCTCGCGGCGGCGCTGCTCGGCGAAACCGGCGGCGATTGTCTGGCCGCGTCGAGTCACGGCCCGCAGAGCCTCACGCACCCGGAGCCGGGCTATTTTACGCTCGGCATGAAAAGCTACGGCCGCTCGCCCGATTTCCTGATTCGCACCGGGCGCGAGCAGGTTGAGTCCATTTTGGGATTGCTGGAAAAAAATGGCGCGTGAGCGCATCGCCGTCTTCGGCGGCGTCTACAGCAACCATCTCGCGCTCAGCGCATTGTTAAACGATGTGCGACAGCGTGAAATCATGCAGGTTTTCTGTCTCGGCGATCTGGGCGCGTTCGGTCCGTGTCCCGACAAGGTTTTCCCGCTGCTCCGCGACGCCGGGGTGCAGACGATCCAGGGGAATTACGACAACTCGATCGGCCACGATCTCGCCGACTGCCAGTGCGGCTACACCGACCCGCGCGACAACTACTTCGCGAAGCTTTCCTACGACTACACGTATCGGAATACCTCACCGGAAAACAAAGTCTGGATGCGCGGATTGCCGTGCGAAATCCGGCTCGAGCTCGGCGGAAAACGGGTGCTGCTTTGCCACGGATCGCCGCGCCAGACCAATGAGTTTGTGTGGGAGACAACGTCCTCCAGTTCTTTCCTGGAGCGGCTTTGCGCCGAACACGATGTGGATGTGGTGGTCGGAACGCACAGCGGTCTGCATTGGCAGCGCGCGCTGGCGAACGGAAAGCAATGGATCAACTGCGGTGTCATCGGCCGCCCGGCAAATGACGGCGCGACAAACGTCTGGTATGCGATCTTGTCGGGGAACGGCGTTGACGTTGATGTCGAATTCGTCCCGCTCGCGTTCGACCACGCGCAACTCGCTGCCGAGATGCGCGCGGAGAAATTGCCGGAGGAATTTGTGCAGACGATCGAGACCGGCTGGTGGACGACGTGTCTCGAAGTCTTGCCGATGAAAGAGCGGGCGCGCGGACGGTTTTAGCTGAACATCAACCGGCACACGATCACCGACACGATCACTCCCGTAATGTCCGCCGTCAGTCCCGCGAGCACCGCGTGGCGCGTGCGACGCACTGCGACCGAGCCGAAATAAACCGCGATCACGTAAAACGTCGTCTCAGTGCTCCCGAAAATCGTCCCCGCCATCCGCGTGATCAGCGCATCGGGCCCGTGATTTTTCACGATCTCGGTGAACAGGCCGATCGTCGCACTCCCGCTCAAGGGCCGCACCAAAACCATCGGCAGCAAATCCGTCGGAAAGTCCATGAGATCGAACACCGGCGCGAGCGCGCGTGATAAAATATCGATCCCGCCCGCCGCGCGAAACATCCCGACCGCCACCAAAATCGCCACGAGGAACGGAATGATCCGCACCGCCACGTTGAAGCCCTCCTTCGCCCCCTCGACGAACTCTTCATACACCTTCACCCGCCGCAGCGCCGCGTAGAGCGGGAAGAGCGTCACCAGAAACGGAATCGCCATCAGCGACAAAGTCCCGACCGCTCGCGCAAATACCGACTGACTCGCGCTCGCCGGAACCGGCCGCCCGAACGCCCCCGGAAAAAACGCGTCCATTACGAACCAGCTTGCAAACATCGCCACGAACAAAAACAGCGCCACCCGTCCCCAAGTCCCAACCGGCGGCATCTCGTCTTTTTTTTCCTCCGCGGTAAAAACCGTCTCCACTGCGCCCACCGTCGCCGCGCGAGTCGCCACCGTCTCCGGCACGCGGAACATAGGCAGCTTCTCCAGCCACTTCACCGATACCACGCCCGCGATCGCCGCGCACATCGTCGCGATCAACGCCGTGCCGATGATCGCCGTCGGATCCTTCGACCCCGCCGACGCCAGGATCGCCACCGCCGTCGCCGGGATCAGTTGCACCGAGCTCGTGCTGATCGCCAGGAAAGTGCACATCGCGTTCGTCGCCGTGCCGGGGTGCGGATTCAACCGCTCCAAGTGCTCCATCGCGCGCAGGCCCAGCGGCGTCGCCGCATTCGAGAGCCCCAGCATATTCGCAGCGATCGTCATCACGATCGCCCCGCTCGCCGGATGCTCCGGCGGCACGTCGGGAAAAAGTCGCCGCGTCAAAGGCCGCAGCGCCCCCGCGATGATCGTCACCAGCCCCGAGCGCTCCGCGAGCCGCATGATCCCGAGCCAGAGCGCCATGATCCCCACCAGCCCGAGCGCAATCGTCACCGCCGTCTTCGCCGAGTCGAACGTCCCATCCGCCAGCTCCTTCATCCGCCCCGTCCACCCGCCCAGCAACACTGCCGCGAGCACGAGACCGAGCCAGATGTAGTTCAGCATTGGTTAAAAAAGGTATCTATATCGGCGGCAGTATTCGAGGTGCAGCGTTGGGATGAAATCTTTTCATGGGAATCAACCCAATTCCGGGGTGCCACGCGCCGCGTGCCAGACACGCGCAATCTGGACGAGCTTCTGCTCGTGATGCACGCGATAGACGATTCGATACGGCTTAAAAACTATCTCGCGGATCGTCTGGTTGCGCTGCTCGGGAACCACGCGGCCAATCTCCGGTTGCGCCTGCAACATGTCTGTCTCTGCCATCAGGCGATATGCAAACCACTCGGCTCGTTGTGGACTCTCACGCGAAATGAAACGAACGATGTCTCGTAAATCGTCACGCGAAGCCGGCGACCAAATCAGCTTGTAAGCCATGTCGCCA
>JAXDQV010000118.1:0-2640 GCA_034667645.1 Chthoniobacter sp.
GCGCATCCACCGCGCTCGCCGGCGTGGGACTGGCGGGTTGCCGCCGGCCGGAACTCCACCTCGTTCCTTTCACCAAAAGCGCAGAGTGGGCCATTCCGGGTAAGCCGCTTTTCTATGCGACTTCGATGCCGACGCGGCGCGGATACATTCCGTTGGTCGCCACCACCCACGACGGTCGCCCGACCAAACTGGAAGGCAATCCACTGCACCCAATCAACGACGGACACGGCGGCACTGATGCGTTTGCGCAGGCCTCGGTCCTCGATCTGTATGATCCGGATCGGTCCCGGTTTTTTGTGGAAACCGGCAACCAGGTGGAGCCGAAGAAGTTTGAGCAGTTTCTCGATCAACTGATCGCTGAAGCGAAGGCGAACACGGGAGAGGGCCTCGCATTCCTGGTCGAGGAGGACAATTCCCCGACTCGCGAACGGATGCGTTCCGAAATCGAAAAGCGATTTCCGCTGGCGCGCTGGGCTGTTTACGAGCCCCTCGGCGCAGACGAGACCAGCCAGGCGGCGAACGTCGCCTACGGCCCGGGGCTGAAAGTGACGCACGCATTTGAAGCTGCCGACGTGATCCTGGCGCTGGATTCGGATTTTCTAGGCTGCGAAGACGGCAACGTTGCTGCGATCAAAGCCTTCTCGGCGCGTCGCCGGGTGGAGAAGGCGGGCGACAAGATGAACCGGCTCTACGTGGTCGAGAATCGCTACACGATCACCGGCGGCATGGCCGATCATCGTCTCCGTTGCGCCGCGAGCCAGATCGGCGCGTTCGCGCTCGCGCTGGCGGAGCGGATTGCGGGCGTGACGAACGATCAAAGCCTGACGAAGTTTTACGGCTCGCTGCCGAAGCCGCAAGTCGCCGGAAAGTTTACCGAAGGCTGGATCGAGGGAGTGGCGGACGACTTGCTGGCGAGCAAAGGCGCGTCGCTGGTGCTTGCCGGTTCGCGCCAGCCGGTCTCGGTGCAATTGCTGGTCAGCGCGATCAACTCCGCGCTCGGAAACCTTGGAAAAACCGTGATGGGGCAGCAGACGTTCACCCGTCCGGCGATGTCGATTTCCGAGCTGGCAAAGGAAATTACCGACAAAAAAGTCTCCACTCTTTTCATCGTCGGCGGCAACCCCGTTTACAATGCGCCTGCCGATCTGGAATGGGCGAATCTGCAGCAGTCCGTGCCGACCGTGGTCCGGCTGGCCCTGCACGAAGACGAAACCTCGCGGAAGGCGCACTGGCACGTGCCGCGCGCGCATTATCTGGAAACATGGGGCGACGGCCGCAGTTCCGACGGTTCCTACGTCTCGGTGCAGCCGATGATTCTGCCGCTTTATGGCGGCTGGTCGGAGCTCGACCTGCTCGCGCGCTTGTGCGGAAAGCCAAAGCCGACGGGGCCGGAGCTGGTGCAGGAAACCTTCAAACAGACTGCGAAGGCGGGAGATTTCGACGCAGCGTGGAACAAATTTTTGCACGACGGATTCGTTGCCGACAGCAACGGCGGTCAGCGCGGCCTGTTTTTCATGGAATCCGGCGCGACTGCTTACGTGACGGAAAACGCGAACCTTCCGGCAGCAGGAGGCGGGGATGTCATGGAGGTGGTTTTCACCGCCGACGCGAAGCTCGACGATGGCCGCTACAACAACAACGGCTGGCTGCAGGAAGCTCCTGATCCGATCACGAAATTGACGTGGGACAATGCAGCGCTGATCAGTCCGGCGACGGCGAAAAAGCTCGGCGTAAAAAACCACGAAGCAGCGGGGGACATCATCGAGATTGCGATCGAGAATCGCAAAATCGAAGCGCCGATTCTCATCGCGCCCGGTCACGCTGACAATTCGATCTCCATCGCGCTCGGCTATGGCCGCACGGTTACCGGACGGGTCGGGACTGGCTCGGGTGTGAATGCCTACCCGCTCCGCACCACAGCGGCTCCCTATTTCGCGTTTGCAAAAGTGAAGGCGACCGGCAAGCGCGGCGTCCTCGCGATTACGCAGGACCACTGGAGCATGGAAGGCCGCGCGCTGGTGCGCGAAGGGACGGTCGAGCATTACGAAAAGAATCCGGAGTTCGCCCAAAAGATGGGGATGGATGCGGAGTTGCCCGAAGGTGGAAATCCTTCGCTTTATTCTCATCCGCAAAGTTTTGAAGGCCCGCATCAGTGGGGGATGGCGATCGATCTTAACACCTGCCTCGGCTGCAACGCGTGCGTCGTCGCGTGCCAGGCTGAGAACAACACGCCGATCGTCGGGAAAGAGCAGGTGATCAACGGACGGGAAATGCACTGGATCCGGATGGATCGCTATTTCGCGAGCACCGACGAGAGCGATCCCGATCCCGAGATGGTCACGCAGCCAATGATGTGCCAGCAGTGCGAGAACGCACCTTGCGAAACTGTCTGCCCGGTCAATGCCACGGTCCACAGCGAGGAAGGCCTCAACGTGATGGCTTACAATCGCTGCATCGGCACGCGGTATTGCGCCAACAACTGCCCGTTCAAGGTGCGCCGGTTCAATTTCTTCAACTACAACGAGCGTCCGATCACGCCGGTGAAGATCCCGCTTTTTGGGAACGTCAGCGGCCTCAAGCTCGGCCCGCTCACGGAAAAAAGCACGCCGGATACCATCAAGATGCAGAAGAATCCGAACG
>JAXDQV010000119.1:0-8979 GCA_034667645.1 Chthoniobacter sp.
TGTTGCCTTTGTCGCGCAGGTTTTTCATCACGCGGATCAACTGCGTGATGTCGCGCGGATGAAGTCCCACGCTCGGTTCGTCCATCACGAAGAGCGCGTTAACGAGCGACGCGCCGAGGCACGTGGTCAGGTTCACGCGCTCGACTTCGCCGCCGCTGAGCGACCGTGTCGCGCGATCGAGCGCGAGATAGCCGAGCCCGACTTCGACCAGATAACGCAGACGCGTTTCGACTTCCTGCCGCAGCATTTCCGTCGTGGCGTCTTTGGCAAAATGCGATTTGCAGTTGGCGATCTCACCAGCGAGACGGGCGACCGGCATGGCGGCGAGATTGGGCAACGTCATCAGCGAGCCGTCGCAACTGGTGATCTTGAAATTCAGCGCCGCCGGTTGAAAACGTCCGCCATTGCAATCGGGGCACGTGGCGTAGGTGCGATAACGGCTGAGTAGCACGCGCACGTGCATTTTATAAGACTTCGTCTCCAGCCAGTCGAAAAAGCCCTGAATGCCATACCACCGCCCGTTCTCCCAGAGCTCCTGGGACGTGGCGCCCGCGCTCGTCTGCTCGCCGCAAATCACGAATTTCTGGTCGGCCGCCGGCAGATCGGCGAACGGACATTGCACGTCGATTTCCTGCTCAGCGCAGTGCTTGAGCAGGTCCCGCTGGCATTCCCGTCCGTTTTCGGTCTGGAAAACTTTCACCGCCCCGCGGGCGATGCTGCGGGTGCGGTCGAGCGCCCGTTCGACGTCGATGGTGATGGTGCGGCCGAATCCGCGGCACTTCGGGCAGGCGCCGAGCGGGTTGTTGAAACTGAACAATCCCGGAGTCGGCGCGGTGATTTCGAGATCGCAATGCGCGCAATGCCAGCCCGTGGAGAAGGGATGGATCGTCGTGCTTTTTTTGTCAGCCGGAATGATCGCGATGCGACCTTTGCCAAAGCGCAGCGCCGTTTCGATTGCGTCGACGACACGCGAACGATTCTCCTCTGAAATCGCGATCCGGTCCTGCACGACGCGCACCAGCGCCGGCAACCGCTCGACCGCTGGCGCCGCGTCGGTGCGATGGATTTCGCCCTCGATCCAGACGCGGAGATAACCCTGCTGCTTTAGAAAATCGTAAAAATCCGCGGGCGCGGTTTTCGGCGGGACGGGGACGCCAAAAGTGATGAGGACGTTTGTCGCGCTGGCAGACCCTGCGTCATCCCGAGCGGAGCTTTGCGCAGCCGAGGGATCCCGCCGCGTTTTCTTCGAGTTCTTCAGCTTCGAGGCACTTCGCGGTGACTTCCCGGCGAAGGTCGCAAAAACTTCATCCGCGATCGAACGCGCAGTCTCACACCGAATCTCCCGCGAGCATTCCGGGCAAAAGGCGCGCGCCACTCGCGGCATCAGCACTTTTAGGTAATCGTTGATCTCCGTCATCGTGCCGACCGTCGAGCGCGTCGATTTCACGTTGTTCGACTGCTCGATCGCAATGGCGGGAGGGATGCCGTGAATCGCATCCACTTTCGGCTTGTCCATTCGCTCGAGAAACTGCCGCGTATAGGGGCTGAACGTCTCGACGTAGCGCCGCTGCCCCTCCGCGTAGATCGTGTCGAAAGCCAGCGACGATTTCCCGCTTCCGCTCGGCCCGGAGATGACGTTGAGTTTGCCGAGCGGCAGATCGAGATCGATGCCCTTGAGGTTATTCTGGCGGACGCCGCGGATTTCGACGAAGCCCATGTCGGGCATCAGGTGTGGTGCGAGTTCGTCCATTTTAAAAAAGGGCAGGCAACTTCGCGCAGACCTCGCCCGATAGCAACGACTCTCCCGCAAGCCGCCTCGGAACTCGCTCTATCCCTTGGCCCGCTTCAAGACTGCGGAAAGCTTCGCCACCTTTTGCCGCATGATCTTCCCGCTCTTGAATTTCACCGTAGCCCGCGCCGGAATGATGAACTGGCTTCCCGGCACGTTTGGATTCCGGCCCACGCGCTGTTTGGTCAGCTTCACTTCCAGCACTCCGAAATTCCGCAATTCGACCACGTCGCCGGCCGCGAGGGCGTCCGTGATGTGATCCAGCGTCTTCTGCACGACGTCCAAGACCTTGTGTTGCACCATTCCCGTCTCGTTGCTGATTTTCACAACGAGTTCGCGCTTGGTGAGCGTGGGCATGACTGAGGATAAGGCCGTGCGCGCAAGCGGTTCAAGCGCGCTTTTGGAAGGGCGGACGCTCGACGTGCGGGAAAATCTCCGGCGCAATTTCAGAAGCGGTTTTGAAATGCGTTTTTGTCAGCTCGCGCAGGATTTCCGGCGAATGCTCGGCCGCCAGTTCCCGCGCCGTTTGTTTCACCAGAGCCGACACGCCGCGCGGAATTGTTTTCTGAAAACGCACCCCCGCTTTTTGCAGCCAGTCGATGAACCGTTCGCGCGCCAGGATCGACGCCGCGGCGACCGCGAAGTCCGACTCCGCCTTCGTTCGCTGCTCGAGCACGATTTTCTTCCCGTGCTCCATCAACGCGTTTTCGATCATCTTCGGGTTCGCAAATTGATCCGACAGCGCGCGCGGGCAATCGGCGCGCATCCCGAGCAAATTCTCGATCACCCGCGCGTGTCCCCAGGCCAGCACGCGGTTGAGGTTTTTGTTCCGCGCGATCATCTCGTTGTATTTCGGCGGACCAATTTCCACCACGCTGTGCACCGCGCCGTGCGTGGTCTTGATCAGCTTCGCGAGATCGCGGATTTTTTTGTCGGAACCGATGCGTTTGCTGTCGGTGATCCCGGCCTCCATGAAAATCCGCGCAATCCCGCGATCGACGTAAACTCCGGCGATCACCAGCGGCCCGAAGAAGTCGCCTTTCCCGCTCTCATCGATCCCGAAATGCGCCGAGAACATTTCCGGATTGTGCAATTCCTCATAACCGAGCTTCGCCTCGCCGAGCACCTCCGGCTCGAGATGGAACTGCACGAACTCTCCCGCGCCGCGCCCTTGCAGCACGAGTTTCGGCCCTTTCTCGTAAACGGCCGCGGTCAGCTTTTCCTTCTGCGCAAAATACAGCGTGTAAGGCTTCGGCGTGAACGAAAAGCCGTTGCGCGCGAGCAGTTCGCGCAGCGTCGCGGCCTGATCCACGGACAGCGGAGTTGTATAAAGGGTGAGCGGCTTTGGATTTTCGATTTTAGGTTTTGGATTTTGGATTGAAGAAAAAGCAGGCGAACATCGAACCCACGTTCCGGATGCGATCCAATCTAAAATCCAAAATCCAAAATCCAAAATTATTCCGTTCGCGGCTCACCCGATGGTTCCGTAAAAATGGCCGCGACTTGCCTTGGCGTCACACGCGCGATCCTTACGCCGTGCTTGTCTCCGAGGTAATGCTGCAGCAAACGCAGGTCGCCACTGTCGTCCCATTTTATGAGCGATGGATGGCGAAATTTCCCGATGTCGCCTCTCTCGCGCGGGCGAACGAAGCCGATGTTCTGCACGCGTGGCAGGGCCTTGGCTACTATTCCCGCGCCCGCAATCTTCGCCGCGCCGCGCAAATGATCGCGGCTGAACACAGCTTCCAGTTTCCGTCGCGGCTCGAGGAAATCCTCGCGCTGCCCGGCGTCGGCCGCTACACCGCCGGCGCCGTCGCTACATTCGCCTTCGGCCAGTCCACGCCGATCGTTGACGCCAACATCGCTCGCGTGCTCGCGCGATTGCTCGATCTGCAAACGCCGATCGACTCGCGGTCGGGGCACGACATGCTCTGGCAAACCGCCGCCGACTTGCAGCCGAAAACTGAGGCACGGTTATTCAACAGCGCGTTGATGGAACTTGGCGCCCTTGTCTGCATCCCTCGCACGCCGCGCTGCGACATCTGTCCGGTCGCCGAGTTTTGCCAGGCGTCACAGCCAGAATTGCTGCCCCGCAAAAAGCCTCGTCGCGCCACCGTAGAATTAGCGGAAAACTGCGCATTCGTTTTTTCGAAGGGTCAGATTCTGCTCGAACAGCAAATGCAAACCCGCTGGCGCGGACTTTGGAAATTGCCGGTGCTCAGCAGCGCGCCCGACAGCGAACCATTGCTGCGGCTCGACTATCCATTCACCAATCACCGCGTGCGGCTCTCGGTTTTCCGTCTCGCTCCGGAACGGGCCGGCCTGAATCAGCAATGGTTTGCACTCCGCGCACTGGAAAACGTGCCAATGCCCTCCCCGCATCGGCGCGCACTCCTGCATCTTTCACGGCCGTCCTCGCCCGAAAGTTGCGCAGGCCTGTGACTGTCCCTCGAAGATTGTCAGGTGGATCAATCCGTGGTGTCGTTCTCCTATGGCTTCCCTCCTCCGTTCGCTGATCCCGCTGGCGATCGGGCTCGCGGTGGGCGGAGTGGGAGCCGTGTTATTTCAGCAAAGCATGCCCGGCAGCGAAGGCTCGCCGGAAGAGCGGGCCAACAAACTGGAGATCGAATTGAAGCGGTCGCAGAATCGCGTGGCGGCCCTCGAGGCAGCTCAATCGCAGACGCATGAACCTCGCGGCGTCATGCAGCGGATCAATTCGCATGACGTAAAGCAGACGCTCTCCGATGGCGCGCGCCGGATTGCCGAAGATCTCCGGGAAGGCCGGCCCGTCAGCCCGGATGACATCTTCCGGGCGAGCCAGCCATTGATGCGGGATCTCGCGCCGTTGTTTGACCGAATGCGCGTGAAGCAGCAGCAACGTTTGGCTGACAGCAAGGCGGGTGAGCTCGCCCGCAAATACAATCTCAACCCGGCACAGCAGGAATTGCTCAAGCAATGGTTCGAGAAAAAATCGGAGGAAGGCGCGAAGCAGTGGACTGAGATGCTCGCCCAGGACGGCACGCGGCTCGAGGACGTGATGCGCGCGGCCAGCGATGTGCGGCCGGACGAGGGGCTGGAATCATTCATGCCGACGATCCTGAGCGCGGACAAACTGGCCGCTTTCAACGCGGAGCGGATGGCTCAGCGCGCCCAGCGGGTGCAGCAGGAGGCGGACATGAAAGTCGAACGGCTCGATGCGATTGTCGGTCTCGACGAATCGCAGCGGGATCAGGTTTTCGGAATCATCGCGCGCAATTCCAAGGAATACGATCCGACGATGATGCTGGAGGGGTCACGCGGCCAAATCCCCGCAAATCCGACCGGCGACCGGCAGCAAGCGATGCTCTCGGTGTTACGGCCCGACCAGCGCGCGACCTATGAGGCCGAACGGCAGCGCCGGCGAGCGGAGGCTGCGAAAGACATGGAGGCCATCGGCCTGACGCTGCCGGCCACTTGGGAAATGTTCGACGACAATTTCCGCTAGAGCCGATGAATGGCGCATCTGCGAGCGGCAACGGCAGTTCCACCGCAGCAATTGATATTCGCTATCTCCGCGTGGATTACGGCGATTTTGTAGCCGTGGATGATCTCACGCTAAGCGTGCCAGCGGGCGAAGTGTTCGGCCTCGTCGGCCCGAATGGCGCGGGGAAAACCAGCACCTTTCGCGTGGTGACGACGCTGATGGAGCCGACCTACGGCGAGGTGATGCTCGATGGCGTGGACGCCTTTGAAGACATCGAAAGCGCGCGCCGGATCATCGGCTACATGCCCGATCTCGCGCCCGTGCCGTCGGACCTCAAGGTGTGGGAGTTTCTCGATTTTCATGCCGCGGCCTACGGGCTCGGCAACCGTTCGCAACGCCGTGATCGCGTGAATGAATGCCTGGCGGAAGTGGCATTGACCGAACAGCGAAACAGCTGGTGCAAAGCGCTTTCGCGCGGACAAACACAGCGCGTGGTGCTCGCCAAAACTTTGCTCCATCGGCCACGCGTGCTCATTCTCGACGAACCCGCGAGTGGTCTCGATCCGCTGGCTCGCCGCGATTTGCGCCACACGCTGCGCCGGCTGGCGACAACGGGCGCGACGGTCTTCGTTAGCTCGCACATCCTGAGCGAACTCGCCGAAATGTGCTCGTCGCTTTGCGTGATGAATCGTGGCCGGCTGCTCGCTTCAGGAACCGCGGACCAGGTCCGGCACCAACTCGGCAGCACCGAACGCGTGTTGACGGCAACTTTGCTCGCCCGCCATGAAGAAGCGGGCGAGTGGCTCTCAGCGCAACCGGCCGTGCACGACCTGCGGATCGCCGGTCAGCAAGTGATCTTCGGTTTCAAGGGAGACGATGAAGCCCAAGCCGATTTGATGGATGGCCTGATCCGGCTCGGGGTTCGCATGAGAGCATTTGAAGAAAAACGATCTTCCTTTGAGGACATCCTCGTGGGAGTGGCGGAAACCAATCGCCGTCCATGAACGAGGCGTTCTCCTCCGTTTCACCCGTCCGGCGCTCCGCGTGGAAGCCTTGGGAGAATCCCATTTTTCGGCGCTACTGCCAGTCGCGTCTGCGGCTGCACGGCCTTGGAGTTTCCCTGCTTATCACGGTGCTTATCGCCGGGTTCATCGTGGCTCTGACCCATTCCATCGGCGTTCGCAGCCACACCCGCGTCGTGGATGCGGCGCGCATGGGCATCATTCCGCTACTCGTCTTTCAAGGTCTCATCCTCTTCATCCTCGGCACCGCTCAGGTGGCGGGCGGCATGGTGGCGGAACGCGACGAAGGTGTGATTGACTATCAACGGTTGATTCCCATGACGCCGCTCTCGAAAGTGTTCGGCTATCTTTTCGGGCTGCCCGTGCGCGAGTATGCGATGTTTTTCGCCACGCTGCCCTTCACCGCCTGGTCGCTTTGGCGCGGGCAAGTGGCTTGGAACGTCTGGCTGCCGCTCTACGCGGTCGTCGTATCCTCCGCGCTGCTTTACCATTTCACCGGACTGGTCACCGGCACCGTCGTGCGCAATCGCCGGTGGGCGTTTCTCGTCTCCATCGGCCTGGTCTTCGCGCTCTACACCGTCATTCCGCAGATGGCAGGGTTCGGGCTGGTGTTCTTCAAGTATCTCACGGTCACGCCCGTTTTTGAGGAAAGTTTGCCAGACATCCTGCCGAAGTCCGCGGGTGCCATCGTGCATACCGTCCAGCGGCTGGCGCCAACCGTGAAGTTCTTCAATCTCGATTTTTCCGAGTCGGTTTTTACGGCATTTTCACAAGGCGGACTGATTGTGACTTTCATCATCATGCTCTGCCGAAAATGGCGGCGAACCGAATCACACTTGCTGGGAAAACTCTGGGCCACCGGTTTCTTCATCTGGATTCAAATCGTGCTCCTAGGCAATGCGCTTCCCCTGATCGAACCCGGCCATCTTTTTCCCTCACGCGCCTTCACCCGCATGGTCCAGGTGCTGCCGAATTGGAAGCCACAGCCGATGGAAGCCGTGGCGATGTCGGGAATCTATGGACTGGTCACGCTCCTGCTGATTTTCGTCCTCGCGCTCATCATTACTCCATCCGCCGAGCATCAGATCCGCGGCTGGCGTCGCGCCCGCAAGCAGGGCTCTTCCTCGCTGCCGCATCTGGCGGACGCTGCCACAGCGTTCTGGTTCGTGCTCGTCATGGCGCTTGCCGGCGCCGCGGGTTGGTTCCTGTTTACCCAAGGGTTGGTCGAGTCCCGCTGGTTTCCAGGCCATGTCGTTTCGTTGCGCACACTTGGATTTTTTGCGGCGGTGATGCTGACAGGCAGCATCGGCTTTCAGAGTTTGCTCGAAGCGAAAGGGGGACGCGTCGTCGGCCTGACGGCCATTTTTGTCGGCGCCGTTCCGGTGATGGCTGGGGCCGTCCTCGGAACGGTCAGCAACCGGATGATCCCGCTGGCTTCGTGGCTGATCGGCATTTCGCCGGTGAGCATGCCCTTCTACGCCGCCGGGACTTTGCTCTCACTTTCGGAACTTCCCGCACAAACCGCGCGCGCGATTCCGCGGGCGTTTTACTTCTGGCTTCTGGTCGGCGCGCTGATGGCCCTCTGGCTTGCTGTCCGATTGTGGGCGGCCCGGCAGGCGATGGCCAAAAGCGTCCTCTCAGTTTCGGGTGAAGACGCGCCGATCGCTGATCCCGGCAGCCTCCCGATTCGCTGAACAACCTCCTTGTGAAACTTCGCCACACGGTTTTGTTTGTTGGGCCTTTCAAATGATCGCTCTCGAAAACTTACCCGATGCGCGCGGCCACTTCGGGCCTTACGGCGGGATGTTCGTGCCGGAAACGTTGATGACCGCGCTCAGCGAGCTGACCGCCGAATATGCGAAGGCGCGCGCGGACGCGAATTTTCAGGCTGAGCTCGCGAATCTGCTCCACGACTACGCCGGCAGACCGACGCCGCTTTATTTCGCAGAGCGGTTGACCGAGGAGCTCGCCGGGCCGCGGATTTATCTGAAACGCGAAGATTTGCTCCACACCGGCGCGCACAAGATCAACAACGCCCTCGGCCAAATCCTGCTTGCGCGGCGGATGGGAAAAAAGCGGATCATTGCCGAAACGGGCGCCGGTCAACATGGCGTGGCGACGGCGACGGTCGCGGCGCGCTTCGGCTGCGAGTGCGTGATTTACATGGGCGCCGTGGATATGGAGCGGCAGGCGCTGAATGTGGCGCGGATGAAATTTCTCGGCGCCAAAGTGGTGCCGGTCACGGCCGGGCAGGCAACATTGAAGGAAGCAATCAATGAGGCGATGCGCGACTGGGTCACGAACGTCCGCACCACGCATTATATATTGGGCAGCGCGCTCGGCTCGCATCCGTATCCGATGATGGTGCGCGATTTTCACCGGGTGATCGGCGATGAGACGCGGAGGCAGATTTTGGAAAAAGAGCACCGCCTGCCCGATCTACTGGTCGCGTGCGTGGGCGGCGGCAGCAACGCGATCGGTTTGTTTTACGCATTTCTCAATGACGACACGGTGCGGATGACGGGCGTGGAAGCCGGCGGCGAGAGCATCACGACCGGCAAACACGCGGCGCGTTTCCAAGGCGGCAAGCTCGGTGTTTTGCAAGGGACAAAGACGTTTCTGCTCGCGGACGAAAACGGCCAAATCCAACTCACGCACTCGATTTCCGCCGGGCTCGATTATGCGGCCATCGGCCCCGAGCACAG
>JAXDQV010000120.1:0-7966 GCA_034667645.1 Chthoniobacter sp.
GTGTGCCTCCCGATGACCTCAAATCGAATCTCGCTGGCTTTGTTTCGTTCGCTCAGACACTGAAGGGCGACGAAAAGAGCGAGGCGCAGAGTTTTCTCGATCAATTCTTTCGCGCCCTCGGCCACAAGAGCGCGATCGAGGCGGGCGCGACGTTCGAGTTCCGCGTGGCGAAGAAACCGGGATCGCCACAGCTCGAGTTGATCACGGGCAATGGCGCAACGCCGCGATTGAAAGGTGGGAAGAAGTTTGCCGATCTCCTTTGGCCGGACCGCGTGCTCATCGAGATGAAGTCACGCGGGGAAAATCTAGAGAAGCATTACGACCAGGCGTTCGATTACTGGACGCACATCGTCCCGAAGCGCCCTCCCTTCGTCATTCTTTCGAACTTCGACGATTTCTGGATTTACGACTTCAACACCCAGCTCTTCGATCCGGTCGATAAAGTGAAGCTCGCGGAACTGCCGGAGAGCGTTAGCTCCTTCAATTTCCTCCTCCCGGAACCGAGGGATGCCGTCTTCGGCAATAACCGCGTAGAAGTAACCCGGCGCGCGGCTGATCTGATGGCGCGCGTGTTCAAGGAGATCGTTTTTCGCGGCGAACCGCGCGAACGCGCGCAGCGGTTCATTCTCCAGCTGCTGGTCTCGATGGTTGCCGAAGACATCGGTCTCCTCCCTCGAGATATAGTCACAGATCTTTTATTCGACTGTTCTCAAAAACCTAAGGAATCATACGACCTTTTTGCGGGGCTCTTCCGACAAATGGCCAGTCGCGAGCCCGCGCGGGGCGGCCGCTTCGACAAGGTTCAATACTTCAATGGAGGCTTATTCGATCATGTCGATCCGATTGAGCTAAAGCTGACCGAAGCGTATGCGCTACATGAGGCGGGGAAGATGGATTGGAGCAAAGTGCGCCCGGAGATTTTCGGCACGCTTTTTCAGTCGAGTATGGACAAAGAGAAACGTCACGCCTTCGGCGCGCATTTCACAAGCGAGTTCGATGTCCGTAAAGTTGTCGGGCCGACCATTGTAAGGCCGTGGCGTGAGCGCATTGATGCAGCGGGCAAGACCGTCGGCGAACTGCGAAAGGCGCTTGCCGATCTGCGTTCGTTTCGCGTGCTCGATCCGGCGTGCGGCTCGGGCGAATTCCTTTTCATAGCCTACCGCGAAATGAAGCGGCTGGAGCGTGATATTCTCTTGCGTCTCCGTGAGGTGAGTAAACGAGAGCCGCTCGAGAGCGCTATCTCCCTCCACCAATTCTTCGGTATCGACATCCTCCCATTTGCAGTCGAGCTGGCCAAGGTAACCCTTATGCTCGCGAAAGAATTGGAGATCGAGGAAGCGCGGAAACTGGCTGAGACCGATCAGTTGCTCATCGAAGAAAAACCGCTTCCTCTCGATAACCTCGATAAGAACATCATTTGCGCCGACGCTCTCTTTATCGACTGGCCCAAAGCGGACGCGATCATCGGAAATCCGCCGTTTCAGTCGAAGAACAAGATAATAAAGGAACTGGGCGCCGAGTATGTTGATGAGCTCCGAACGGCGTATCCTGCAATTCCAGGTCGCGCCGATTTTTGCGTTTATTGGTTTAAGAAGGCGCACGACGCGCTTGATCCAGGATCTCGCGCAGGGCTCGTCGGCACAAAGACCATCCGCGAGAACTATTCTCGCGAAGGCGGCCTCGACTATATTGTGGAAAACGGAGGTACGATCACGGATGCCGTGTCCGTACAAGTGTGGTCCGGAGAAGCCAGCGTAAAAGTTTCTATCGTAAATTGGCGGAAGGGGCCGGTTAGTGGTCTGAAAAAACTGACCAGGCAAAACGGTGACAAACTGAGCAGCCCTTGGGAGGCATTTGAGCTTCCGGTTATCAATTCTGCCCTCTCTTTCGTTACTGACGTCAAGGATGCAATGACGCTGAAAGCCAACTCGAAGAGTAAGTCGTGCTATCAGGGACAAACTCATGGCCACAAAGGATTCTTGCTAGCCCCAACTTCTGCCGATGAAATGCTGCACGATGATTCACGCAACGCAGACGTCATACATCCGTTTTTGGGGGCGAATGAAATGCTAAAACGGGCGACAGCCACTCTGTCGCGCTACGTAATAGATTTTCAGCTTCGCGATATTATCGAAGCTAGCTCTTATAGAAAGCCATATGCACGCATCAAATCTCTGGTTAGACCTAAGCGGGAAACCGCAGCTGCAAACGAGGCAGCACGCAACACAACGACGTTAGCGAAGAATCCGGCGGCGAGAGTAAACCGACACCATCAGAATTTTTTGAATCAGTGGTGGCTCATGTCTTATGGGAGAGAGGATTTGATGGAGGTCATCAGTAAGCTACCGCGATACATCGCTTGTGGTCGCGTGACCAAACGGCCGATCTTCGAGTTCATCTCTAATTCGATCCACCCGAACGATTCCCTTCAGGTTTTTCCATTAGCAGATGACTATTCCCACGGCGTGCTTCAAAGCGACACCCATTGGGCTTGGTTCACGGCGAAGTGCTCAACCCAAAATTCACGCCCTCGTTACACATCCGATACTGTCTTTGACACCTTCCCGTGGCCGCAGAAGCCGACGCGGAAACAGATTGAAGGCGTCGCGAAAGCAGCGGTGGCGTTGCGCGGGTTGAGGCGCGAGGCAATGCGGAAGTTGAACTACTCACTCCGCGATCTTTACCGCACTCTCGAACAACCGGGCGACAATCCCTTGCGCGACGCCCACGCAAACCTCGACGCCACCGTTCGCGCCGCTTACGGCATGCCTGAAGGAGCCGATCCGCTCGCCTACCTTCTTGAGCTCAATCTCGCCTGCGCCGCCAAAGAAAAAGCCGGCGAAAAAATCACGCCTCCCGGTTTGCCGCTGCCCGAGAAAGATCAGGCTGTCTTCATCACCGAAGACTGCATCCAACCACCGGGTCTGGTGGCCCCGAAAACAAGGTAATCTTCCATGCAAGAAATCCGCGGCGAAGCAAAAACTATCCGGCAACTGCTGAGCGGCACACGCTACGCGGTTGACTACTACCAGCGCGAATACAAGTGGCAACCGAAGCAAGTGCGGGAACTCATTCAGGATCTCACAGGCGAATTCCTGGACGATTACGAACCGGCGGACGACCGCCAAGAGGTTAGTGGTTATGGTCACTATTTTCTGGGTTCCATCATCATCAGCGCGCGAGATGGTCAGAAATTCATCATCGACGGGCAGCAGCGATTGACCACGATGTCACTGCTTCTGATCTTCCTTCACAATCTGCAACGCGGACGTGAAGACGCTGTAAAACTAAATGAGCTGATATTCTCAGAAAAGTATTCGAAGAAATCCTTTAACCTCGACGTGCCGGAGCGCACAGCCTGCATGGAAGCTCTCTTCAACCAACAGTCGCCCTTCGAGGAGGCGGATCAGCCTGAATCTGTCCGCAATATCCTCGCGCGGTATCGAACAATTGAGGAACATTTTCCTGCGAACCTAACCACGGATGCGCTGCCTTTCTTCGTCGATTGGTTAATCGAAAACGTCCACCTCGTCGAGATTACCGCTCATTCAGACGACGACGCTTACACGATCTTTGAGACAATGAACGATCGTGGTTTGTCGCTCACGGCGACCGACATGTTGAAAGGTTATCTGCTGGCTAACATCAGCGATTCCGACATGCGAATGCGCGCAGCGACGGTCTGGAGAGACCGCATTAGCGCGCTTGTTCACCATGACAAAGACGAAGATGCCGACGCTATCAAGGCTTGGCTGCGAGGCCAGCACGCATCAACGATTCGCGAGCGCAAGAAGAACGCAGTGCCCCAGGACTTCGACCGAATCGGGACGGAATTCCATAGATGGGTGCGAGATAATACGAAAGCTCTTGGACTTGAGCGGAGCACTGATTTCGCAGGATTCATCGAGCGGGATCTGGCTTTTTACACCGGCCAGTATCTTCGGCTGCGTAAGGCGTCTCACGAACTGACTCCGGGACTCGAGACGGTATACTATTTGGCGGGACACGAATTCACGCTGCAGTACCCCGTTATCTTGGCGGCGTTGCTGCCTGACGATTCGCCGGACGTGATCGATCAAAAGATCCGAATTGTCGGCACCTTTCTGGATATCCTCGTCGCTCGTCGCATCTGGAACTTCCGCCTTATCGCCTATTCGACGATGCAGTACGCGATGTTCCTCGTGATGCGGGATATTCGACGAAAGAGTCGATCCGAATTGGCGGACATCCTACGCTCCCGCCTCGAAACCGAGAAAGAAACATTCCGCAGTAATGACCGGTTTCACCTGACCAAGATGAACCGCAACGTGACCGCGGAGTTGCTGGCTCGCATCACTGACTATATCGAACGGCAATCTGGTCTACCATCACACTTCGAGGAATACGTTGGCGGTTCCGGCAAGAAACGCTTTGAGGTGGAGCATATCTGGGCCGCCAAACCAGAACGACATACTGAGGAATTCCCAACCGAAGCGGACTTCTACGAATATCGAAATCGCATCGGAGGGCTCTTGCTGCTGCCAAAGAGTTTCAACGCGAGTTACGGCGCCCTGCCCTACGACGAGAAACTGGAGCATTACAACAGTCAGAATCTGCTCGCGCGTACATTGCATTCGCAATGCTACGATCGGAATCCGGGTTTTCTGGCGTTCTGTGAAAGCAGCGGGTTACAATTTCATTCGCATCCGCAATTTCGGCGGGCTGACCTCGATGAGCGCCAAGCGCTCTACACCCAAATCGCGGAGCGCATCTGGAACCCTGATCTGCTGCTGCAACAGGCGAAACCGAATTAATGATCGAGCAATATCGACGTGGCCGAAGAATACGCCTACAGCGTCGAGAAAATCGACAGCGACTATTTTGACGAGACGTGAACCTGCCGCCGAATTCGAGTTTCTCTTCACGGTCATCCTCGACAACGCTTTCAAAGGAGAGTTATGACTGATCAGGAATCGTTTTCGGACAAAGTGTGGCTGCTAGTGATCGACAAGGTGGTTTTCGGTGCGATTGCAGGCATCGTTGCCTGTTTGTTCACGTGGTACTTGCACCGCGAGCAGTTACAGGCCGACTACCAGAAACAAATGTTCGAAAAGCGCGTCGCGGCATATGAAACGACAATCGCGCACGCCAAGATTCTTTCTGACGAACTTCTCGCGTTTGTTGCCTGGGCCGACAGCGATGTCGGCGTGTCTGCGGGCGAAATACTTTGGCGAAAGCGCTTCGGCGAACGACAAAAATTGCTTGAGAGCAAGAAAGGCCCTGGGAGCGGGGGCGGCGGCGGCAGCTTCACCGCGCCTGACGTTGTTCTCGATGCCTTTCAAGGACTTCAGTTGGAACGCAACCTAAACTCGCTCCACTTTTCGAAAACTATTGATACGGAAATCGAGACTTTCATGGAAACGCTCTGGAAGGAATTTTCCGAAGCGCAACAGATTACTGAACGACCGGCAGATAATTCGGACGAACTAGCACGGCGTAAGCGGATCCAAGCGGCCTATGACCGCTTGCGCAGCCGAATTGAGCGGAGCCTCGCAACCGATAAAATCATACTTGGATAAGCGCCCGCGACGTAGGGATTGGAAACATTCCCTGCGGATCGAAAAAAGATCGGATTGGATCAAAAAACGTTCGGCATGGATGGCAAGGCTATCGCGGCCGATCTGAAAACGATCCTCATGAATCGCAAACTGATTTGATGGGATCGGCAAGTGATCGGTCTCATTCGCAAAACGATCCGGTTGAATCACAAATTGAGCCGTTAGGATCGCACAACGAACCGGCTGGATCAGAAAACGATCAATTTTGGAGTGGCGGGCAATCCGAGCGGACCGGCTCGCGATCCAAATAAATCGCAAACCGAATCATGGCACGATCCGTATGGATCATGGCACGATTCATATGGATCGCGGTAGCTTCGCCTCAGATTTCTTCGTCCCCGACGTTACTCTCCGCGAACTTCGCCACTACGATGTCGTATCCAGCGGTAGATGAACAAACTTAATAGCGGCTTCACGAAACTCGCGGATGATGAGTTCGATAATAAAGCCCAAAGCATCGTCGCTGCCCTCACCGGCAACGCTAACTTCCCCAGTCCAACTCCTACTCTGGCTTCAATCACGTCGCAGTTGACCGCGTGCCAGTCGGCCCTCGCCATGAAGCCAGGGCAGGCGCGCGACGCGCAAGTAATAGCTACCCGCACTTTGTTGGCGGATTCGCTCGATAAGCTCGCTCGCGGCCTCGAGCTCGTTCCCAATGTCACCGAAGCCATGCTCGCCACGAGCGGCTTTGATTTGCGCAAGGTGCCCACCTCCACCGGCGAAACGGTGGCCGCGCCCGGGAATGTGCGGCTCAAACAAACTGGCGTGAGCGGCGTTATTCAGGTGTTGAGCGATGCCGTCCCGCGGGCCAGCGCCTATGAGATGCAATATACGAAAAACCCTAATACCGGACCGTGGCTTGATGGCGGGACTTTCGCCAGCACTCGCGGCATTGGAGTATCGGGTCTTACCCGCGGAAAGGATTACTGGGTCCGCCTCCGCGCCGTCGGAACTAACGGTCCCGGCCCCTGGAGCGATCCCGCCACCATCCTGGTGAACTAGGTTTCCTGTAGAGGCAGCGGTGTCGGCTGCGCAGCTTGGGGATGTGACCTGTAGCGGCGCGTCTATGACCGCCGATCTTGCTTAGTAACGGCGGTCCTAACGAGGCCGCTGTTTTTCTTTTCTCGCCGCGAGCGCGGGAGGGCGAATGGCCAACGCTATAACGCGCGCATCAGTCGACGGCCCTCTGTCCAAGACGGCAGTCCAGATGAAAGACTGCGAGTTAGTGTCGAAGTTTTCCTGCGGACCAATCCCGCGCCAGACGGCGCACCGTCTTCAAGCGATTCTGATTTGCTGCAACACCTGCGAGGCGTAAGGTTCTCCCCTCTCATGAAACAAACTCCAACACTTCTTCTTACCCTCGCTTCGCGCGCCTTAACGATCCTGTTTGTCCTTTTGCCGGTAATTTCGTCCGCGAAGGAACCGGCTCCGTCTTTAATCGGCGAATGGAAAGGCAAAGATAGCACAGGAGCCGCCGCCACCATGATCTTCCGTGAGGACGGAGCCTATCAAATGCTTCAAGGGGGAGTGGCCGTAATCGGGTCAAGCGAAGGTGTCAAAGTTACCTGGCGCCTCGACGCCACGAAAAATCCAATGCAACTCGACATTCATGTTAAGGGCGATAAAGGAGAGATCGTCATGCCCATGATCGTTCGCTTTGTGAGCGACAAAAAAATCCAAGTCGGGATGGCGCCCGACATGGAGACGAGGCCCAGCGCGTTCTCTCCCGAGGATTCCCAGAATCAGGTAACTCTGGCGAAAGACTAAGGTTCCGAAATGGCAAGTCACGGCTCCAGGCGCTCATGGGAGACACCTTAGTGGATTTAAGCGTCTGGTGGCCGGCAAGCTTTTGCTCGGCGGCTCGCCCTATTGACTATCGCCCAATGCCGGCAGCATACTTCCCTCATCGCACGGAGGATTCTTACATGATGAAAATGGTCCGACTATTTTTTGCTTTGGCCGTCGCACTCTTCCTGCAAGCGGCGCCTTTATCCGCCCAAATCCCGGCGAGCGAGCTGCCTCCTCCCGGAACTGATACCGGTCTCGATGGCAAGTACGACCCTGAGAATGGTATCGCGCAAGTGATCCAGGATAAGAAAGGCGAGTCGGGCGCGGGCAGGGGTTGGTGCGCGAGTTCGACGGATCGATCGTTGGGTTTGGCGCCCCTTCTTTTTCGAGGCGGGGACATTTCTCGCCGCTGGGGTCTACGCTTGGCCCGGCCATGATTTGAAGTATGTTCGAATCATGAAGAACCTGATCCGCGGCACTGTCCTCTCTCTCTGTTTTGCCATCGCCTGTATGGCTTATGGTGCCGTCCCGCCGTTGAATGTGACTGTGTCCGATGCCAGCGGCAAAGTCGCCTTCAGGGG